>VGDZ01000003.1 GCA_016869515.1 Alphaproteobacteria bacterium | reverse complement strand
CCGTGCAACTCGACGCGATTGATTCCCTTGCCGTCGATCACCACGAACACGCTGTTGTGGACGAAATCCCCGCCCGCGCCGGGCCGCACCACCGTTCCGTAGGCGTCCGCCACGCCCGTCAAGTCGAGAATGCTTCCGGTCAGCAGCCGCCAGGTCTTCGCCCGCAATCCGCGTTCGGCCATGAACGCCTTCAGGCGTTCGGTCGTGTCGCGGCCGGCGTCGACGGTGACGGCAATGAAGCGAACCCGGTCGAGTTCCTTCGGATTGAGCATGATTTCGGTCGCCTCGAGGGTCTGAAGCAGCACGGGGCAGACATCGACGCAGGTGGAAAAGAAGAAAGTCATCACCGTGACCTTGCCCCGGAAGTCGGTGAGCGAGGTACGGCGGCCATTCTGGTCGAGCAGCCGGAACGCGGGCGCCGGCTCGTTGACCTCAAGACGTTGGTATTCGGCGGCAAAAGCGGAGGGCGAGAGGGCGACTAGCATCAAAGCGGCGAATGCCGGTCGGCGCAGGCGGCGGATCAGCCAGACCTCGCCGCCGACCGCAAGCAGGCCGAGCAGGCCCGGCCACAGAAAGACCGTGAACGGAGTCTCCGGCACCAGCAGCAGATAGGCCCAGGCGGAGAGCGCCATCTTCAATCCCTCCTCGCCGTTGGCGCCGTCCCAAAGATGAAACGCGACCGGCAGGAAGGTTCCCGCCTTGAGCGGAATTTCATCTTTGCCCGTCAACGGCCGGCGGAACATGACCCGGTACTGGCCGTCGTTGTAAGTTCCGGCGGCTTTCAGCGAAGCGGATGGATGGGCCTCGCGACGGGAGACGCCAAAGATGCGCTCACGGTCGAGCTTCCCATCGGCGGCCCATTGCCAATAGTCCACGCCGTGTTTGCGATCGCCCAAAATGAAGTAGGGGCGCTCGCCATCGGTCGTAGCCGGATCGGCGAGCGGTAGTTGGACCGCAACCCGGTCGAGGGGTTTATTGTCCCCACCGTGGTTACGGGTGCCGTCGTCCCAAATCACCAGGAGCGCGACTTCGCGATCGCCGTAAAGCGCCTTGGCCGAGACCACATCGTGGGCGGGCTTGAACCAGCGCGGCTCCAGGATGATCTGGCCCGCCAACGGAAAATCGACCGCTTCGGCCTTCGCCCAGGCGCGGTCGTTTGGGTCGGCGGGAATCTCGCCGGCGTGCCGCCCCGCCCTTAACACCTGCGAGGGGCGCATCGGCTGGGCCAGGCTTTGGACGAATGCGGCCAGCGCCCAGCGATCCGCCGCTTCGGGGATCGACGCTAGGAACGACGGCATGGGTGTCCCGTTGAATCCGGTAGTGAAGGTCCGATAGATATCGGCCAGGCCGTCGCCGCCGCGGTAACGCCAGCTTTTGGTGAAATCGACCGGTCGAATGGCGAATCCCCAGTCATCCTTCATGCCCTGGGCCGAGGGACCGTCGCCACGGCCCATTTGGCCGTGGCACTGCCAGCACTTCTTGTCCTGGTAAAGGAGCCGTCCGCGCTCGATCAGTTCGGGAGTCACCTTGGGGGGTGCGCCCAGCGCCACTTGTTCCTTGGCCGGTTCGTCGGCGAAGACGCCGATGTCGTCGAAGGTCTTGATGTGGTGAACCAGCTGCCACCGATCGGCTTCGCTCAACACCTTTTTCCACGGCGGCATCGAGGTTCCGGGCATGCCTTCGCTGATGACGCGGAAAAGGTCGTGATCGGTCGGCACCTGGCCGGAAAGCGTGGTCCGCACCTTGAAGAGAGCGAGGGTGAAATCGCGCGGGCGCGGATAGACCAGATCGGCCGCCGGGCCGTCGCCTTTGCCCTCGGCGCCGTGGCATTGCTCGCAGTGACGGCGGTAGAGCTGTTGCCCCTGCTCGGGAACCGCGGCGACGGGTGTTGGCTTCACCGGCTCCATCGCCACTTCGGCCAGGGCGGCCGACGAAGCCAGCAGAAGAAGTGCCGCGAAGCTACTGATGGCCCGCATGGGTGCCTTCCTCCCAAGTGCGGGGGGTCGAGCCCGAGCCGGCATAGATGTAAAGAACCACCTTCCAGATCTCGTCCTCGGACAGGAAATCCTGCCAGACCGGCATCGCCGAATTCCACGGCGTGGCGCCCTTGGGCAGGCCCGAACCGCCGGTCGCCACCCGCCAGAAGACGTAGGATTCCTGCAGCATCGAGAGCGTGCCGACGTCGCGGAAATTGGCGGGGATCGGTCGGAACACGCCGGCGAAATGGCCGTCTCCGGCGAGCGAATCGCCATGACAGAAAAAGCAATTGCGGTAATAGATGTTCTTGCCCTCGGCGATGCGTGCCGCCAGTTCGGGGCCATCCGTCCGCAGGGGGTTTTTCAATCCGGAAACGCTGATGCGCTTTCCCTTGAGATTGAAGCCGGAAGGCGGCTCGGGGTGGACCACGCGCGGCTCGAAGGGGGCGTCGTGGGTCGGAGCCAAGCGCAAGTAAGCGGCGCCCATCACCAAGACCGGCAGCGCAATCAAAACGGCGGCCTGCACGAAGCGCGGAACGCGCCCCTCGAACACCGCCCGGAGCGGCGCCTGGAACGCCCGCCAACGGTCCTCGTTGGCCATGACGAACAGCACGATGGCCACCGTCGTCATGACCAGATAGAGGGTCAGCACGCTGGCCGGAATCGGCGGCGCGATCAGCAGCTTCAGGCCCACCAATACCAACAACCACAGTCCGAGCGCGATAAAGAAGGTCCAACGGATCATTGCGCGGCCTCCCGCCTTTCGCGCCGCCGCGCCCAAGCGAGAGCGACCAACATCAGGCCGTTGGCGATGAAGATCACTAGCCCGAGGCGGACGCCTTCGTGCGACCATGGCGATGCCGCGCCCGTCGGGTTGTAGCTCTTGCCGGCAAGGCCAGATAGATAAGCCACGATCTCGTGAAGGTCTCCCGGCGGCGCCTCGGCGAAGGACGGCATGAGCCCCTCCTCGAAATTGGGCGTCGTCCATGCAGCCGGATCGTTGAGCTTGCGTAAGATAGCGTCGGGTTCGAATCGGGCTCCGGCCCCAGTCAGGTCGGGGGCGATCTCGCCGCCTTCATCCTCCACCTTATGGCAGGCGGTGCAGCCGTGCTGATCCATCAGCGTCCGGCCGCGATGGTCGCCTTTGGCGACGCGCTTCGATTGCTCGACGTCCTCGACGGTCACGACCGCGGTCGACTCGGCCCCGCCCAGAACTTGCAGGTAAGCCACCACCGCCTTGATTTCGGCCGGCGTCAGATTGGCGGGCGGCTTCAGCGCCGAGGGCATCATGTTGGGGTAGCCGGGAACCAGGAAGGCCCCGGGCTCCCGGAGCGATTCGAGCAGATAGGCTTCGGCGTCCAACCCCGGCTTGCGGCTCGCGGCGGTGGCCGCCGATTGGCGCAGATCGGGCCCGCGCGTGTTTCCGGTTTCGCTGTCCTTGTGGCAGATCAGGCAGCCGCCCTTGCCGCGCAGCAGTTCCTGGCCAATGTCCGATAGTTCGTCGCGATCGGTCTCGGCCGTGATGGTTCTCGTCTTGGGCGGGTGCTCCTCGAACTGAGGCACCAACTGGCCGACGTAAGCGTAGATGCCGACCACCACGAGCACGAAAATGAAGATCTTGAGAAAGGTGCGCGCCAACATCCTACGCCTTCCGCTCTTCACGCATGGCCATGAAGAAGACCGCCGCCACCAACAGGAAGAAAGCCACGACGATGCCGGAGACGATTAGGGTCGCGTCGCCGTGAGTCATGGTGTAGGCGTTCGCGCTTTCGTCGGCGACACGGCCGTAAACGTGCCAGTGCTGGCGGATGCCCGAGCGGATGTAGCCCATCAGCCCCATCAACCAGGTGAACGTCACCGCCAGGAATACCAGGGCATACTGGGCACGCGCCGGAATCCGCCCCCAGGCGATCGGCCCGATTTCCCGCGCCCCCTTGAGCAGGGGAATGTCGATGGCGACAAAGACCACCATCGCCGCCAGCACCGCCGTGACCTGATAGACCGAATATCCGATCCGCACGATCGAGGGGACGTAGTAGCTGTAGACCCCGTAACCGACAACCACCACGGCCGCCGCCGCGATGGCGAGCGCCTGAACCGCCTTTCCGGCTGCGGCCCATGGCACCACCGCCACCCGGTTACCGCGCCGATAGAGCATGAACGAGAAAAAGGTGGTGAGGATCATGACATTGACCGCCGTGTTCTTGGCGGCCATCACCCCGAACAGGCCGAGGAACGGATGGTGAGAGCCGCCCATGGCCACCATCTCCGATCCGGTCGCGATGATCGAGCGCGGCGTCGCCCAGACCAGGAAACCGAGCGTCAGGATCAGCATCATGGGTACCTGGAATTTCGTGTAGCGTTCGGCGCCCGGAATGCGTCCCATCCCCAGCCACAGGTAGACATTGGCGGCGAAGAACAGCGAGCCGATCAGCATGGCCTGGAGAATCCACAGCCACGAGAAACCCCCGCCCATCATGGAAACGCCCATCTGCTCGCTGAACTGATAGATCTCGCGGCCGAGCCAGTAGCCGGCGAACGGCAGCGGAATGAAGGCGCCGATGGCGATGAAGGATCCGACGTAGCCCATCCAGTCGAACCGGGCGCGCTCGGCGTCGTCGCGCGCGGCGAGGAAACGGAACGCGGCGTAGGCCGCCGCGATCGCCCCGCCGAACGCGACGTTGGCCAAGAGCCGGTGAATATTTATCGGCATCCAGGTCAGGTTGGCGACCGCCGCCCAAAGGCTGGTCAGATTACCGGCCTCGTCGATGCCGGCCGGGCTCATCATGAACGTGACCCACGCGTCCGCGATGAACAAAAGCGCGGTGCCCCAGAGGTTGACCATGACTCCGAGCGCGATGTGCCAGCGCTTGCGCGCACCCTGCAGATGATCCCAGGTGTACCAGTAGAGATAGGCGAAGATCACCTCGGCAAAGATTAGAGTCAGATAGAGCGCCCAGGTGGGCTTGAAGAGCCCGTGCATGTAGGCGGTGAACTTGGGATAAAGGACGACGAACAGAACCAGCAGCGTGCACCCGAGCACCGCGGTCAGGGTGTAGGCCATGGCGAGCAGCTTGGTGAATTCCCGCGCGAGGTCGTCGTAGCGGCGGTCTTTGGTCGCAACGCCGACGACCTCGGTGATCAGGGCGAAGATGGGCACACCGAGAACGAAGGCGGCGAACATCAGATGCAGTTCGGCGACGATCCAGACCGCCGTGCGGTTGGAGAGCCCCAACAGATCGCGATAGCCGGCGGCGGGCAGAAAACCCGACAAGGCCTGCGCCACCACATAGGTGGCGACCAGCAGCAGCGAGACCTTCAGCACTCCCTTGTAGGTTTGCGACAGCGCCCGGGCAGTCGGGGTCGCCGGACGCTCCGGCCATCTTGCGCTCAAGCAAGCCTCCCTTTCGGTGGCGTGCCGTAACAAGCATGGGACGTGCCAATCGGCGGCGAGGCGGTGTTTCCGTTTCCGGACCGCGGTCGGGAGGATACCTTTTCACCACCGGCCGGTCAGAAATTGACCAGCGGTTTATTCTTCGCCGCTGTCCGTGACGCCGAATTGGCGCAATTTGTTCCGCAATGTCAGCCGGGTGATATCGAGTCGTTTCGCGGCCGAGGTCTTGTTGCCCTTGCAGAGATCGAGCACGCGAAGAATGTGCCGGCGTTCGGCCTCCGCCAGGGTCATGTCCATCGCGTTCGAGGCGGCCTCGGCCGGTTTCGCGGCCGGTCCGACTTTCCCAAAAAGCTCCTTGGGAAGATGACCGGGTCCGATGGTCTGGCCACCCGAAAGAATCAAGGCGCGTTCCATGACGTTGCGCAATTCGCGCACGTTGCCCGGCCAAGCATAGGTTTCCAACAGCTCGGCGGCGGCCGGCTCGACGCCGGGTCTGGGGAGCTTCATCGTCGCCCCGCCCAGCTTCAAAAAGTGCTCCGCCAGGAGCAGGATATCGCTCCGGCGGGAGCGGAGCGGAGGCATGTCGATGCCGGCAACATTGAGCCGATAGTACAAATCTTCCCGAAACCGCCCTTCGCGGATCATCGCCGTCAAGTCCCGGTTGGTCGCGGCGACGATGCGCACGTCGACCTTGATTTCGTTCTGTCCGCCGACCCGGCGAAACGTCTGGGAATCGAGGGCCCTGAGCAGCTTGGGCTGGAGAGCGAGCGAGAGGTCGCCGACTTCGTCCAGGAACAGGGTGCCGCCGTCGGCCAACTCGAAAAGGCCGCGCTTGCGTTCCTTGGCGTCGGTAAAAGCTCCTTTCTCATGGCCGAACATCTCGGACTCCAAGAGTCCCTCTGAGATGGCCGAACAGTTGACCGTGATCCACGGGCCCGCGGCGCGCAGGCTGAAGACGTGGATGGCCTGGGCAACCTTCTCCTTGCCCGTCCCCGATTCGCCTCGGATGAGAACGGGGCTGCGGCCGGCGGCGGCGATGCGGCGCGTGATTTCGAGCAACTGGCGGAACTCCGGGCTGTCCCCGACGAGTTCCTCTACCGGCTGGGCGTGGCGGGCGGTCGCGCGCAGCTGCTCGACCTCGGAGCGCAGGCGCCGGGCTTCCAAGGCGCGCTGCACCATGCCCCTGAGATCGTCGAGATCGAACGGCTTGTTGAGGTAGTCGTAGGCTCCGGCCTTGAGGGACGAGATGGCTGTTCGAACTTCCGGATAGGCCGTCATCACCACCACCACGGTTCGATCATCCAATTCGAGGAGTTTCGGCATGATCTCCAGGCCGCTCACGTTCGGCAGGCGCAGATCGAGCAGGATCAACGCAAACGATTGCTCGCCGGCCTGGCGCAGGGCGGAGGCGCCATCCTCGGCTTGGCGGACGTCGTGGCCCTGGCGCATCAGGACCTCCGCCACCGTCTGGCGGATGGTGGGGTCGTCGTCGACCACCAGGATGCGCTCAGGCATCGAGGGCTTTCCTTTCGCAAGGCGGGACGGACAGTCCCGCGCCGACGGTCGACTCGCTTCCCGCAATCGGCCAGTCGAACTCGAAGCGCGCCCCGCCGACCTCACGGTTGCGGACCACGATGTCGGCTCCGTGCTGCACGGCGATCTTCTTCACCACCGCCAGCCCGAGACCGGTGCCGTCCGCGCGGGTAGTGAAAAAGGGATCGAATATGCGCGGCAGCACGGACTCGGGGATGCCCGGCCCGTCGTCCTCGACGCAGAACCGTGCCCGCGGCGCCCCCTCCGGCCGTTCCGGCGACGGAAACGGGCCGCACATTCCGACCGTGATCCGCCCGCCCTGTTCCATTGCGTGGACGGCATTGATGACCAGGTTCAGCAAGACCTGCTTGAGCTGGTTGGGGTCGGCCCACAGCACCGGCACCGTCGGGCCGCAATCCTTGTACTCGATCGCGATGCCCTTCGATTTCGCCTCCTTGTGGGTCCAGAGCAGTACGTCTTCCAGCACGTCCTCCAGCCGGCACGGAACGGGATGCATTTCGCGCGGGGCGGCGAATCCGTGGAAGGTTCGCAGGAAGCCGGACAGGCGATCGATCTCGTTCTCGACCCGCGTCAAGTAAAGACGGACGCGGTCGTTCTCGGCTTCTTCCTCCAACAACGCCTGAACCACGGCCTTCATCCCTGCCAGCGGGTTGCCGATTTCATGCGCCAGTCCCATCGCCAGTTCGCCCATGGAGGTCATTTTCTCGGTCTGGAAGATCTGGCGGTCCAACTCGCGCCGCTCGTCCTGAAGCCGCTTCTCCTCGCTGATGTCGCGGATCACGAGGATGGCCCCCTGAAACGCTCCGTCGCGCAGGATGGGCGCGATGTTCAGGCCAAGGACCCTGCCGTCGACCTGATGGGTGACGAGATGGGGTTCGGCTCGAAGCGGACCCGCGAGATAATCGGTCCAACCCGGCCAATGGTCCTGGATCGTCCGTCCGGCCAACGCCCCCCCGTCGGTGCCGAGCAGTCGCTCGGCGGCGACGTTGGCGACCTCGATCTTTCCGCTCCGCGACACCGATAGAATCCCGTCCGCTGTGTTCTGGATTATCGCCGACAGGTTCCGTCGTTCCCGATCGAGGGCGGCGGTGCGGGCCTGGACCTCGACTTCCAGGTTGTCCCGCTGGGCTTGCAGCGAGGCATAGGTTCGTTCCAGCTGCTCCGCCATTTGGTTGAAGCGCGTCCCGAGATCGGCGATTTCGTCCTCGCCCTTGATCTCGACCCGGCTGGCGAAGTTGCCGCGAGCGATCTCTCCGGTTTCCTGGCTGAGCAGCGTCAAGGGTCGCAGCAGGTGGCGCGAGAGGATGAATCCCGCGCCGGCCGTGACCACGAGGCCGACGATCAGCACCCCGTAGAGCATGTAGAGGTTGAACACGGCGGCCAAAAGCTGGCGGCGCGGAAAGGCCATGACCACGGCCCATTCCATGGGATCGTCGGGGGACGCGGTCAGGGTCGACGTGCGCACGGGAGCGAAGGCGACGATCCACTCGCCCAGTTCGAGCGTCCCGCGGTTGCCTTCGAGGATGTGGGTCAAAAACGCCCGCGGAAAGGTCTCCGTCAGCTCCTCGACCGAGGTCATCCGGGAGGAGCCGTGCGCCGAGGAAGCGGCCGAACGGGACAGGTAGAATCCCGAACGGCTGAACAAATACACGTTGCCGCCGCGCGCCTCCGCCATCTGGCGGACTTGATCGAGAACGATCCCCGCGTGCAAATTGACGATCAGCATGCCTTGGGGCTTGCGGTCGGCCGCCGCGATCGGGGTTCCGAAGCGAATCACCGGCTTTTCGGGATGCTCGATCTCGCCCCGCTCGATGTTGAGATCGAGCGGCGAGACGTAGATGTCGCCGGGCGCAACAGCCAAAGTCTCTTGGACGTAGTAGCGGTCCGATTTATCCTGGAGTTCGCTTTCCGGAACGATGAAGATCCGTTCGTCCCGCTGATCGACTCGAACGACCTCCTTGCCACCGACGTCCAGATAACGGATCTGGTAAATGTAAGGATAAGCATGGGAGAAGGCGGCGAAGTCGCGTTCGATCCGCGCCCGAATCTCGCGACTGCGCTTGGGTTCCGGGTTATTGGCAAGCGCGAGATCTTGGAACGCCAACGAACTCGCTAGGTAGCGTATCTCGCTCGACAATTGATCGAAAAAGCGCGTCAAAGCCTCGGCGCGGCCATCCGTTTCCTGCTCCAGGTTGAGCAGGGTTTCGCGCTTGAGGGTGTCGAGCGAAAAGAAAATTCCGACCAGGCCGGCAATGGACGTGGGAATGGCGGCAGCCAACAGAAAGGCGACGTATATCTTGGTCGCCAGCCCCTTGAACTGGAACGGCAGCCACCCGATCCCTTCGGGCCCAGGAGATTTCGCGCCATATCCGGCCACTTGCACTTTTCTCCCGCCGTCTCCCGGCCATGAGAGATCAATAAAAAGCGTAACCCGACTTTGACCAAGGTCAAAGCGGCGGCCGGGGAACCGCGCTAATCGTCCGTTCTCGCGCGACCGCGCCTTGGCGGAATGCCGCGCGGAGCGCGAAAGTCAGGGATCAAACCTATGACCGACAACGACACTATACGTCTTGCCGCCATTGTCTACGAGCGCGGGTTCGCACTCGATGACTTCCTCGCGAACATTTGTGGCCGGCTCGCGGCGAAAGGGCTTCGGCTCGGCGGCCTGATCCAGGTCATGTCCGGGATTCGTGGCTCGCGCGCGGCGTCGATCGCGGCGGTCGATCTGCGCAGCGGCCGTCGCTTCGATATCTGGGCGGGGCCTGGCGCGCGCACGACCGATTGCCGTCTCGACGAGCGCCGCTTGGTCGACACGGTGCCGATGATCCTGGCGGCGATCGGGGAGCGCGTCGATCTCGTCGTCATCAATCGTTTCGGGCGGGCGGAATCGAAGGGTGGGGGCCTGGTGGCCTGCATCTCGGCGGCGGTTTCGGCCGGGATTCCCGTGATCACCGCGGTTCGGCAGCCATACCTCGCCGCGTGGCAGGAGTATCATGGCGATCTCGCGGCATCGCTCGAGCCTGACCTCGACGCCGTCACGGCGTGGTGCGAGTCGGCCGCGTTCGCCATGTCCGCCCAAACTGTGATGCGGACCGAAATACGCATCCCCAAGCAACCCTAATTCGGGGTAAACGTCCTCATAATCCTGCGGGGGGTGGCGTAATCTCGCGAGAGAACGTTGGATTTCAGGTGTCCTCCCTCGCCGGGCTTCTTCATGAGCAAGTGTGGTCAGGTTGAGGTGGCGCGGAGGGGCGCGGCCTGGAGTGCGATCGGCCGGGCTGGATTGCGCGCGGTTCCTTTCCGATCGACTGCGGTGCAGGGCGGGTTAAAGGGGCATGGTCCACGATCGACCTTGAACCGAGCGATTCAAGACGGATCGATCATGCCCTTAGTCCAGCGATCGAGGCGGTGGGGGAAAGAATATCGGGATCGGTGACGATCTCGATCACCGCCGGCCGGCCCGAAGCCAAGGCCGCCTCGAATGCAGCGGGAAAATCGGCGGTGCGCTCGATGCGCACACCGAAGGCGCCGAACGATTGGGCAAATACCGCGAAATCCGGATTGACTAGGGCGGTACCGTATTCGCGATTCGGATAAGTACGCTCCTGATGCATGCGGATCGTGCCGTACATGCCGTTGTTGACCACGACGACGATGACGGCCACGCCGTACTGGACGGCGGTCGCCAATTCCTGGCCGGTCATGAGAAAACAGCCGTCGCCGGCGTAGGCGATCACGACTCGATCGGGGTAGCGGAGCTTGGCGGCAATCGCTGCCGGGACGCCATAACCCATCGCCCCCGATGTCGGCGCAAGTTGGCTGCCATAGCCGCGATAGCGATGGAAGCGCTGTACCCATCCCGCATAATTGCCGGCGCCGTTGGCGACGATGGCATCGGCCGGCAGGCGGTCCCTGAGCCATGTCACGACGGCCGTGAAATCGACCCCCGATCCCTGTGGCGGTCGCGGCGCCACGTGCGCGAGATAGGCTGCGCGTGCGCGCCCGGTCGCGGCGGACCAAGTGGGGCTCGAGATCGGTTCCGACGACCGCGCTGCAGTCAAGAACTCGACCATGCCGGAATGGATCGGCAGATCGGCGTTATAGACCCGCCCGAGTTCGTCGCCATCGACATGGACGTGCACCAGGGTCTGTCGCGGTCGCGGAATCTCGAACAGCCCGTATGCGCCCGTGGTGATGTCGCCCAAACGAGGGCCGACCGCTACCACCAAATCTGCTTGCCTGATGTGGGCGGCCAGTTCCGCGCCGGGGCTGACGCCGACATCGCCGACAAAGCACGGATGATTGTTGTCGATCGCATCCTGGCGGCGAAAGGCGCAGGCGACCGGCAGCACATTGGCTTCGGCCCAGGCAGTGAGATCGCGGCTGGCCGAGGCGGACCAGCCGGCTCCTCCGGCGATGACGATCGGGAGGCGGGCCTTTGCCAATAGCGAGCGCAATTGCGCCATCTGCTCGGGGTGAGGATAGGGGCGTGCGGTCCTGTACCTTTCGGCGTCGGCAACGCGGACGATGTCGCTCAGCATGTCCTTGGGCAGGGAAACCACCACCGGCCCAGGGCGTCCGTTGACGGCGCGATGGAACGCTTGGCTGATCAGTTCGGGGACGCGGCCGGCATCGTCGATCTCGACCACCCATTTCGCCAGCTTGCCGAACATGGCGCGATAGTCCACTTCCTGGAAGGCCTCGCGGTCGCGCACCCGCCTTTCGATCTGGCCGACGAACAAGATCATCGGCGTGCTGTCCTGGAATGCGGTATGGACGCCGATCGAGGCATGGGTCGCGCCGGGTCCACGCGTGACGAAGCACAAGCCAGGTCTCCCGGTCAGCTTGCCGCCGGCTTCGGCCATGGCGGCGGCGGCACCTTCGTGCCGGCAAACCACATAGCGAATCGAATTCGCGTCCCGCAGCGCGTCCAGCACCGACAGATAACTTTCGCCGGGAACGCCAAAAACGGTGTCTGCGCCATGAATCCGCAGTTGGTCCACCAGCACTTGGGCGCCGCTGCGCGGATGGAGTTCCCGAGTCATGGTGCGGCTCCCAGAAAAGCGGTGCGGATGTGAGCGTCCGCCATGACCGCGGTAGGTGGGCCCTCGAATATCTTCTGTCCCAAATCCAACACGATCACGCGGTCCGAAATCGCCAGCGCGCCGTGCACGTTCTGCTCGACCATGACGACGGTGACGCCGCTTGCGGCCAGAGCGCGAATGACGGCGAAGACTTCGTTCATGGTCTTGGGCGAAAGTCCGAGCGACGGTTCGTCAAGCAGCAGCAGGGTCGGATCGACCAGAAGCGCCATCGACATTTCCAGGATCTGCTGTTCGCCGCCGCTGAGATTCCCGGCAAGTTGGTTCCATTTGCGGCCGAGCATCGGAAACTGAGCGACGCGGCGTCCGATCGCGGCCTCCGCCGCGGGACGTGCAAGCGTGTAGGCGCCGAGCCACAGGTTCTCGCGCACCGTCATGTCCTGGAAATTGCAGCGCCCTTGCGGCACCAGGGCGATACCGCGCTGCAATCTCGCTTCGGGAAGGAGTTCGTGGATCGCCTCGCCGCGGTAGATCAAGCGCCCGCCGAGATGCCGCACCAGGCCAAAGGCGGATTTCAGCAATGTCGATTTTCCGGCGCCATTGGCGCCGATCAGGCACGTCACGCTGCGATCCTCGATCGTGCAGCTCAGATCGCGGACGATGGCCTCGTCCGAATAGCCGGCGGAGACGCCTTCGAACGCGAGGGCCGGAGTCATGCGGCCCGACCGGCGGCGGACCGGCCGATATAGGCATCCAGCACCCGCGGATCGTCACGCACCGCGCTCGGATCGCCATCGGCCAAGATCCGCCCGGTTTCGAGCACGATCACGCGTTGGCACAGGCGCATGACGAAGCCCATATTGTGTTCGACCAGCAGGAGGGTGACGCCGCGATCGCGGAACAGGCGCAACAGCGCCTCGATCCGCAAGACCATGGTCGGATTGACCCCCGCGACCGGCTCGTCCAGCAGGACCAGCTTCGGTGCGGCCATCATCGCCGCGGCGATCGAAAGCAGCTTGCGCTGACCGTATGAAAGTACCGCCGCCGGCGATTCCGCAAGACGGGTCAATCCTACGATTTCGAGCAACTCCGCGGTCCGCAGCCTTGCGGCGTCGTCGGCCGATCGCGCCGCCCGGCCGTGCACCAGCGCGTCCCACCAGCGCACCCCCTCGTGCTCCTGGGCGGCTAGTCCGAGATTGTCCATCAGCGACAAGGAGTCGTAGGTCCTGACCGCCTGAAAGGTCCGCGACATGCCGGCCCGCGCAATAGCATGCCGCGGCAGGTGCGAGAGTTCCCGCCCCTCGAGCCACCAGGATCCGTTGTCGACGGATTGAAACCGGCTGAGACAGTCGATGGTCGTGCTCTTGCCGGAGCCATTGGGACCGATCAATCCTGTGATCGAACCGCGCTCGAGATCGAACGACAGGTCGTCAATGGCGCGGACGCCGCTGAACATCTTGGACAGGCCGCTGACGCGAAAGAAGGGCGCGGCCGCACTCATGTTCCGCCTTGCCCCGGGCGCGGGCGCATGGCCGCGATGCGACGCTGTTGCAGCAGGCCGCCGATGCCCTTCGGCATCACCAGCATCGCCGCAACGAGAATCGCCCCATACAACACGTAGCGCACGCGGTCGGTCACGCGCAGCGCTTCCGGCAAAATCGAAAAGCCGATGCTGCTTGCGATCACGGCCCAAAAGCAGCCCGGGCCGCCGACGATGACCATGATGACGGTGGCCTCGGTATAGGCGAAATCGAAGATCGACGGATCGACCACCGAAAGGTGAAAGACGTACAGACCACCCGCCAAGCCCGCCAAGGCTGCGGATACCCCGACCGCCAGCAGCTTGTAGTGCAGCGTGTTCATGCCCTGGGATTCGGCCAAGGCCTCATTGTCGCGGATCGCCACCAAGGCGCGACCGATGCGAGAGTGCACGATCGAATAGACGACGACGATCGATGCCAGGGCCAGCGTCAGCATCAGGACGTAGTATCGCGCTGGCGTGTCGAATACGAAGCGGCCCAAGCCGGGCAGGTCGAGAGTCGGCTGCGGCAGGGCCGGAATGCCGAGCGGGCCGCGGGTGACTTCGGACCAGTCGCGCGCGATCAGTTGCATCAACAACGCGAAAATCAAGGTCACTATGGCGAAGGCGTGACGCGACAGACGGAGCGAACTGAAGGCGACGGCGATGCCCGATATTCCGGCTATGACGCCGCCGACCAATACCCCAGCCCAGATCGACCATTTCAGGTCGACGGCGGCAAGCGCTGCGACATAGGCGCCGAGACCCCAGAAAGCCACTTGGCCCAGCGACAAGAGCCCAGTGTAGCCGTAGACCAGGTTCAATCCCACTGCGAGGATGCAGTAGGCGCAGGCACTGGTCGCAACCGCCATGACGTAGTCCGAGAATCCGGCCGTCGGCAGCAGGTAGAGCAGGGCTGCGGCCGCTGCCCCGATCCCGAGTTCGAGCCTGCGCGGTCGCGCTCCCGTTTCATTCATACGCGCAGGCCTCGCCCGAACAGGCCCAGCGGCCGGAACAACAGGACGGCGATCATGACCGCGAAGACGATGCCCTCGGTGGTCGACAGCGAGACATAGGCGCCGACCGTGCTTTCGACGATGCCGAGAGCGAAGGCGACGATCGCGGCGCCGCTCAGGCTGCCCATGCCGCCGATGATGACGATGGCGAATGCCTTGAAGACGAACAGGGTTCCCATCAGCGGGTGGACGGTATAGATCGGCGCCAGCGCGGCCCCTGCCAGTCCGCACATCGCCAATCCGACCGCGACCGTCGCCCGGGCGATGAGATTGGCGGGAATGCCGACCACGGATGCGGCGGTCGGATTCGAAGCGACCGCGCGCATGGCCTGGCCCAGACGCGTGCGGTGAAGCAGGTAGATCAGCCCGAAAAGCCCAGCGATCGCCGCCGCGAAGGCGGCGGCACGGGTGAGGGGGATGCGGACTTCGAAGGGCGAAATCAGGCCGCTCAAGGCGGGCACCCTGACGAACTTGGGATCGGCGCCCCAGATCGCGAGCGCACCGTTCTGCAGGATCATGGCAAGGCCGAGGGTAAGCAGCATGCTGCGCTCGAACTCGTGGCGTCCGATGCGCTTGAGGAAGAGATCGTGCAGCGCGATCCCGATCGCGGCCGCGACCAACATCACCAGAACGATCGAGACCCAATAGTCGAGGCCGAGCAACGCGACCAAAGCGTAGGTTGCGGTCGCACCGAGCATGTAGAACTCGCCATGGGCAAAGTTGACCACGCCGAGAATACCGAAGATCAGCGACAAGCCGATCGCCAGCAGCGCATATACGCTGCCGATGACGATGCCGTTCGCTGCCAACTGCAGGAGGTATTGGAGTTCCACGCCTATTCTCGCCGCTTTCGGCAAGCCGCCCCCCGCGCGTTCCGACGCGGGGGCCGACTCGATTCGCTTCCGATCAGCTCTTGTAGAGCCCGACGATGGCGACTTTACCGCCGTCCTTGAGTTCGATCATGATGGTATTGTTGTGAGACTGATTGAAGTCGTCGAATTCGATCTGGCCGCCCATGATCGATTTGTACTTGGTCTTGGCCAGCGCCTCGCGAATGGCGTGGCGGTCGACCTTGCCGGCCCGGGCGATGGCTTCCGCGAGAACCTTGGTGGCTTCGTACGAGTAGAAACTCATCTGGATCGGATCGGTGTTGTAGCGCGCCCGGAAGCGAGCGACGAAATCCTTGTTTTCCGGCGTGTCCAGGCCGAAGGCATAGGGGTTCAGGCCGCTGGTGCCGTCGAGGCCGCCCTTGGCGAGGAATTCCGGTGTGACGGCCCCTCGCACCACCGACATCTCGGCACGGCCGGTCACGCGCGTGCGGGCCCCGAGCGCCTCGTATTGCCGAAAGAAGTTTTGGACATCGGTCGACAACAGATAGACCGCGACCCGGTCGACGTTCATGGCGTCGATCTTGGTCAGCAGCGTCGTGAAATCGGGCGTATTTTGGGGAATGAACTCGGTCGCGACCAGGCTGATTCCGACCGCCTTCAGCGCTTCGGTCATGCCCCTCGCGCCGCCGCGCCCATAGTCGGTATCTTCGGCCACGACCGCCATGCGCTTGACCCCCTTGTCCTTGAGGTAGCGCCCGATCGCCATGGCCATGCCGTCGTCGGAAGGCGTAGTCCGGAAGGCCCAATTGTTTCCGCCCTTGCCCGAGAGCGGCGAGATCGCCGGGCTGGTCGAGACCGGGATGACCAGCGGCGTTTCGGCGCGTTGGATCAGCGGCATGATGGCCAGCGTGACCGAGCTGCACATCGCTCCGATGATCGCCGTGACCTTGTGCTCGGATAGCAGCTTTGTCGCGGCCTTGACGCCTTCGGCCGGGCTGCATTTGTTGTCTTCCGCCTCGAGCACAAATCGGCGCCCCAGCACGCCGCCTTTGTCGTTTAGTTCGGCCAACGCCATTTCGACCCCATAGCGATCGTGCTGGCCGAACAACGCTGCCGTGCCTGTAAAGCTGGACGTCAGGCCGATCTTGATCGGCTCTTGCGCCATGCCCGAACTTGACATCGCCGCGCCCAGGAATAAGGCAACGACGCCCATCCTCGTTTGCGTTGTCATGTCACTAGCCTCCTTTTCCGTTTCCCTGGTTGGTCGTGCTGTCGGTTGTGCCATCAGGTTTTCGAGCGGCTTGGGTACCCGTAGACGCGGGCGGCTTCGTCGCCAGACAGCAGGCCATCGGCCATGTCCGCGGCGATCGATGCCGGATCGCGCTCGCGAGGATCGCCGTACCCGCCGCCGCCGGGCATTTCGACGATCAACCGGTCGCCCGCAGGCACGACTTGCTTGCCTTTGCCGCGCAGTGACTTGCCCGAGGCGAGCCGCAGCCGGCCAGCGGTACCGGGACCCCCGCCCATGGCGCCTTGAGCCGGATGATCGATGCGGTCCATCATGGCGTCGATTGTGAAAGCCGCGCCTTCGCGATTGGCGACTTCCATGATCTGGCCGTATCCGCCGCGATAGCGGCCGGCGCCGGCCGAGTCGGCGCGAAGCTCCTTGCGCCAGATCAGGACCGGCGATATCGCCTCGGTGATCTCGGTCGGAACCGACCTAACGCCGCTGGGGAAGGCGGTCGCCGAAAGTCCGTCCTTGGCCGGTCGCGCTCCGACGCCGCCGGAATGAAAGCTGAGGACGCTGAAGGGGGTGGCGTTTGCCAGACCCTTGGCATCGGCATCCACCCGGCCGAAGCCGCCGGACAGGAACAGGCTCCAAAGCGCCGAACAACCCTCGGCTGGAACTCGCTCGGGTACGGCCTGTCGCAGACAGCCGAACATCAGGTCCGGCAACAGCTGTCCGACAGCGTGGCGCGCGCAGACCGCCGCCGGTCGCCTGGCGTTGAGAATGGTGTTTTCGGGCGCCGCGAACCGCATGGTGGAGAGCGATCCGGCGTTGTTGGGAATGGTGGGCGCGACCACGCATTTGACGCCGTAGGAGGCATAGGCGGCCGTATATTGCAGCGGTACGTTGACGCCGCGTGCCGCCGGCCCGGAACTTCCCTCGAAATCGACTTCGATGCCGGCAGGGCCGATCGACATGCTGGCGGCAAGCCGGATCGGCTCGTCCATGCCGTCGACCTCCATGCTGTAGGCATAGGTCCCGCGCGGCAATTTCGCGATCTCTGCCGACATGCCGGCTTTGGATCGCTCCAGGATTTCGCGCGCCAATGCGTCTATGTCGGCCAGCTCGAATTCGTCCATCACCTCGTTGAGACGCCGACCCGCGACTTCGTTGCAGGCGACCAAGGAATAGAGGTCGCCCACCACCTGGATCGGCTCGCGCACATTGGCCCGCACGATCTCGATCAAGTCCTCGTTGACGCCGCGTGCCTCGGCCAGCCGCATCACCGGAATCGTCAGGCCTTCCTCGAAAACCTGGCGGCCGTCCGCACTGGTTCCGAGACCGCCGATGTCGACGACGTGGCAGGTCGAGGCCACCAGCGCCACCGGCTGGGTGCCGCGAAAAATCGGAGTGACGACGGTGAAGTCGTTGAGATGGCCGGTCCCGACCCAGGGATCGTTGGTGACGAAGGAATCCCCCGGCCGCATGGTCGCGAGCGGGAAGCGGCGCAGGAAATGGCCTACGGCGCCGGCCATGGAGTTGACGTGCCCTGGAGTCCCGGTGACGGCCTGCGCCAGCATCTGGCCGTCGATGTCGAAAACGCCGGCCGAAAGGTCTCCGGCTTCGCGGGTCGACGTGCTGAATCCGCATCGAATCAAGGTTTGCGCCTGCTCCTCGACCACGGAGATCAGTCGGTTCCAGAGGATTTGAACGCGAATCGGCGACAGCGAGGGATGGCGGTTCACGCGCGGCCCCCGCTCTTGTCTCTAGCCCACATCTCGATATGACCCAGCACATTGATTGCCGCGACGAAATTCGGAGTGACATAGGTCGTGGTCTCGTCCTCGACGATCAATGCCGGGCCGACTATCGAAGTGCCTTCGGCGAAAGTGTCGCGGCGGACAATCTTGGCCGCGATCATGGACTCGAGATCCGGATCGAACACCGCCCGCGAACCGGCCAGCGGTGGCGATGCCCCATTGACCTTGGGCGCCTGGCACCGCGGCGGCGCGGCCCGCCGTTCGGCCAGGCGCACGGACCAACTCAAGATTTCGATTTCGAGACTTGGGATGGAGCGGGTATACAGGCGCTCGTACAGCGCCGAGAAGCGGTTCCTCAACTCGCCGACGAATCGAGGGTCGACCCGACCCGAAGGCAGCAAAACCGAGATTTCATGCCCTTGGCCGACATAGCGCATGTCGGCATGCCGAACGATCTCAAGCGGCGCGTCGGGTACGGCGGAGCCAACGACCTCGAGCGCCTCGGCATGCATGCCGTCGAGCAAGGCCTGCAGCTCGGACACGACCAGATCGTCAAGTCGAATGGGGTGACTCCGCACCACCTCGAAGGCTACCGGCGCCAACAGGAAGCCGACTGCAGACCCGACGCCGGCACTAGCCGGAACGACGACGTGGCGGATGCCGAGTTTTTCGGCCAGCCGCGCGGCATGCAGCGGTGCGGCTCCGCCGAAGGCAATCAAGGTCCGATCGTCGAGTTGCTTGCCGCGCTCGACCGCATGGACGCGGGCGGCGCTCGCCATGTTTTCCTCGACGATTTCGGCGATGCCGGCCGATGACTGGACGACGCCGAGAAGCAGCTTGTTGCCGACGGCCGAAGCGATGGCGCGTTCGCTGTGATCGCGCGACAAGGCGATTCGTCCGCCGGCGAATCGATCGGGATCGATTCGTCCGACGATCAAGTCGGCGTCGGTGACCGTCGGCGCGTTGCCGCCCAGACCGTAACAAGCCGGCCCCGGATCCGAGTTCGCGCTTTCCGGTCCGACCTGGATCCGGCCCAAATTGTCGACGCTGGCGATCGAGCCGCCCCCGGCGCCGATCTCGACCATCTCGATCACGGGAATCCGCAGCGGCAGGCCGCTGCCCTTTGCGAAGCGGTAGGCGCGTGCCACCTCGAAGTCCCGCGTCGCTTGGGCTTCGCCGTCGTCGATCAAGCAGATTTTGGCGGTGGTTCCGCCCATGTCGAAGGACAGCACGCGATCCAATCCGCGTTGGCGGGATAGGGTCGAGGCCAGGATGGCGCCGCCGGCTGGTCCGGATTCGACCAGACGGATCGGATAGCGAATGGCGGTATCGAGGGTCGTAAGGCCGCCGCCGGACGTCATCAGCAGTACCGGCGCCCGAAACCCGGCCTCGGCCAAATCCTGCCGCAACAAGGAGAGATAGCGGGCCATCAGCGGCTGGACGTAGGCGTTGGCGCAGACCGTCGAAAACCGGTTGTATTCCCGAATCTCGGGGCACACTTCCGACGACAGGCTGAAATACGCATCGGGCAGGCGGCGGCGCAGGAGTTCCGCAGCACGGCGTTCGTGGCTGGCGTCGATGTAGCTATGCAGGAAGCCGATGGCGACGCTCTCGATCTTGGCCGCAAGCAGTGCATAGCCGACTTGATCGACTCCCTTTTCGTCCAGCGGGACCAGGACCCGGCCCCTTGCGTCCAGTCTTTCGGCGACTTCGAACCGCCAACGGCGCGGCACAAGGGGCAGGGGCTTGTCGATGTGGATGTCGTACTGCTCGAAACGGTGTTCGCAGGCGATTTCGATCACGTCCCTGAATCCAGCGGTGGTTACGAGGGCCGTACGGGCGCCCTTGCGCTCGATCAGGGCATTGGTCGCAAGCGTGGTTCCATGGACGATCAATCCGATATCGGTCGGCGCCAAGACGGCGGAACCGAGAACCTGGGCGATGCCGGTCATCACGCCGTCAGCCGGAGCCTTGGGCGTAGTCAGGACCTTTGCCGTGGCCAAACGCTCGCCCCAGCGCACTACGACATCGGTAAACGTCCCGCCAATGTCCACCGACAGAACGGCTTTCGGCCGATCACCCATTGCGAACTTGCTCCCAGTCGGTTCCGCGGTTCCGTTCAGCTTTTTTGGCGTTGAGCGGCGCCACCTGGTTATTCATAAAATGGCCTATAACAGAACGACATTCGTAAATAAAGCATTTTCTGATCAGATTTCTGTGTGTTATAATCCAAATTCAAATAACAACGTTCGTACAAGGGGTTCGTGTGCCTGCCGGGTCGATGATTGATCGCGTTTTCAACGTGGTCGAGCTTTTGGCGGACTTTCCGGAGGGGATTCCGATCTCCGACGTGGCACGCCGTCTCAAGACCTCCAAGAGCGAGGCGCATCGGCTGCTCAGCATCTTCATTAAGCGCGGCTATGCGGTTCAGGACGAGGTCAGCAAGCGTTACCGGCTTGCCATACGATTCGCCGTGATCGGACATCGTTTTTTCGGCAAGGCGGGGCTGATCGACTTATGCCAGCCGGTGCTCGACCGATTGGCTGCTCGCACGGCCGAATTGGCGCGACTGGCGGTGGTCGAGTCCGGGTCCATGATATTTGTTGCCAACGCCCAAGGCGCGTCGACTGGCGTCCGATACGACGAAGAATTGGGGCGGATCATCACGGCACCGCAAGCTACGGCCAATGGCCGCGTCTGGCTTGCCACGATGCCGACGGAAGACGCGGTAGCCTTGGTCAAGGCCAGGGGTTTCATTCTTCCGCCGACCTATATCCGGTCGGCGGTAACGGACGAGGCAAGCCTGGTCACCGAGCTTTCCAAGATCAAGCAGCGGGGTTTCGGCCTGTCGTTCGAAGAGATGGTTCAGGGAATCGCGACCGTGGCGGTTGCCATCCGCGAACGGAATTCGGGACGTGCCGTCGGCGCGGTCAGCGTCTCCGGCCCGGCGTTCCGACTGACCGAGGCCCGCGCCCTCGAAATCGCCCCGGTGGTCATGGATGCGGCCAAGGAACTGGCCGAAATCTGGCCGCTGCCGCGCGATGGCGGTGTTGCTCCGGAAATAAAAGCGTGATCCCGGCCAGTGTCCAAAATGGGGCTGCGGCAATGGTGATGGAGTGGGCGGATTCAGCCATGCGGCCACTCTATCCTCACGGACTCGACCGCAGAGAAGACAGACAAAGCAAAGAAAATTCGGCGACGCATTTGCCCGGTGCCTGGTCGGAGTTTGAATCCCTGCTCGATAGCGCGAATTCCGTGTTCGCTCGGACAGTTTCCCTGTTATGGGCGCTAGCAGGCTGCTGAATAAGGGTTTCGAGGCGTGTCAGCGAGCAACATTGAATCAAAATGGATCGACTTTCGATTCTGATCTTTCGTCGTTACGCACGCCACGATTCTTTCGTTTCGTGTTTCACCATTCCCACCAAGTTTTTCAGCAGCCTGCTAGAGCTTCGAGGGAAGCCACGTCGCCAGCCAGGGGAAGCTGGCCATGATCGCGGCGTAGATGATGCCGATGACGATGAAGCCCGGCACCGCCTTGAAGACCCGCTCGGGCGGCTCGCGCACCACCGACGCCGCCATGTAGACGCCGACGCAGACCGGCGGCGTCAACAGGCCGATCCCGACCAAGCCGGTGAAAAAGACGTAGAACTGCAGCGTGTCGATCTTCAGGGAGTGGATGACCGGAATGAAAATCGGCAGGGTCAAATAGAAAACCGGCACCACTTCGATGAATGCGCCGAGAAACAGCAGCGTCAGTCCGGCGGCGAGGAAGAACGTGACCTGGGTGATGCCCAGCTGGACCATGTATTCGACGATCGCCTGGGGCGTCTTGGTGTAGGTCAGGACGATCGACAGGAAGATCGCCATGGCGATGATGGCGAAAATCACCGTGGTCGACTCGGCGGTCGCCTTCAACGCCTCCCACAAGCCCTTCAGGGTCAGCTCGCGGTAGATGTAACGGCCGAGGACAATGCCCCAGACGCCGGCCACGGCGGCGGATTCGGCGGCGGTGAACAAGCCGCCATAGATGCCGCCGATGATGATCACCGGCGTCAACAGCGCCGGCAGGGCACCGAGCACGGCGTCGCGCAAGACCGGCCAAGACGCCCGCGGCGGGCGCGGCATGTTCCGGCACACCAAGAGCGTGTACAGCATGAGCAACGTCATCAGCACCAGCCCGGGAAGCACTCCCGCGGCGAAAGTCTTGGTTACCGGGACATGGGTGATGGCCGAATAGAGGATGGCGGTATTGGAAGGCGGGATCAGAGCCTCGATGATGGCGGCGCAGGCCGCCAGCACGATGACGAAGGCCTTGGGATAGCCGCGCTCGATCATGGTCGGCAGCAGCACCGTGCCGATCGCCCCGATCGCGGCCAGGATCGAGCCGCAGAATGCCGCGAAAAACGCCATCGCCAGGATCATCGCCAGCGCCAACCCGCCGGGCAGGTGGCCGACGGCCGCCAAGCTGAGATCGACCAAGCGCCTGGCGGTGCCGCCCTTGAGCATGACGTTGCCGGCAAACAGAAACAACGGGATCGCCACCAGCACCTGCTTGGTCATGGCGTCAAAGCTGATCTGCATCAGCATGGCCGAGGGCAGCTTGAGGCCCCACAATGCCACCGCGGTGGAGGACACGCCGAAGACCAGGAAGATCGGCACCGACAGGATCGCCAGCGCCAAGGCCGACAGGCCAAACAGCGCGATCATGCCCGCCCGCCGGGCGCGGCCACGGGCGCATCGCCCTCGCGCCTGACCAACAGCCGCAGCAGAGCTTCGCCGGTAAAGCTCGCCGCCATGAAGAAGCCGATGGGAAAGGACAGGTACAGCAGCCACAGCGGAATCTCGACTTCGGTCGCGGTCCGCTGGCCAAGGCGCTGATAGAACCCGACGGCGTCGACGCCGAAGATCGCGAAGGCGAGGCACGCCAGGGTCGAGAACGCGAATACCACGGCGCGAAGCCGGGTCAGGTTGCGGCCGTGCAGGAAATGCGGCAGCACATCGACCGTGACATGGCCGTCATGGCGCAGCAGCACGCCGATCATCGGAAACACGATCCACGGCAGCAATTGCGGCGGCAATTCGGTCAGCCAGTCGTAGCCGATGCCGGTGACATAGCGGGTCGCGGCGCTGGCGAACAAGGCAAACAGGATGACCGCGATCAGCGCACCCCCGAGCCCTCGCACCACCCGCTCAAGGACATCGTTGATGCCCTTGAGCCGACCCAGAAACCGCATCGCCGATCGCCGGCCCCTGGACGATCAGTTGGTTCGGCCGATATAGCGCCGCGCCGCGGCCAAAATCTCGGGCGACACCATCTTGGCCAATTCGACCTCGGTACGCTCGCGATCCAGCTTCTGGAACTCGGCCAGGGCCGCGCCCTCGAGATGCGTGATCTTGCCGCCGTGCTTCTCGACCATCTCCTTCAGCGCCGCGTCGTTGCCGGCCATGGTGTTGCGAGTGGCTTCCTCGGAAATCCTGGCACCGATTTCAAGCAGGGATTTCTGCATGTCGGCCGGCAGCCCGGCGAACCACTTGCCGTTGGCCATGATCTCGGAATCGGCATAGACCGAATAGGGCAGTTGGACGTATTTCAGATACTGCCACCAGTTGTATGCCTTGACCGCCGTCGGCACGGTCGAAAGCGTGTCGACCATGCCGCTTTGCAGCGCCGTGAAGATCTCCTCGGTCGACAGCGACACCACGTCCATCTTGCGGGCGACATAGCCGGGCCGTTCGTTGGGCGCCAAGGCGCGGGCCTTGAGCCCGGCCATGCTGGCCACGGTCTTCATCTCGCTCTTGGTCGAGAAGGTGACGTAGGGGCCGACGGGAACGTAGGCGATGTGCACCAGCCCGGTCTTCTCCAGCACCCGCTTGCGCAGCGCGATGCCCTCCGGCACTTCGTCGAAGAACTTGCGCTGGTGCTCGATCGATTTGAAGTAGCCCGGAAAGACGGTGATGTTCCAGTCCTTGTCGATGGCGGTGAATTGGTTGAAGGTCACCACCCCGCCCATCTCGACCGATCCGGCCGACAGCGCGCCGACGATCTGGCGGATGGTGTAGAGCTGGCCGGAGTGAAACGTATCGATCTTGAGCTTGCCGCCCAGGGCGGCATTCGCCAGGTCGGTGAACTTTTTCGAGTGCTGCGCGCTTTCGTGGTCGGGCGCCCAATGATAGGAGATGCGGGCCAAACGCTCTTGCGCGCTTGCGGCGACGCAGCACAAGGAGAATGCCGCCACGACGGCATGGACGATTGCCCCTCGGAACGAACGATTGGTCATTGCCTTTCCCCCTTCTCCCGCGCAGCGCCGACTCTCCGGCGCTGGCCGCGGCCCTGTCAACCCGTCGACGCCGACTTTCCCGCGGCGGTCCGCGGCCTGGCGGGCACATCCTTTCCGATGTCCCGCTTTGGCGTCAACAGGCAGCTTGTTAACACGAATACAATAGCTCAAACTCAGACGATGCCAAAGGCGGAATTCCACGCATGCGCTTGACCGAGGACCATGCCAAGGCGTGGCTGCGCGGCCAGGGCCTTCCGGTTCCCGAAGGCATGGCGGCATCCTCGCCTGCGGCGGTCGCGGAGGCCGCGGCGCGATTCGGCGGCCGGGTTGCGGTCAAGGCGCTGATACCCGCCGGCCGTCGCGGCAAGGCGGGCGGGGTGGCGCTGGCGACCACCCCGTCGGAAGCCGAGGCCGCCGCCGCTGCCCTGCTGGGGCGGAGCATCGCCGGGCATGCGGTCGAGCGGGTCTATGTCGAGCGCGCCGTCGCCATCGTCCGCGAATTCTATCTCGGCTTCGCTTTCGGCTCGATCCTACCGCGGGTCATGGCCTGCCGCGAAGGCGGAGTCGAGATCGAACAGGTGCATCGCGACAGTCCTGCCGCGATCGCCACCCGCGATATCGATCCGGCGCGCGGCTTGCGGCCGTGGGAGGCGACGGCGCTTTGGACCGAGGCAGGGATCTCGGGCCCCTTGTTGCCCAAGTTGGCGCGATTGACGGCCTCCCTAGGCGAGGCTTTCCGTGCCGGCGACGCCCTTATGCTCGAGCTCAACCCGATCGCGCTCGACGCGGCTGAGACATTGACCCTGGTCGGAGC
This sequence comes from Alphaproteobacteria bacterium, assembly GCA_016869515.1. Taxonomy (GTDB): domain Bacteria; phylum Pseudomonadota; class Alphaproteobacteria; order VGDZ01; family VGDZ01; genus VGDZ01. Next base: position 70,834 of record VGDZ01000003.1, on the reverse strand, counting down.
CATGGTCGAGATCGACGATGCGGCCTTGTTCCGGCATCCCGAATGGCAGTCGCTGGAAGCCGCCGACCTGCTTCAGGCACGGAACGCGCGCGAGCGCGCCGTGATCGCGGCCGATCGGAAATTCTCCGGCGGCGCCATCCGATACACCGAGTTGGACGGCGATCTTGCGTTGATGGTCGCCGGAGGCGGGGCCGGACTGGTGCAGCACGACCTCGTGGTCGATCTTGGCGGGCGCCCGGCTTGCCATACCGACCTGTCGCCGGCACCGACGGTCGACAAGCCGCGTGCCCTGATCGATGCCATGCTGTCCAACCCCAGGGTCCGCGGGCTGCTGATCGGGTACAACTTCCTGCAAATGGCGCCGTGCGACTTGGTGATCGAGGCTTTGGTGTCGGTGCTGCGCGAAAAGGCCATCGATCCACGGCGTTTTCCGATCGTGGTGCGGTTGTTCGGACCGAAGGAGGCGGAAGCGCGCGCCATCGCGGCGACGCTGCCGGGGATCCAATACCTGCCGCGGGAGGCCAGCCTGAGCGACGCGGTTCGCGCCGCGTTGGCGGCCATGGCCCAGCGGGGGCCGGGATCGTGAGCATCCTGATCGATCGCGACACGCGCGTCGTCGTGCAGGGCATCACCGGCAATCAGGGCCGGTTCGATACCCGCTATTGCCTGGCCTACGGCACGCGCATCGTCGCCGGGGTGACCCCGGGTCGCGGCGGCGAGGTGGTCGAGGGCGTGCCGGTGTTCGATACGGTGGCTGCCGCCGTCGCCGCGACGGGGGCGGATGCCAGCGTGCTCTATGTGCCGGCGCGCGGCGTCAAGGATGCGGTGACCGAGGCGGTCGAGGCCGGCGTCAAGGTCATCTTGGCGACCGCCGAGAACGTGCCGCGGCACGATGCCGCCGCGGCGATCGCGCTGGCGCGGACAGCCGGCACCACTTTGATCGGCTTCAACACCAACGGCGCGATTTCTCCGGGGAAATGCCGGCTCGGCGGGATCGGCGGCGATCGCACCGCCGATCTCTATGTCCCCGGTGCGGTCGGAATCGTGTCGCGCTCGGGCGGGATGTCGGCGGAGCTTGCGGTCGCGCTCAAGCAAGTCGGTCTCGGCGTCTCGACCTGCATCTCGATGGGCGGAGATCCGCTGACCGGCCGCAAGATGGTCGAGTATCTGCGCCTGTTTCAGGCCGACCCGGAAACCCGCGCCATGGTGATCTTCGGCGAACCCGGGACCGACAACGAGGCCGGCGTCGCGCAGGCCATGCGCGCCGGCGAACTGACCAAGCCGATAATCGCCCTGATTGCCGGGCGCTTCCAGGAACGCTATCCCGCCGGCGTCAGTTTCGGCCACGTCGCGGCGATGATCGCCGGCTCGGGCGATTCGGCCACTGAAAAGCGCGCCATGCTGCGCGCGGCCGGCGCGCGCGTGGCGGATTCGATCGACGACGTCGTCCGTCTAGCCCGCATCGCGTCGAGCGATCATGCCCTAGCCCCGTGACCGCCAAGGTCGCGGCGGCGCGGTCAGGATCGGTCCCGACGGCGATCAGGCCTTGATCGGGACCATGGGCAGCGATCCCAACGGCATGGCGATGGACAGCGGCGGCCGGCGCGACTTGCTCGTCGCCAATATCGGCGAGGGACGGCTTATGCGCTTGGGGCGCGCCACCCGGCCCGCAAAGCACGGAGCGCCGCCACCAGCTCCAACGGTTGATCCAGCCAGACATGATGGCGAGCCTCGGGCAGGACGACGATCGGCGCCTCGGGGCGCAAGCGCCGCCAATCGTCCTCGGTCTCGGATGTACAAAGCGCGCTGTCGGCGCCGCGCAAGAAGGCCATCGGGCGCGGCAATATCGGCACCGTCGCGCGCAGCATGTTCCAAAAGCCGCGATCGAAGCCGGGGAAATTCCACGGATTGGCCTCGAACTTCCAGCAGAACCCGTCCGCGGTGCGCTTGATCGAATGCCGGGCGACATGATCCAGAATGAAGGCGTGGCGGCAGTCCTGCGCCGGCAGCAGGCGAAACCGGGCGCGCGCCGCGGCGAAATCGGGATAATAGGTCTTGGCCGGGTTGCGATCGAAACTCGGCGGCGCCGAGCCGCGCCGCCTCATATCGTAAGGGGTGTCGATCGCCATCACGCGCGCGAACAGGTCTGGCCGGTCCCGCACCGCCACCACGCCGACCAGGCCACCGAAGCTATGCGCCACCAAATCGATCGGCCCCGCCGCATCCATGTCGCCGGCCACGGCGCGAATGTCGGCGCCGTAGCTTTCCGGCGTGTAGTCGGCGCGCTGGCCGCTGTCGCCCATGCCCGCCAGGTCGAGCGCCGCCACCGTCGCCGTGCTTGCGAACCAGGGCGCGATGAAATCCCACCAGCGCGAATGGGCGCCGTTGCCGTGGACCAGAAGCAGGCCGGGCTTGCCGGCGCCGCCCCAGCGGCGATAGCGGATGACGGTGCCGGCAACGGCGATCTCCCGCGCCTCGACCGGCTGGGCCAAGGCCCAGCGGAACCAAGCCGGCGCCTCGGGGTGACATTCGTCTTGTTGACTCTCGTTCATAGGGGTCGGCATTGTCCTGGCAATGGCGCGAGGCGTCAATTGAAGGAGTGGCGATGACCGGGGTGATGCTGGTCACCGGCGGCAGCCGCGGCATCGGCGCCGCCACCGCCCGTCTGGCGGCCGAGCGCGGCTGGGATGTCGCCATCGCCTACCGGCGCGACGGTCCGGCGGCGCTGGGCGTGGCCGAGGCCGTGCGTGCCGCGGGCCGTCGCGCGCTCGCCGTCCAGGCCGACATGGCCCAGGAAGCGGACATCGTGCGGATGTTCGCTGCCGTCGACGCCGAATTCGGACGGATCGACGCGGTGGTCGCCAATGCCGGCACCTCCGGTGGCCGCAGGCGGCACCTCGAAGCGGCCGTGGCCGCCGACATCAATGCCCTGCTGGCGGTCAACGTCACCGGCGTCATTCTGTGCGCGCGCGAGGCCATCCGCCGCATGTCCACCCGCCATGGCGGCAAGGGCGGATCGATCGTGGTGGTGGGTTCGCTGGCAGCGCGGGTGGGGGCGCCGGGTCTTTGGGTCGACTATGCCGCCAGCAAGGGCGCGCTCGATGCCTTCACCATCGGCGCGGCCCAGGAGCTGGCCGGCGAGGGCATCCGGGTCAATTGCGTCCGCCCCGGCCTGATCGATACCGAGATCCATGTCGCGGCAGGGCTGCCCGATCGCGTCGAAAAGGCCAAGACCCAGATTCCGATGCGGCGCGCCGGCGACGCCGTCGAAGTTGCCGACGCCATTCTCTGGCTGGCCTCTCCCGGCGCGTCCTATGTCGCCGGGGCGATCGTCGATGTCGGCGGGGGTCGCTAGCTATGGACCTCGCCAAGCGATTGGTGGCGGCCGCCCGGGCCGAAGGGCGTACCGCGCTGGACGAAGTGTCTTCCAAGCGCATCCTGGTCGATGCCGGAATCGCGGTTCCGCGGGGCGTGGTCGGCGCGGATCCGGCGGCGGCGGCGCGGGCCGCGGCGACCGCGGGCTTGACCTTCCCGCTGGTGGCCAAGCTGGTCTCGCCCGACGCCGTCCACAAGAGCGATCTCGGGGGCGTTCGGCTGGGCCTAAGCGATGCGGCAGCGCTGCTGGAGGCGCTTGAGGCCTTGGCCCGCCTGGCGCGCGAGCGCGGCCTCGGTTTGGACGGCCTGCTGGTCGAGGAGACCGCGCCGGCCGGTTGCGAGATGGTGATCGGCGGCGTGGTCGACCCGCGCTTCGGTCCTGTGATCATGGCCGGGCTGGGCGGGATATTCGTCGAACTGTTCGAAGACGTGGCGTTTCGCGTCTGCCCGGTCGCGCCCGCCGACGCAAAGGACATGCTAGAGGAGTTGCGTGCGGTGGCCCTGCTGCGCGGCGCGCGCGGCGGTCCCCGCCTTGACGAAGCGGCAGTGGTCGCGGCGCTGCTGGCGGTAGGGGGCGCTGGAGGTTTGATGGAGCGGCTGGGGGCGTCGATTCGATCGCTCGACGTCAATCCGCTGATCGTCGCGCCCCGGGGCGCGGTCGCCTGCGACGCCCGGATCGTGCCGGCATGAGCGATCCGATCGGCGCGCGCTTTGCGCCGTTGTTCGCGCCGCGCACGGTCGCGGTGATCGGCGCGTCCGCGACCGGAATCACGCCCGGCAACGAATTCATTCGCCACAGCCTGGCATTGGGTTTCGCCGGCAAGATCGTTCCGATTCATCCCACCGCGGCCAGCATCGAGGGCTTGCCCTGCGCGCGCGGCTTTGCCGAGCTGCCGGAGCCGGTCGACTATGCCTATGTCGCGGTCGGCGCGACCCAAGTGCCGGCGGTGATCGCCGGCGCCAAGGGCAAGTTGCGTTTCGCCCAAGTGATCTCCTCGGGCTTCGGCGAGATCGCTGCGGGTCAAGCGCTCGACGCCAAGCTGCGGGCGGCGGTGGCCGAGAGCGGGGTGAGGCTGCTGGGGCCCAACTGCCTCGGCACCTACAGCCCGCGCGGCCGCATCAGTTTCGTCGGCGGTTCGCCGCCGGCCGAGGGCGCGATCGGCATCGTCTCGCAATCGGGCGGTCTCGCGGTCGACATCATCTTGCGCGGCGCCCAGCGCGGCTTGGGGTTTTCGGGCGTGGTCACCATCGGCAACAGCCTCGACCTCGGTCCGGCCGATTTGCTGGCATTCTACCTCGACGATCCGGCGACGCGGGCGATCGGGCTCTATCTCGAGGACGTCAAGGACGGCCGCCGCTTCTTCGAGGCCATGCGCGCGGCCCGCGGCGTCAAGCCGGTGGTGCTGCTGCTCGGCGGCCAGACCGAGCAGGGACGCAAGGCCGCCGCCTCGCACACCGGATCGCTGGCCTCGGATGCCCGCATCTGGAGCGGCCTTGCCCGCCAGACCGGCGCGGCGATGACGAGCACGCTCGATCGGTTCCTGGACACGCTGTTGGCTTTCCAGACCCTGGCGCCGCGCCCCGGCGCGGGAACGCGGCGGGTGGTGCTGTTCGGCAATGGCGGAGGAACCAGCGTGCTGGCGGCCGACGCCTTCGCCCGCGCCGGCCTGTCGGTGGCGGCGATGGCGCCGGACGCGATCGCGGCGCTGGAGGCCTTGCAGCTGCCGCCCGGCACGAGCGTGGTCAATCCGATCGACGCCCCGGCCGGGGCCTTGCGCCAGGACGAAGGCCGCGTCGCCGAGCGGGTCCTCGACGCCGTGCTGCGGCTCGAGCGGCCCGACGCGGTGGTCATGCACATCAACCTGCCGGTCTTCGCCGCCTCGGCCGATCAACGCGCCGATTTCGTCGAGAACCTGGTGCAGGCGGCGCTGCGGGCACGATCGCGGCATCCCGGCGCCGCGCATCTGGTCCTGGTGTTGCGCTCCGACGGCTCGGCCGAGGTCGACGCCCGCAAGCGCGGTTATCGTGCGCGCGCGGTCGCGCTCGGCATTCCGGTGTTCGACGAGATGAGCCAGGCCGCAATCGCCCTGGCCGCGGTAGCGGGATTCGAGCGCAGCGCCGGCTCGACCGGCTAATCCGGCTTCGACGTCGGCGCGGGCAAGAGACTGACCGCCATGTCGCGGCTGGCGCGCACCAGCTTTTCGGCCTGAGCGCGCGCCGCATCGGCGTCGCCGCGTTCGATCGCCGCGATCACCTGGCGCCAGGTTCGCACCGATTGCTGGCGTCGCGCCTCGGTCGACAGGCCCAGCCGGGCATAGCGCAGCGTGCGATGCGCCAGCGAAAAGATCATGTCGCCGAGATAGGGATTGCCGCTGCCCTCGGCCAGCACCAGATTGAGCCGATAGATCGCGCCGACATAGCTGTCGGTGCCGGCGCGGTCCTTGACCAGGCGCCCGAGCTGCTCGACGCCGCGGCGGATCTCGCGCACCACGTCGGGATTGCGGTTCTCGGCGATGATCTTGGCGGCCAACCCGATCAGCACGATCCGCACCTCGAACAGATCGCTGACCTCGTCGCGGCCGAGCTGGGTGACGTGGGCGCCGCGGCGGGCATGGATCTGCACCAGCCCGTCGCGCTCCAGCAGCCGCAGCGCCTCGCGCACCGGGCCGCGGCTGACATGGAACTGGTCGGCCAGTTCCTGTTCCTGCACGCGCTGGCCGGGCTGGTAGTCGCCCCTGATGATGGCATTGCCGACGTTGCCGGCGATCTGCTCCGACAGCGACAATGTCTGCGCGACGCGGCTGGGCGTCCAGTTCAGGTCGTCGCGGCCGAAGGCGCCCGCGGCGCCGCGAAAGGGCGTCTTGCTCATGCCACTATTCCCCGCAGCCGGCATCGTACCGGAGCCTAGCACGGCGGGCGGAAACGGCGGCGGCGCGAACCGGTCAAAGCTCGATCTCCGCCAGATCCTGGCCCTCGGCCACATCGTCGCCCTCGCCGACCAGAACGCGCTTGAGCGTGCAGGCGGCGGGCGCCATCACCGGGATTTCCATCTTCATCGATTCGATCAGGATGATGGTCTCTTCTTCGGCCAGTTTCTGGCCGGGCTTGGCGATCAGCTTCCAGACCTTGCCGGTGATCTCGGATTTTACTTTTTCGACGGCCACGTTTTCGCTCCACTTGTCGGTTGACCGGAAACCACTAGAAGGTCGTGGGCCAATTGCCCAGATGGTGCTTGCCAATGCCGCGGCTGGGGCGCTTGCGATGGACCTGCAGCAGGCGCGCCAGCACCGAGCGGCTTTCGCGCGGATCGATCACCTTCTGCGCGGCGAAGATCGACGCCAGGTCGTAGGGGCCGGAGCCGCGGCGGATCTCGTCGACCAGTTGCTGGAAGCGCTCGGGCTCCTTCTCGCGCGTCACGCCATAGACCACGTTGACGCCGACATTGGGATCCATGAAGCCGACATCGGCGCAGTACCAGGCCAGCATCTCGTCGGTGTTGCGCGTTCCGCCCATGTTGAGATAGGCCTGGCCGTAGCTCTTGCGCATGACGATCGAGAACTTGGGCACCGTGCACATCTGCAGCGCGGCCATGAAGTTCATCACCCGGCCGGGCGCCTTCTTGCGCTCGCCCTCGACCCCGATCAGGAACCCCGGGGTATCGACCAGCAGGACGATCGGGATGTTGAAGGAATCGCACAGCACCAGGAAGGTGGTGATCTTGTCGCAGGAATCGGCATCCAGCGAGCCGGCCTTGATCAGCGGATTGGAGGCGACGAAGCCGACCGTCTGCCCTTCGATGCGCCCGAGCGCAGTGACCGCGGTGCGGGCGAACTTCTCCTTCAGCGGCAGCACGCTGCCGGTGTCGGCGATGGCGGCAATCACCTTGCGGACGTCGTAGACCTTGGCTCGATCCTCGGGAACGATGTCGAGCAGGCCGCGCGCGGCGTCGTCCGAACCGGCCGGAACCGCCGCCACCGGCGGCAATTCGTTGTGGTGGCTGGGAAGGTAGGACAGGAAACGTTTGACCATGTCGATCGCGGCCTGGTCGGAATCGACCACGAAATCGACCTTGCCGGTGACCTCTTGGTGCATGCGCGCGCCGGCCAGTTCCTCGGGATCGATGTGCTGGTTGATGGCGATCGACGTCACCCGCGGGCTGGAGATCGCCAGCTGCGCGCCCTTCCGCATCACCACGAAATCCGACAGCATCGAGAACCAGCAGGCGGTGCCGAAGGCCGGGCCCAGCACCGCCGAGACATAGGGGTTCTCGCGGAAGCGCACGAACTGCGACGGGTCCTGGCCAAGCGTGCCGGTGCCGATCGCGCCCATGGTGTCGGGAATTCGCGCGCCTGAGCTTTCGTTCAGGAGCACCAAGGGGATGCCTTGGCTTTGCGAGACGCGGCGCATATGCGCCATCTTGCGGACATTGATCGGCGAGGACGAGGCGCTCTTGACGGTGATGTCGTGCGACACCACCGCCGCCTCGCGGCCGTCGATGCGGCCATAGCCGGTGACCTTGCCGTCGGCCGGGGTGTCGTCCTTGGCGTCGGCGCGATCCGAGACCGCGAATTCTCCGACCTCCAGGAAACTGCCGGGATCGAACAGGTAGTCGACCCGCTGTCGCGCGTTGAGCAGTCCCTGGTCCGAGAGCCGCTTGAGCTTGGCCGGTCCTCCCATGGCCTTGACCTTGGCCAGGCGCTGCGCGTGCTCGGCGATGTGCTTCTCGAATGCCATGGCGGCGCAAAACTCCCGTGCGATGCTTGCGTTCAGTCAACGTTGTTCGTGTATGATTGTCAACAAGCGCACGTGCAAACCCGAAAACGATACGGCCGGCGGTGGCGAACCCTCGGCGGAAGGAGCGGGACGATGAGTTGGGGGCCTGAGGTCGAGGAACTGAAGCGGCGGCGTGCCTTCGCGTTGGAACTGGGCGGCAAGGAGGGAATCGAGCGGCAGCACGCCGAAGGCCGCCTGACGGCCCGCGAGCGGATCGACCGGCTGGTCGACAAGGGCAGCTGGCGGGAACTCGGCATGCTGGCGGGAAAGGCCGAATACGACAAGAATCATCGGCTGGTCGCGGTGCGTCCCTCCAACACCATCATCGGCACCGCCAGGCTGGACGGCCGCAAGGTCTCGATCGACGCCGACGATTTCACCGTGCGCGGCGGTTCGTCCGAGGCGACGGTGTCGGAGAAATGGATCTACTCGGAAAACTACGCCTTCGAGCATCGCATGCCGCTGATCCGGCTGGTCGAAAGTGCCGGCGGCTCGGTGCGGCTGGTCGAGCAGCAGGGCTCGACCAAGATTCCGGGCTATCCGACCTGGCAGATGGTCGGCTTGCTGGGCTACATCCCGGTCGCCGCCATCGCCATGGGACCCTGCGCCGGACTGGGAGCGCTAAAAGCGGCCTGCGCGCATTTTTCGGTCATGGTCAAGGGCACCAGCCAGGTCATGGCGGGCGGGCCGCCGGTGGTCGAGCGCGGCATGGGCTCGCGTCCGGACAAGGAGGCGTTGGGCGGCTCCGCGCTTCACACCCGGCAATCGGGCGTGATCGACAACGAGGCCGAGAGCGAGGAGCACGCCTTCGCCCTGATTCGGCGCTGGCTGTCCTATGTGCCGGATTCGGTATTTCAAATGCCGCCGCGCAGGCAATCGGGGGACGACCCCAATCGCGCCGAGGAAGCGCTGCTGTCGATCATTCCGCGCGATCGCCGGCAGGTCTACAAGGTCCGCCGCATCGTCGAACTGGTGATGGACCGGGACTCGGTGTTCGAGATGACGCCCAATTTCGGCGGCTCGGTGGTTACCTGCCTGGCGCGGCTCGACGGCTACCCGGTCGGCGTCATCGCCAACGATCCCTACAAGTTCGGCGGCGGGCTCAATCGCCCGGCGGCCGAGAAAATGGAGACCTTCGTCGACTTCTGCGACACCTTCCATCTGCCGATCGTCAATTTCGTCGATCAGCCCGGCACGGTGGTGGGAATCGAGGGTGAGCGCCAAGGCAATGTCCGCGGCTCGGTGCGCGTGGTCTCGGCGATCGAGCAGAGCAAGGTGCCGTGGTGCGCCATCGTCATTCGCCGGCTGTTCGGTCTGGCCGGCACCGCCTATGCCCGAATGCAGGGCATCAACTTGCACTATGCTTGGCCATCGGGGCGCTGGGGTTCGATCCCGTTCGAGGGCGGCATCGCCGCCGCCTATCGGCGCGAACTCGATGGCCTGTCGCCCGAGGAGCGCGCGCAGCGCCTGATCGAGTTCGACGCCAAATACGAGCACTTGGCCTCGCCCTTCCTGACCGCCGAGCGCTTTCGCGTGCCCGACATCATCGATCCGCGCGAAACCCGCGCACGGCTTTGCGATTGGGTCGAGGATGCCTATCGCATCTTGCCCGAGCAGCTCGGCCCCAAAGGTCGGACCTACCGCAAATAAGCGGCAGGGTACGCGCCGGAACTGGGCGCGATCGCGTGCCTGGACGCGGCGTGGTCCGTGGAGGGTGACGGCGGGATCCGGAAGGACTCGGAAAAGCGAGCCAAGGGCTGCGATCGATTGCCGTAACCGCCTGGCTCGAATCGACTGGAGCAACTGCGGCCATCGCTGGCCGAGGCGAGGCCCTACGCGACGATGCGGGTTCCGGTTTCGCCGCGCAAGGCGCGCGGCAGGTTGGGCGGATTGGTGATCAGGCCGAGCTTGCCGCCGCCGCCGACGAAATCGATCAGGGCGGCGACCTTGGGTCCCATGCTGCCCTTGTCGAACTGATCTTCGGCCGCATGGCGCCTGGCTTCGGCCAGGGTCATGCGATCGATCCAGCGCTGGGTCGGCTTGTTGAAGTCGAGCGCGACTTTCTCGACGCCGGTCGGCAGCACCAACGCGTCGGCACCCAGGTTGCGCGCCAGCAGGCTGGAGGCGAGATCCTTGTCGATCACCGCCTCGACGCCGCGCAGATCGCCGTTGTCTTCCTTGACCACCGGGATGCCGCCGCCGCCGCAGGCCACCACCACGTAGCCGGCCCGGACCAAGTCGCGAATGACGGCAGCCTCGACGATGGCGATCGGCCGCGGCGAGGGCACCACCCGCCGCCAGCCGCGCCCGGCATCCTCGCGCACCGTCCAGCCGTACTTGCCAGCAAGGAGCTTGGCCTTGCTTTCGTCCATGTGCGAACCGATCGGCTTGGTCGGCGCGGCGAAGGCCGGATCGGCACGATCGACCACGGTCTGCGTCACCACCGCCACCGCCTCGCGCGCCATGCCGCGGCGGCGGAATTCGTTGCGCAAGGCCCGCACGAACATCCAACCGACCGCGCCCTGGATGTCGGCGCCGGCGTAGTCCATCGGCACCGGCGGCACTTCGTCGATCGAGATTTCCGAACGCCGCAAAATGAAGCCGACCTGAGGGCCGTTGCCGTGGGTGACCACCACGTTCCATCCCTCGACGATCATGTCGGCGATGTCGACGGCGATGGCTTCGACCATGCGGGACTGATCGGGAATCGATTCGTGCTGGCGATCGCGGATCAAGGCATTGCCGCCGATCGCCAGCACCGCCAGACCGCGCGCCGACATGACGGCGCTAGCCCTTGACCGCGGCTGCCAGCGCCGTCACGGCCTGCGTGAAGCAGGCAAGCGGGGCGCGGGTGACGCCGGCACCGATCTGGCCCACGCCCGGCGCCTTGTGGGCGATGCCGGTGTTGATCACCGGCAGGATGCCGGTGTCGACCACAAGCCGCGCATCGATGCCGCAAGGCGTGCCGGCGAAATCCAGCGCCGGCAGGGTGAAGGCGTTGTTGCGCCCGAGGGTGATGTGGGTCATCGCCACGGTGTTGGCCAAGGCATCGGCGGCGGTGCCGCCGACGAACTTGACGATCGCCGGCGCCGCCGCCATGGCGAAGCCGCCGATGCCGGCGGTCTCGGTGATGGCGCTGTCGCCGAGATCGGCGGCGGCGTCGGCCATCGCGTAGCCGGCGAAATAGAGTCCGTCGACTACCGGCGCCGGCGCCGTGAACCAGCGGCGGCCCAGCCCGCCGACGCGGATCCCGAAATCGACGCCGTTGCGCGCCATGGTCGTCACCAGGCTGCTGTAGGGCACGCCGTGCGCGGCGTCGAGCATCGCCTTGCAGGCCGCCATCGACAGGTTGAGAAAGAAGTGGTCGGTCCCGGCCATGAACTCGATGGTGGCGGCGATGTCGGCCGATGCCGCGCCGCTCTTGAGCAGCGCCGGCGCCAGCTTCTTGATCAGCAGCGAGGTCGCGGCGGCGTTGCGGTTGTGCACTTCGTCGCCCATGTGCAGGGCCTGGGCCATCAGCGGCTTGAGTTCGACCGGACCGAGGCGCGCGAGGCCGGCCTGCAGGGTCGGCGCCAGGACGGTCCTCATCCAGCGCAAGCGCTCGATCACTTCGGCGCCGTTGGCGCCGAAGCGCAGCACCTTGCCCAGGCCCTCGTTGAGATTGCTGTAGGTGCGGTTGCCGCCGGCGGCGTTCTCGATCGCCCACACCGGCATCGAGGGGCTGATGATGCCGGCCATTGGGCCGACCGCGCCGTGATGATGACAAGGCGCGAAGCCGATCTTGCCGCTGGCCGCCAGCGCCCGCGCCTTGGCGGCGCTGGTCGCCCAGCCCTCGAACAGGATGGCGCCGATGATGGCGCCCTGCATCGGGCCGCACATGCGCGCCCATGCGATCGGCGGCCCGGCGTGCAGGATCATGCGCCGGCCTATGCCCGGCAAGGTCTTGCCGGCGACGCCGATTCCGATCAGCCGCGGCTGCGCCGCCACAAGCTTTCGATAGGCCTTGGCGTTGGCGGCCTCGATCCTGGGATGGTTGACCAAGCGGGCAAGCGCCATGCCGGCGGCCCGATCGCCCTGCGCGGGCGGGGTCCAATCGATTCGCGTCGCCGTGCCGCCTTGGGACGCGATGGCGTCGGCGAAGGAACCGACGCCGACATTGAGCACCGACAGCGGCGCCGAGAGCAGCGGATTCATCGGCGCCCTCCTGCAATCGACGCAGCCAGCCGCGCCGCCTGCGCATTGCTTTCGGTCAGGATCATGCCGGCGGAACGCAGCGCATTTGCCTGGCGGTCCAAACCTTGCGGGTCAAGTTCGGTCCCGCAAACGAAGCCGACCACGGCGATCTCGCGACCCCGTCGGCGCACGGTCGCCCGCGCCTTTTCGATCACCGGCGCCAGTTCGGCCGCCGGATCGGGGTGGGCACCGAAGCCCAGCACCACGTCGAGCACGATCGCCGCCACTTCCGCATCCTCGGCCTCGCGCAAGAGGCGTTCGTTGCGCAGGCGGAAGTCGATCATCGGATGCGGGTGGCCGCGGGTGAATGCGTCGTCGCCGAGGTCGATCAGGGTATGGCCCTTCGACTTGCGGGCATCGCCCAGCCGCCGCCTGGGATCGACCGGCGCATTGGACCAGACCGTCCCCAGCGCAGCGCCCAGCATGGCGGATGCCTCGTAGCAGAAGGTGCCGCCGCTATAGAGGCCGCGAACGTATCTTTGGCCGGCGGCCATGGGGCCGAGACGCACCGGCGGCAGCTGCCCGAGATCGGGGCCGGGCGGCGCGCCTCCTTGCGCCAGGGCGACGGCGACGCGGGCCGCGTGATCGAGGGTAGCGGCGACATGCAGATTCTGGCCGCGCACGCTGTCCGGCGCGGCGCCGATGAAGTTCACCACCACCGGCTTGCCGCAGTTTCTGGCCGCCTTGAGCACGGCCCGCGCCACCTCCGGCGCCGGTGGCTTGGAGATCAGCACGATGACCTTGGTCGCCTGGTCGGCAGCCAGCGCCCGGATGCCCTGCACCATGGTGATGCCGCCCACCCGGCGGCTGAGGTCGTGGCCGCCGGTGCCGATGGCGTGGGAAATGCCGGCGCCGAGCCGGTGCACCAGGCAAGTCACCTGCTGGGTGCCGGTGCCCGAGGCGCCGACCACGCCGATCGCGCCGCGTCGCACCGCATTGGCGAAGCCGAGCGGAACGCCGTTGACGATGGCGGTGCCGCAATCGGGCCCCATCACCATCAGCCCGCGCGCCTTGGCCAGGCGCTTGAGCGCGACCTCGTCGTCGAGATCCACGTTGTCGCTGAACAGCATGACGTTGAGGCCCAGGCGCAACGCCTTCATCGCCTCGGCGGCGGCGTATTCGCCCGGGGTCGAAACCAGCGCCAGATTGGCGGCCGGAACCTGCAGCCGGGCGGAGCGCAGGCTGCGCGGCAGACTCGGACCAGCGACGCCGGCGGCGGCAACGGTCGGCCTGGCGATCTCGGCGGCGGCGGCATCGAGCGCCGCCGTTACCGCCGCCGAGTCCTTGCCGCGGGCGACGATCAGCAGGTCGTTGGGTCCGGCGGCGACGCGGCCCGGCGCCAATCCCGCCTCGGCCAGCAGCGCCAAATTGGCCGGCGTCGCCATCACCGCCGAGACGTTGTCGATGCCCGGCCGCGCCGCCAGCACGGCCGATAGTTGCATCAGGGAGATGGAGTCGCGGTAGAGGTTGGGGAAGATCCGGGTCGCGCTCACCATGAACAAACTCTAGCACCGGTCCCAATATCTGTATAGGTTGCTTTGTATACCATGTTGTATACTAGTGCCGGATCAGGGAACTTCGCCAAGGGCCAATCGATGCTGGATGAGGGGGACTCGCTCGACCTGGATACGCTCGGCGCGCGGTATCGGGCCGGGGCGCTGCGTCCAAGCCAGATGGTCGAGGGATTGCTGCGGCGGCTGTCCAGGCGCGGCGACGACAAGGTCTGGATCCACCGCCTGGCCGACGACGCCTTGCGGGCCCAGGCTGCGGCACTCGAGCGCCGCGGGCCGGACGGTCTGCCGCTCTACGGCATCCCTTTCGCGATCAAGGACAACATCGACCTCGCCGGGCACCCCACCACCGCCGGCTGCCCGGATTTCCGCTACCTCGCGGGCGGCTCGGCGCCGGTGGTCGAAAAACTGGTGGCGGCGGGGGCGATCCCCATCGGCAAGACCAATCTCGACCAGTTCGCCACCGGCCTGGTCGGCGTGCGGTCGCCCTATGGCGTGCCCGCCAACAGCTTCGATGCGGACTATGTCCCGGGCGGTTCCAGCTCGGGCTCGGCGATCGCGGTCGCCGCCGGGCTTGCCAGCTTCGCGCTCGGCACCGACACCGCCGGCTCCGGTCGAGTGCCGGCGGCGTTCAACAACCTGATCGGACTCAAGCCCAGCTGCGGGCTGCTTAGCACGCGTGGGGTCGTGCCGGCCTGCCGGTCGCTCGATTGCGTGTCGATCTTCGCCTTGACCGCGGCCGACGCGGCGTCGGTGTTGCGGGTGGCGCGCGGGTTCGATGCTGCCGACCCCTATTCGCGCCCGGATCGAGGCGCTGGCCATGGGGCTGTGCCGATCGCGTTCGCAGGTCTCCGCATCGGCGTGCCGCGCAAGAATCAATTGGAGTTCTTCGGCAACCGCGACGCCGCCGGCCTGTTCGAACAGGCGATGGCGCGACTGGATGCGCTCGGGGCCGAGAGGGCGGAGGTGGATTTTGCGCCGTTCTTCGCCACCGCGCGGCTGCTTTACGAAGGGCCTTGGGTAGCCGAGCGCTATGTCGCCATCCGCGACTTCATCGAAAAACGGCCCGAGGCGCTGCACCCGGTGACGCGGAAGATCATCGGCGGGGCGACGCGCTTCACCGCGGTCGATGCGTTCGCCGCGTTCGATCGCTTGAAGGCGCTGCGGCGGGAGACCGCGCCGGTCTGGGACGAATTCGACATCCTGGTGACGCCGACCGCGGGAACCATCTACCGGATCTCCGAGGTCGAAGCCGATCCGATCCGCACCAACAGCAATCTTGGCCACTACACCAATTTCATGAACCTGCTCGACCTGTCGGCGATCGCGCTGCCGGCGGGCTTTCAAGCCGACGGGCTGCCTTTCGGCATCACCCTGATCGCCCCGGCCTTCGCCGACGAATCGCTGTGCGTCCTGGCCGACGCGCTGCAGCGGGCGGCGGGCGGCACCATGGGCGCGACCGGAACGGCCTTGCCGTCGGGGCGACCGGCGACGCTGGCCGCGCCGGCCAAGGCGAACGCCACCATCCAGGTCGCGGTGTGCGGAGCGCACATGTCGGGGCTGCCGCTCAACCACCAGCTGACCGAGCGCGGCGGGCGGCTGGCGCGCAAATGCCGGACGGCGCCGCTCTATCGCTTCTACGCCTTGACCGAGTTCTCGCCGCCGCGACCGGGCCTGGTGCGCGCCGAGTCCGGCGCGTCGATCGAGGTCGAGGTGTGGGAGGTGCCGGCCGCCGGCTTCGGCGGCTTCGTCGACGGCATTCCGGCGCCGCTGGGCATCGGAACGGTGGCGCTGGAAGACGGCACCCAGGTCAAAGGGTTCTTGTGCGAGGCCCACGCCGTGCGCGCGGCGTGGGATATTTCGAATCTCGGCAGCTGGCGCAATTTCGTCAAGGAAGGGAAGGATAAACCATGAGCAGCCAAGAAAACGCAGCCGCCGCGCAAGCGCATGGCGGACACGGGGGCGATCGCGGTTTCGTCAAGCTCGACTACGAGCTGAACGACTATCCCGGGCCGGTCAAGACCGCGCTGTTCGGCATTCAGCACGTGCTGGTGATGTTCACCGCCATGGTCGGCGGACCGCTGATCGTCGGGCGGCTGCTCAACCTGTCCGAAGAGACCCGCATCCTGATGGTCTCGGGCACCATGATCGGCTGCGGCGTCGCCACCATGATTTCGGCGCTGGGCATGTCCTTCATCGGGCCGCGCCTGCCGATCGTGATGGGCGTGTTCTACATCTTCATCGGCCCCATGGTCGCCATCGCCAAGGACGTAAGCCTGGCGGCGGCGATGACGGCGCTGATGATCGGCGGCCTGGTGCAGTTCGCCTGGAGTCCGCTGATCGGCAGACTGCATCGCTTCTTCCCGCCGATCGTCACCGGCACCACCATCCTGCTGATCGGCACCGGTCTGATGAAGATCGGCATCAACGTCGCCTCGGGTTTCGGCACGCCCGCCTTCGGCAAGCCGCTGACCATCGGCCTGGCGGCGCTGATGATCGTGTTGATCCTGGTCATCAGCCGCTTTGCCAAGGGGTTCGTGCGCGCGCTGTCGCTGTTCGTGACCATGATCATCGGCTATCTCGTCGCCGCCGCGGCCGGCCTGATCGACATCAGCGCGGTCGGCAAGGCCGACTGGATCGCGGTGCCGATGCCGTTTCCCTATGGCGGCCTGGAATGGCCGGGCATCGTCGGCATCATTGCGGTGGTGGTGTGCTTCTTCGCCACCGCGGTCGAGACCACCGGCCATACCCTGGCGGTATCGCGCATCTGCGGCGTTCCGGCCGAAGGCTGGCGCATCCGCGGCGCGGTCTCGAATGACGGCATCGGCTCGACGCTGTCGGCCCTGTTCGGCGGCATGGCATTGACGTCCTATTCGCAGAACATCGGCGTCATCTCGCTGACCGGCGTCGGCAGCCGCTTCGTCGTCGCCTTCGGCGGCTTCTTCCTGATCCTGATGGCGCTGGTGCCGAAGGTGGGAGCGATCATCGCCCTGATGCCGAACGCGGTGCTGGGCGGCGTGCTGCTGTTCATGTTCGGGATGGTGGCCTCGGTCGGCATCGACATCATCGGCCGCAACATGACCTCGCGCCGCGACGCCTTGATCCTGGCCGCCTCGCTGGGGCTGGGCTTGGGGATTCAGGCGGCGCCGCCGGGGGCGTTCGACGCCATCCCGCAGGCGCTGCGCATCCTCGTCACCGACGGCATCGTCATGGGCATCATGCTGGCGATGGGGCTGAACCTGGTCTTCCCCAAGGAAGAGTAGTCGGCAGGGGCGGGATCGATCGGTCTTGAACCGCAAGGTTCGGGACCGATCGCGGCCCAGGACATTGGCGATCGGCCGTGAACCGCGCGGTTCAAGGCGGGTTGCGGATCATGCCCTAGCGCCGGCGAGGGGCACGCGCGGCGGCCGGCTTGCGTGCGGCCCCGTTGGTCCTGGCAGACGGTTTGGCATCGAGATGCGCAAGGTGCAGCCGGTGCAGGGTGATGGTCTGCACCACCGCCCGGCTGGCCTCGATATGCGCGCGCAACAAAGCCGAGGCGCGATCGGCGTCGCGCGCCAGCAGCGCGCGCAGGATCTCGGCGTGTTCGCGATAGGTGTAGATGATGCGTTCGGGATGAGTGAAGTCGAGCCGCCGCAGGATGCGGATGCGCTCGGTAATGCCGTGATGGATGCGCGCGACTTCGGGATTGCCGGCGGCGGCGACCAGGGTCGAGTGGAACTCCTCGTCCATCCGGGCCAGCTTGGCGCCGTCGACCACGCGCAGGGACGGACTCACCAGCCAGATCGCACGCAGCCGATCGAGGGCGGCGATGTCCTTGCCGGCGCACAGCTTCTGCACCGCCGCCAGTTCGAGCACGACGCGCAGGTCGTAGAGGTGGTCGAACTGCGCGAAATCGAGCGGGCAGACGCTCCAACCGCTCTTGGCGTGGACCTGAAGATAGCCCTCCCGCTCGAGCCGCATCAGTGCCTCGCGCACCGGCGTGCGCGAAACGCGCGCCCGCCGGGCGACCTCGTTTTCCGAGAAGCGGGCGCCGGGCAGCAGGCGAAAGTCGAAGATGTCGGCCTTGATCTGGGCGTAGACCGCATCGCCGAAGTGGTCGCGCCGGCTCGAGCCGCGCGGTTTTCCAACTCGCGCCATGACGTCAGTCTAGGGCAAGATCGCTCGGTCTAGAACCCCATGGTTCGAGACCGAGCGTGACTCATGCCCTCGGATCCCGCCCTGGACCGCGATTCACGGTTTGCATGGAACAGCGTCGGCGATTCCATGCAAACCGTGAATCGCGGTCTAGGCGGACCGGCCGCAGATGTCGAGCACGGTCAAGAGATAGATCTTGGCGGCGTCGAGATAGTCGACAATGTCCACACGTTCGTCGGGCATGGTGTTGTAACGGCCGCCCGGGCCGCAGACGATGCCTTGCATTCCGGCGCGATGCTGCAGGTGCGCGGCATCGGTGCCGTAATAGCATTGCGGCGCGATCGCACCGGTCGGCTGCGGCGTTCGGCGGACGGCCCGATGGGCGGCGTTGATCGCCTGCACGATCGGGCTGGATCGGTCGACCTCGAAGGGCAGCATCGAGGCCCGCTGTACCTGGCCGGTGCGCTGGCGTTCGACCTTGGCCTTGAGGCCGGGAAACTCGCGTTGCAACCAATCAAGTTCGCGGCGAATGTCGGCCAGGACGCTGTCCTCGGATTGGCTGGGGGCGTAGCGACCGGTACCGATCAGTCGCGCGAAATCGGCTACCTGCGGCGGGCGCCAATCGTGGAATTCCGGCGTCAGCGCCGAACGCATCACGCCGACATGGCAGCGGTTGACGGCTCGGTGCTCCTCGCTGGCGGCGCCGCTGAATTCAAGCGCGTTCAGTCGCGGCACCAGCACCGACGCGGCCTGCAGCGCATCGCAGGCCTGCTCGCGTTTGGAGACGTGGCGGGTGACGCCTTCGAGCTCGACCGTCCAGTTGAACGCGCCGGCGTGCAAGGTCAGGGCAGCGATGTCGGTCGGCTCGGCATTGATGAAATAATCGGCACGAATGCCCGCTTCGATCGCCTTGATGGTGCCAACCCCGCCCTGCAACTCGCCGACAACATAAGTCAGGACGACGTCGCCGCGCAGCCGAACGCCGTTCTCGATCAAGCTGCGCACGGCGCAGAAATAAGCGGCGTCGCCCGCCTTCATGTTGGAGACGCCGATGCCGTAAATGAATTTGTCGTCTACCAACCCGCCCCAGGGATCGACCGTCCAGCCGCCGGTGACGGGATTGGTATCGAGATGGCCGTTGAACAGCAGGCTCTTGCCGCCGCCCGTGCCCTTCCACACGCCGATGGCGTTGCAGCGCTCGCCCTCGACCGGCTGCAGGCGCGCATCCATGCCGAGTTTCTGCATTTCCGCCACCATGAAGCGCGCAAGCTCGGTCTCACCCGGCGTATTGCTGTAGCTCTTGTGGCGAACCATCGCGGCAAGAAAGTCGAGCGCGCGGCGCGGATCGACTCCCGCGGCAAGACGTTGCGCGTCGGTCATGACGTAAGCCCAGGGACCCTACAGCGACACCGGGCGATCAGTTCGCCAGACCCGGCCGATAGGCCCAGGGACGCTTGGCCGAGTCCTTGCCGCGAAAGTCGCCGATCTGTTCGCCGCGGCGCAGGGTCAGATCGACCTCGTCCGCCCCCGCCAACAGCATTTCGCGCAATAGCGGCGGCGAGCGGAACTTGAACACCGCGCCGCTGGGCGTGGTCACGGCCTCGCCTTCGAGATCGACGCCGACCTTGCCCTGGCCCTGCGTCGCCTCGACTTCGGCCGCGATCTGCCGCACCGCCTCGATCGGCAGCTCGACCGGAACGACGCCGTTGCGAAAGCAATTGTTGAAAAAGATGCCGCCGAAGGAGGGCGCGATCACCGCCCGGAAGCCGCGTTGCCGCAGCGCCATCGGCGCCGCCTCGCGCGAGGAGCCGCAGCCGAAATTGCGGTCGGCCAGCAGGATCTCGGCGCGATCGTAAGGCGCGCGATTGAGAATGAAGTCGGGATTGGGTTTGCCGTCGCGTCCGTAGCGCTGGCCGGCAAACAGGCCCTCGCCCAGGCCGTCATTGGTGACGCGAACCAAAAAGCGGGCGGGAATGATCTGGTCGGTGTCGATGTTGATGCGCAGCATCGGCGCGGCAATGGCCGAGATCTTGGTCAGTTTTTCCATGGCGGCACCTCTCAAGCCAGTCCGGGCCGATAGGCCCAGGGACGTCGCGATCGGTCTCGACCGCGAAAACCTTCGATCTCGCCGCGCCGAGCCAGCGTGGCGCCGATCTCGTCCAGGCCTTCGAGCAGCATGCGTCGCAACAAGGGCGGCGTCCTGAAGCCGTAGCCGTCGCCTTCGGGCGCGGTGATGCGTTGGGCTTCCAGGTCGACAGATATCTCGCCGCGCCCTTGCGAGCGCTCGACCTGGCCCGCCAGTTCGCGCACCGCTTCGATCGACAGCTCGATCGGCAGGACCCCGTTGCGGAAACAGTTGTTGAAGAAGATGCCGCCGAAGGACGGCGCGATCACGGCACGGATTCCGAAGCCGCGCAGCGCCTTGGGTGCCGGCTCGCGCGAGGAGCCGCAGCCGAAATTGCGGTCCGCCAGCAGGATCACGGCGCGGTCATAGGGCGGCCGGTTGAGGACGAACTCGGGATTCGGCGTGTGCGCCCCACCGGCGCCGTCGAGATAGCGCCAATAAGCGAACAGGCCGGTGCCCCAGCGCGCATAGCTCTCGTCGACCGAGGCCATGATCTCGGGCCCCGGGATGATCTGGTCGGTATCGACATTGATGCGCAAAAGCGGCGCCGCCACGCCCTTGATCCGCACCAGGCTTTCCATGGTGCGCGCCTAGCCGATCAGGCCGCGGACGTCGGCGATCTGTCCGCGCAGCGCGGACGCCGCCACCGTCGCCGGGCTGGCGAGATGGGTGCGGGTGGCCGGCCCCTGGCGACCCTCGAAATTGCGGTTGGTGGTGCTGATCACGCGCAAATCCGCCAGCCGGTCGTTGCCCATGTGACCGCACATGGCGCAGCCGGATTCGTGCCATTCGAAGCCGGCATCGCGAAACACGCGGTCGAGACCCTCGGCCTCGGCCGCACGCTTGACCGCGGTCGAGCCGGGAACGCAAATGCCCTGCACGCCGCCGGCGATGCGCTTGCCCTTGAGAACGTTCGCCGCCACGCGCAGATCCGACAGCCGCGCATTGGTGCAGGAGCCGATATAGGCGACGTCGATCTTGACGCCCTGGATCGGCTGGCCGGGCTTGAGCTTGGCGTATTCGGCCGCGCGTTCGATCAGCGTCCGCGTGCCGGGATCGTCGGCCGACGCCGGGTCGGGCACGCGGCCGTCGATGCCGACCACCTGCTGCGGGCTGGTGCCCCAGGTGACCTGCGGGCTCAACCCGCCGCAGTCGACCGTGACTTCGTGTTCGAAACGCGCGCCGGGATCGCTGGGCAGGGATCGCCAATAGCGCACCGCCGCCTCCCAAGCCGCACCCTTGGGCGCATATTCGCGGCCCTTGAGATAGTCGATGGTGATCTCGTCGGGCGCGACGAAGCCGTACTTGGCCGAGAACTCGATCGCCATGTTGCAGATCGTCAACCGCCCCTCGACCGGCATTTCGCGGATCGCCGATCCCGCGAACTCGACCGCATAGCCGATGCCGCCATTGGCGCCGATCTTGCCGATCAACGCCAGCACCATGTCCTTGGGATAGACCCCCTTCGCCGGCTTGCCCTCGAAATTGACCCGCATCGCCTTGGGCCTGACTTGCGGCAGGGTCTGCGTCGCCAGCACGTGCTCGCCCTCGGTCGAGCCGATGCCCCAGGCCAGCGCGCCGACGCCGCCGACGGTGCAGGTATGGCTGTCGCCGCAAACCAGGGTCAATCCAGGCAAGGCCACGCCCAGCTCGGGCGATATGACGTGGACGATGCCCTGGCGGGGATCGTCGACGTCGACGAAATTGAATCCGTATCTGCGCGACCCCGCGCGTGCCGCGCGGATCATCTCGGGGCCGGCCTTGGAGCGCGACTGGTCGAGCCCGCGCCCGGGCGCGGTGTCGATGACGTGGTCGATGACGGTGAACACCAGCTCGCGCATGGCCGGCTCGCGACCGGACTCGGCCAGCTGCCGCATCGCCACCGAGCCGCTCATCTCGTGCAGGAACAGCCGGTCGATCTGCAGCAGCGCGGTGTTGTCGCCGAGGTCGGCGATGACGTGATCGCTCCAAACCTTCTCGAAGAATGTCCGTGGTCCGGTCATGTGCGTTCCCCGAAGACGATCGGCCTCGTTGCCGGAGGTCCATTCTAGTCCCGGAACGGGCACATGCACGGCTGTCGGCAACCCTATTTTCGCCAGGCAGTCATGGGGAAAAATCGGGTTGACTCGCCCAGGCGCGCTTTTGACACTCATCGCTCGATCTTGATCGATCGCCAAGGGAGGGCGCCGATGGCCGGACTCAAGGGCATGTCCCGTCGTTTCCGCGAAATGCTGCGGGGCGGCAAGACCTACGTGCAGCCGGGCGTGTTCAACGCCATGTCGGCGCAGATCGCCGAAAAGGCCGGCTTCGAGACCGTCGGCGTCTCGGGCTATTCGCTGTCGGCGACGCTGATCGGCAAGCCCGATGTCGGCCTGACGACGATGAGCGAGGTGGTGCAAGTCACCGGCTATGTCTGCGATGCGGTCGACATTCCGGTGATGGCCGACGCCGACACCGGCTACGGCAACGCCATCAACGCCATCCGCACGGTCGAGCAGTTCATCAAGGCCGGCGTCGGCGGCATGTTCATGGAGGACCAAGTCGCGCCCAAGCGCTGCGGCCACGTCTCGGGCAAGCAGATCATCTCGCTGGAGGAAGCGGTCGGCAAGTACCGCGCCGCGGTGGCGACGCGCGATCGTTGCGACAAGGACGTGGTGCTGATCGCGCGCTGCGATGCGCGCGGCGTTGCCGGCGGCAGCCTCGAAGAGACCATCCGCCGCGGCAAGGCCTACATCGACGCCGGCATGGACGTGTTCTTTCCCGAGGGCCTGCTGAGCCGCGCCGAGATGGAGCGGGTGGCGCGCGAGGTCAAGGCGCCGCTGCTCTACAACCGGACCGGGGTTTCGCCCAACCTGACCTTGGCCGAGATGAACCAGATGAAGGTGTTCCTGGTCGCCAATGCCGGCGGCGCGATGCGCGCCGCGGCGCGGGCGATGTGGGACTATCTGCACGATTTCGCGCGCGAGGACGCGGCGCTGGAGGAGCGGCTCAAGCCGGAACTCAACGGCCACCCGGCGGCCGATTTCCATACCTTTGTCGGCTTCCCCGCGATCCGCAAGCTCGAGGAACAGTACCTGCCGACCGAAGAGATGCAGCGACGTTACGAGGGCTCGATCGGCTTCCGGCCGTGAGCGCACCGGCGCCGGGGCCCGCCCCGGTGATCGCGGTCGAGGCGCTGCGCAAATGGTTTCCGGTGCGGCGCGGCCTGATTGCGACTCTGGCCGGCGCCGTCGAACGCCATGTGCGCGCGGTCGACGGCGTCGGCTTCAGCCTGGTCCCGGGCGAAGTGCTGGGCCTCGCCGGCGAAAGCGGCTGCGGCAAGTCGACCACCGGCATGACGGTGCTGCGCCTGCTCTCGCCCAGCGCCGGCGAGATCCGATTTGCAGGCGAAGATACCGCCGGACTTTCGGGCGCGCGGCTCAAGGCATTCCGCCGCCGCGCCCAGATCGTGTTCCAGAACCCCTATGAGGCGCTCAATCCGCGCTTCACCGTGGCCGACGCGGTCGGCGAGCCGGTGGCGATTCATTTCGACGACAGCCCGGCGGGACGCCGGGAACGAATAGTGCGCGCGCTCGAGCGCGCCGGCCTTAGTCCGGTCGCGACCTATCTCGAGCGCTTTCCGCATCAGCTTTCCGGCGGCCAATTGCAACGCGTCGCCATCGCCCGCGCCATCGCCGTCGAGCCCAGTTTCCTGGTGGCCGACGAGCCGGTGTCGATGCTCGACATTTCGATCCGGGCCGGAATCCTGAACCTGCTGCGCCGCTTCGCCGAGGAGCAGGCGATGGCGATCCTCTACGTCTCGCACGACCTGTCGACCATGCGCCATATCTGCCGGCGCGTGGCGGTGATGTATCTCGGCCGCATCGTCGAGATCGGCCCGGCGCGCGCCGTGCTCGACTCGCCGCGGCACCCCTATGCCCAGGCGCTGATGGCGGCGGTGCCGGCGATGGGCCCACGCCGGCGCGCGCGCATCGCCCTGCCGGGCGCGGTGCCCAACCCGATAGACCCGCCGCGCGGTTGCCACTTCCACCCCCGCTGTCGGCACGCCGGCACGCTGTGCCGCGAGGTCGCGCCGCAGCCGGTGGCGGTCGGCGAGGGCCACCAGGCCGCCTGCCATCTGATCGAGAACCCGCGTTTCAACTGACGCCGCAAGGAGAATCCGCCATGCGCCTCCGTCCTCTGGCGATCCAGGGCTCGCCGTCCAAGGCCTTTCGCGCCATGCTGCGCGAGGGCCCCCTGCCGATCCACGGCATCTGGGGCGGCACCGCCCATCACGCCCAACTGGCCGAGGCCACCGGCTTCAAGTTCTTCGGCATTTCGGGCTCGAACACCTCGACACATCTATTGGGGTTGCCCGATGCCGGCTTTCTTACGCAAACCGAGTTGGTCGAAAACACCCGCCGCATCTGCCAGGCGGTGTCGATCCCGGTGATGGTCGATTGCGACACCGGCTTCGGCAACGCTATCAACGTCGTGCGCACGGTCGACGAAATCATCCGCGCCGGCGCCGCCTCGCTGTTCATCGAGGACCAGGTGGCGCCCAAGCGCTGCGGCTTCGTCAAGGGCAAGGAGATGATTCCGCTGGAGGAGGCGGTCGGCAAGTACCGCGCCGCCTGCGAGACACGCGACGCGCTCGATCCCGATTTCGTCATCGTCGCCCGCACCGACGCCCGCGGCGCCGTCGGCGGCGGCATGGACGAGGTGCTGCGGCGCGGCCGCGCCTATCTCGATGCCGGCATCGACATGCTCTATGTCGAGGCGCTGCAGTCGCGCGAGGAAATCGGCGCCGTGCGGCAGGCCTTTCCCAAGGCCCTGCTCAAGATCACGCCCTGGGCGATCGACCCGCCGATCAGCGACGCCGAGATGCGCGAATACGGCATGTGCGTGACCGGCGTGCACGTGGCGCGGATCGGCGCCATCCTGATGCACGATTTCCTGCTCGATTACCGGCGCCGCGGCGACGACGCCTACAATGAGTTCGCCCAGCGCCACAAGAACCACCCATTGGGTGGCTTCGGGATTTTCGACATGACCGGCTTTCCCAAGGTTCAGGAGCTGGAACAGCGCTACCTGCCGCCCGAGACGCTGGAGCGCTATGATCGGTCGTTGGGCGTCTACGATCCGCGCGCACGCGGTGCGGTCGCTGGTGGCAAGTCGGGGAATTGAGCGAGAAGAAGGGGACGCGACATGAGCAGGCAAGAGCGCTTCAAAGGTCCAAAGATGGATCGCCGCAGCCTGATGATGCTGATGGCCGCCAGCGGTGCCGCCGGCCCGGCTTTGGCCCAGGCCGAGCCCGCGATCGATGTCGTCAACCCCAAATACCGCAAATTCTACGACGATGTCGCCGGCTACTACATCAAGGACCCGCAATGGGTGAAGGAGACGGCCGCGCGCCTGACCTGGCCGCAGGCCGGCGAGCGCGTGCCCGAGATCCGGGTCATCATCCCCAATACCGAGCCGGCCTGGCTGGATGCCTTCCGCAAATGGTCCAAGGACGGCGAGCAACTGGGCTTGCGCTACAAGCTCGAACAGATGTCCCAGGCGCGCTGGCTCGAGGAAATCAACGTCCACCGCCACGGCGACATCGAGGTCCACCCCGCCGTCCTCCGGCCCGAGCGGGTCGATCCGGCGGAATGGATCGTCTCGCGCGGCTATGGCAGCGACCGCCGCAATTACGGCGAATGGGTGGTCGAGCAATACGACGACTTGATCGACCGCCAATCCGCCGCCAGCGATCCGGCCGAGCGCCTCAAGCTGGTGCGCGAGGCGGCGCGGGTCATGGCCGAGGATCTCTATCCCTGCGTGTTCGGCTGGGGGCCCTCGATCATCGAGGCCTATAACGGCGGCGATTGGGACAATTTCGTCAAGTCGCGCGGCTTCGGTATTGGCAATTTCAACGCCTTCCTCGGCTTCTCGCGGGTCAAGCCCAAGGGCAATCGCAAGAGCCTGCGGGTCGGCATGACCAACCTGCTCGAGACCACCAATCTCCTGGGCGCGACCAACAACATGCGCGCCATCGGGCGCATGATCTACGATCGCTTGGCCTATTACGACGAGAACCTCAACGTCATCCCCTGGGCGGTGGAATCCTGGCGGCGGCTGGACGAGCGGACTTGGGACCTGACCCTGCGCAAGGGCATGGAGTTCCACGACGGCCGGCCGGTGACGGTGCGCGACCTCAAGTTCACCCTCGATTTCATGGTCAAGTACGAGCGCGGCATATTCTGGACCGCCAACCGCTTCCTCGAAAGCGCCGAGATCGTCGACGAGGCCAATGGCGTGCTGCGTACCCGATTCAAGCAGCCCTACGGCCAGTTCGAGAGCTATTTCATGCAGCTCAACGTCGTCCTGCCCCAGCACATCTGGGGCAACATCATGGAGGAGCAGAACACCGCCGGCGATCCGCGGCGGTTGCGGATCGACACGCCGATCGGCTCGGGCCCCTATCGCTTCGGCCGGCACCGCAAGGACACCGAGCTGCAGCTGATCGCCAACAAGAAGCACTTCGATCCGCCCCAAGTCGACGACATCTGGGTGGTGGTGACGCCCTCGCTCGACGGGCTGATGGGGCGGCTGGAGAGCCGCGAGATCGACGTCATCGAATCGAGCAATATCAGCCTGACTCCGAGCCAGGCCGCCCAGTTGGCCAAGTCCTCGCATGTGCGCATCGAGCGCACGCCCGACGTCAACTGGCTGCACGGCGTGGTGCGGGCCTCGGTGCTGCCCTGGCGCGACTACGAGTTCCGCCTGGCCTGGCAGCACAGCATCGACCGCGAATTCCTGGTCAAGGTTCCTTGGGAAGGCGCCGGCCGCGTGCCCAAGTCCAACACCTTCCTGGCCGAAGGCAATCCTTGGCACAATCCCGACCTGCCGGCGGTGCCGGGCTTCGACCTCGGCAAGGCGCGCGAGATCCTGCGCGCGGCCGGATACGCCTGGGCCAGCGATGGGCGGTTGGTCTATCCCGCGCCCGTCAACGCCGGCTGGCGGCAACGCGTGGTCCGCGTCTCGAAGCCTGGCCTGACTTGGGGCGGACTCAAGATGCTCGGCGGATAGGACGCCGGGCGCGCGTCACGGCACATGGGGGGATTCCGGCGCTATTTGCTGCGACGGCTGGCGCAAGCCGGCTTCGTCGTCTGGTGCATCCTGACCATCATGTTTCTGCTGTTCAAGCTGATGCCGGGCGATCCGACCGCGATCTTCGTCGACAACAACTTCACCGAGGACATGATCCAGCGCCAGCGCATGCTGTGGGGGCTGAACGATCCGTGGTGGGTGCAGTATCTGCGCTATCTGCGCAACATGCTGTTGTTCGATTTCGGCCATCCTTTCTTTCAGAACGAGTCGGTGGCCGAGATCATGCTCGACAAGGTCCGCAACACCTGCCTGATGATCGTGCCGGCGCTGCTGGTCAGCGTGGTGTTCGGCACCCTGATCGGCGCCTATGCCGGCTGGACGCGCGGCAGCGTGTTCGAGCGCGCGGCGGTGGCGACCTCGCTGGTGCTGCATTCGGTGCCGTCTTTCTTCGTCGGCATCCTGGCGCTGATGGTGTTTTCCTATCAGTTGCGCTGGCTGCCGCCCGGCGGGATGGTGCCGCTGGGCGGGCCGGACACGCTGTGGGGCATGCTGGCCTCGCCCGACTATTGGAAGCATCTCGTCCTGCCCGGGCTGGTGCTGGTCAGCCGCGAGATCACCGGGCCGATCCTCTTGCTGCGGTCCTCGATGCTGGAGGTCAAGGGCAGCGACTTTCTCGACATGTTGCGCGCCAAGGGGCTGGGCGAGGGCCGGATCGTGGTCCATGCCACGCGCAATGCGCTCTTGCCGCTGGTGACCTATGTCGCGGTGATGACCGGAATCCTGTTCCAGGGCCAGGTTCTGCTCGAGATCATCTTCGCCTGGCCGGGGTTGGGACGCGAGCTGGTCCAGGCGCTGACCCATCTCGATTTTCCGGTGGCGCAAGCGGCGCTCTATCTGATGGCGCTGGTGACCTTGGCCTTGAACCTGATCGCCGATCTGCTCTACGGCGCGATCGATCCTCGGGTTACCTATGAGTAGGATCGGCCGGTGACCGGGCCGCGTTTCCTCGATGTGCTTGGGCGCAATCCTTCGGCCGCGGTCGGCTTGGCGCTGATATGCGGTTTCGTCGCATTGGCTGTGGCCGCGCCGCTGATCGCGCCCTACGGCCCGTTCGAGGTGGCGTTCGGGCCCGACCGCAGCGTGCCGCGCTTGGCTCCGCCTTCGGCCCGCAATTGGTTCGGCACCACCAATCAGGGCATGGACGTGTTCAGCCAGTTGGTATGGGGCTCGCGCGTCGCGCTCACGGTCGGCCTCTTGTCGGCGCTGGGCAGCGTCGTGGTCGGGACGCTGATCGGGCTGGTATCGGGCTATTTCGGCGGATGGATCGACGACGTGTTGATGCGGTTGACCGACGTCGCCTTCGGCATTCCGTTCCTCCCTTTTGCGCTGGTGGTGATCGCCATGGCCGAGCCCAGCCTCGGCCTGGTGATCCTCTTGGTGATCTTCTTCCTGTGGCGGACCACGGCGCGGGTGATCCGCGCCCAAACGCTGTCGCTCAAGGAGCGGCCTTTCGTTTGGGCGGCGCGCGCCGCGGGCGCCGGCCATTGGGCGATCCTGTTCCGCCACATCGCGCCCAACGTGCTGCCGCTCAGCTTCCTCTACGTCGCCGTGGGCGTGCAGACCGGCGTCATGCTCGAGGCCGCGCTGTCCTTTCTCGGTTTCGGCGATCCGCACGCCCAAAGCTGGGGCATCATGCTCAATGCCGCCTTCCGCGCCGGTGCCATGCGTACCGCGTGGTGGTGGGTGCTGCCGCCGGGGGTGGCGCTGTCGCTGTTCGTGATGGCGATCTTCATGGTCGGCCGCGCCTACGAAGAGATCCTCAATCCGCGGCTGCGCGCGGTCTAGCCGTGGATCCGGTGCTGGCGCTCGAAGGGCTGGAAGTGCGCTACGCCACGCGCCAGGGCGAGGCGCGCGCGGTCGATCGCGTGTCGCTGGCACTGGCCGAAGGCGAATGCCTCGGCCTGGTCGGCGAATCCGGCTGCGGCAAGTCGACCATCGCGCGGGCGGTGATGGGCATCCTGCCGCCCAATGGCCGCATTGCCGCCGGCCGGATTCGGTTTCGCGGCCAGGACTTGGCGACGCTCGATCCCGAGCGGTCCCGGGAATTGCGCGGCCGGCGCATGGCGCTGGTACCGCAAAGCGCGATGAACGCCTTCGATCCGGTCTATACCGTCCGCGCCCAGCTCGACGAAGCGATCCTGGCCCACGGCGCCATGGCGGCGCCGGCGCGCGCCGAACGGATCGCCGCGCTGTTCGCCCGCGTCGGGTTGGAGATCGCACGGCTCGACGACTATCCGCACCAGTTCTCGGGCGGCATGCGCCAGCGCGCCATGATCGCCATGGCGATGGCGCTGGATCCCGACCTGATCGTGGCCGACGAGCCGACCACCGGCCTCGACGTCGTCGTCCAGGACCAGATCCTGCAGCACATCCGCTCGCTGCACCGCGAGCAGCGCAAGACCATGCTGCTAATCACCCATGACATGGCGGTGGTGGCCGAGAATTGCGACCGCATTGCCGTGATGTATGGCGGAAGAGCGGTCGAAACCGGGGATCGCGCCGTGTTCGAACGCCCGCTGCATCCCTATACGCTCGGGCTGTGCAATGCCTTTCCCGATCTCGACGACGGCGGGCGCGCGCTGATCTCGATCCCCGGCGCGCCGCCGGATCTGGTGACGCCGCCCGCCGGCTGCCGCTTCGCGCCGCGCTGTCCGTTTGCCGAGAACCATTGCAGCGAGGCCGAACCCGCGCTGCTCGAAGTCGAGCCGGGACGCCACGCTGCCTGCCATCGCCTCGACCGGATCGAGGAATTCCGCCGCCGCGCACGCGATCCGGATACTTGGCAGACGGAACGGAAGAGTTGAGCCGGCCGCTCAACGCGGCAGGATCAGGCCGCGCTGCTCGAGATGCGGGTAGATGCCGCCGCCGGTCATCAGCTTGAGCAGCGCCTCGGGGATCGGCGTCACCGCAAGCGCCACGCCGGTCCGTGCGTTGCTTGCCCGCCAATCCGCGATCGCCAGTTCCAACCGGTCGCCCTCCTCGCACGCCGCGTGCACGCCCGGGCAGGCCAAGGCGATCAGGCCGAAATTGACCGCGTTGCGGAAAAATAGGCCGTTGATCGACTCGGCCAGTACGCAGGCGAGGCCGAGGTTGCGCAAGGACCGCGCCGCCGGCCGGCTCGAACCCATGCCGAAATTGCGCCCGCCCACCAGCACGTCGCCGGGCTTGACCTGATCGACCCAGCCCGGTCGGTTGGCGGCGAACACGGCGCGCTTCTGTTCCTCCTCCGAGGCATACAGCACCGATCCCGGCAGCATCAGATCGGTGTTGATGTCGTCGCCGAACTTCCACACCCGGCCGGCGATCACGCGCGCCCTCCCGCGAACTCGCCGGGATGGACGATGCTGCCGGCGATGGCCGAGGCGGCGACCGTCGCCGGCGAGGCCATGAAGATGCGGGCGCTGGCCGCGCCCATGCGGCCCTTGAAGTTGCGGGTCGAGGCGGTGATGCAGACCTCGTTCGGACCCAGCACGCCCATATGGCCGCCGAAGCAGGCGCCGCAGGTGGCGGCGGTGACCACCGCGCCGGCCTCGGTCAAGGTCTGGACATGGCCTGCCTTCAGCGCGGCGGCATAGACCCGCTGCGAACCCGGCGTCACCAGGAAGCGCACGCCGCGCGCCACCTTGCGGCCTGCGACGATGCGCGCCGCCTCGGCCAGGTCGTCGAGCGAGCCGTTGGCGCAGGAACCGATGAAGGCCTGGTCGATGCGCTGGCCGGCGACCGCGCCGACCGCGACCGAATTGCGGATCACCGAGTCCGGCCGCGCCACCAGCGGCTCGATCGCGCCCAGATCGACCCGGCGGCGGTCGAGATAGCGCGCTTCGGCATCGGGGTATTGCGGCTCGAACGGCGCCGGATTGCGCGCCTTGACGTAGTCGATCAGCGCCTGGTCGGGCTCGAAGGTGACGAACTCGGCGCTCAGCTCGGCGCCCATCGCCGCCAGCGTGCGCCGCGCGCCGATGCCAAGATCGGCCAAAGCCGGGCCGCCGAACTCGATATTGCAATTGGCGTGATCGCCGTAGGTTCCGGCCAGATGCAGGAACACGTCCTTGGCCGAGACCCCTGCCCGCAGGCGACCGCTCAGGTCGTAGCGCACCGTGCCGCCCAACTGGAACCAGGTCTGGCCGGTGGTCAGGGCATAGATCATGTCGGGCGCGCCGATCCCGCGCGCGGCGCAGTTGAACGCCCCTGAGGCGCAAGTGTGCGAATCCGAGCACACCAGCACGCTGCCCGGCAGGGCATAGCCGTGATCCGCCACCACGGCGTGGCTGATGCCTTGATCGGGGCCGACGTCGTGGAAGCGTTCGATGCCGAAGCGGCGCGCGAAGGCGCGGCCATAGGCCTGGGCGGCGGCGGCTTTTTCGTCCGGCGCCGGCACGAAATGATCGTAGATCACCGCCACCTTGCGCGGATCGTGGACCTTGACCACCTCGCGCCGCACCGAGGGAAAGAAACTGCTGTCGAGCATCACCACGGTGTCGACGTTGACCACCACCAGATCGCCGGGCGCGACCGACTTCGCCCCGCTGGCGCGGGCGAAGATCTTTTCCAGCGCGGTCATGCCCATGGCGTTCAGCCGGGTTGGGCCTTGAAGGCGTCCAGGATCTCGGCGCCGGTCGCGTTCCACACCCCGGCATGGCGGAGGATCGCCGCCAGCGCCTCGCGGATCGGGCGGATGCGATGCGGCTGTCCGGCGATCCACGGGTGCAGGGTCAGGCTCATCACCCGCCCGCCCGATTTCGCCGCCTCGGCATGGAGCAGCCGGAACTGGTCGCCGATCTGCTGGGCGAATTCGTCGGTGGTGTGATGCCATTGATGCAGGCACCACAGATCCGACAGCTCGGAGGCATGCGGCATGGCGTGAAGGCCAGCGGCCGGCCCGGTCAGCGGATAGGGCAGGTCGTCGTTGGGCCAGTCGCAGACATAGTCGATGCCGTGCTCGCGCAGCAACCCGAGCGTGTTGAAGCTCTCGGCCTTGGCCGGCGACATCCAGCCGCGCACCTTCTGCCCCGAGGCGCGGCGCAGGGTCTCGACCGAGGTTCCGATCGACTCGCGCTCGCGCTCGATCGCAAGGCCGGAGTGATGCAATCGGTTCATGTCGACGCCGCAGGCCATGATCTCATGGCCCCGGCGCGCCGTATCCTGGACAAGAAAGGGATAACGATCGGCGATGGCTGCGTTCATCGCCACCGTCGCCTTGAGCCCGAGCCCTTCGAGCATGCGATAGAGCCGGTAGACGCCGACTCGATTGCCGTAATCGTGCAAGGTGTAGTTCCAGAGATCGGGATAGGCGCGCTCGAGCCCGCCCGGCGGCAGGAACGGCTTGTTGACCGCGTCGAGCGGAAAGTGCTCGACCGTCAGGTTGACCCACAGCGCAATGCGTGCCCCTTGCGGCCATCGGATCGGCTTGCGATTTGGCAGCGGCGACCAGGCATAGAAATCGTGATCCATGCCCGGACCGCGGCGGGGATATTGCAGATAGCTCTCGGGCAGCGCCATGGTCAGCCTCCCGGGGCGCGCGCGGCGGCGACCGCGGCATCGAAATGACGGTCGAGATACCAGCGCGCGATCTCGGCCCCGGTCGCCAGCCACACCTTGTCGTGGCGCGCGACGTAATCCAGCGCCTCGGCGAACGGCTCCAGCCGATGCGCCTGGCCGACCATGTAGGGATGCAGCGGCACGCACATCACCGTGCCGCTTTCGGCGCCCTCCTCGTAGAGCTGGTCGAACTGGGCCTTGATCATGCGGCCGTATTCGCGCGGCGTCTGCATCTGCCGCGCATAGACCAGGATGTCGTTCATCTCGAGCGAATAGGGGATGCTGCACATCCGCCCGGTCTTGGTCCGCACCGGGGTCGGCTGGTCGTCATGGAACAGATCGCAGGTGTAGCGGATGCCGTGCTCGGCCAGGAGATCCATGGTGCGGTCGTTGTTGTACAGCGCCGGCGACAGCCAGCCCTCGACCTGCTGGCCCGAGGCGCGGCGGATGGTGTCGACCACGTCGCGGATCATGGCGCGTTCCTGCTCCTCGCTCATGTTGGCGACGAAGCGGGTGTTGTAGACGCCGTGGGAGAACAGCTCCCAACCGAGGTCGAGGCAGCGCCGGACGATCTCGGGGTGATGGTCGCAGATGGCGACGTTGAGCGAGACCGAGCCGCGGATGCCGAGCGCGGCCATGACGTCGATCATGCGCCACACGCCGACCCGGTTGCCGAATTCGCGCCAGCCATAGTTCATGGCGTCGGGGTTGGGTCGGGTCCACATGTTGCGGGCGGCGTTGGGCGGCGGATCGAGCTCGTAGAACTCGATGTTGGGCGCGACCCAGAACGCCAGCCGCGCGCCGTTCGGCCATGTGATGCGCGGACGCTTGGGCGGCGGGACGAAATCGTAAAGCCCGGGCTCGGCCCGTCGCGGGGCCTCGCTCACGACGCCGCCTCGGGCCGTTGATTCAGCCAACCCACCACCTCGGACACCGGAATCACGTCGGCGTATTTCAACGCCATGTCGTAGAGATTGGAGAAGTGCGGGCTTTCGTGCTTGTCGGCGACGCATTCCTCGGGCACCACCGGCCGGAAGCCGCGCGAGATCGCGTCGACCACCGTCGCCCGCACGCAGCCCGAGGTCGAGCCGCCGGTGACGATCACGGTGTCGACCTGGTGCCAGTTGAACCAGGACAGCACCGGCGTCTCGTGGAAGCCCGAGGCCATGCGCTTGTTGACCACCATGTCGCGCTGGCGGTCGATCGCCAGCCGCTCGTCCAGCGTCGCCCGGTCCGAGCCCTCCTTGATGTTCTGCAGGCTGTCGGGGGTGTTCGAGCGCGTGCCCCAGGCGCAGGCATCCGAGCCGTCGGCCATGTAGGCGACATAGGTCCACACCACCGGGAAGCCGGCGCGGCGGCAAAGCTCGGCAAGCCGGTTGACGTATTCGATCTGGCGCGGGTCGGTCTCGTAGGCGGTGACGTAGGTGCCGACCTTGGTGTAGGAGCGCTGCAGGTCGATGTTGATCAACCCGGCGCGGCGGCCGAAGCCCATGCGCTTGCGCGGCGGCTTGGCCTTGATCTCCTCGTAGAGTTGACGCGCGGTCTTGTTCGACAGTTCCATCTCGTGCCTCCGCTCAGCCGGCCTGGCCCTGGTCCCAGCGCTTCTCGAACGCCCAGACCTCGGGGAAACCCATCAGTTCGTGCATCTTGGCGCTGGAATACATCGGCCCCGGCATGTCCATCTGGGTGCGCTTGACCTTGAGATGGCGATAGGCCGCTTCCAGCGCGCCGGCCGCGGCCTTGTGCGCCATGCCGGCATAGATGGCGATGCTGAAGCCCATGCGCTTGAGGTCGTCGGCCGGAGTCTCGGGCGTGCGGCCGTCATAGACCATGTTGCACAGCAGCCAGGCCGAACCCGAAAGCGCCTTGCCGATGCGTTCGAGTTCGGCGCGGCTTTCTGGACTCTCGATGAACACCACGTCGGCGCCGGCCTTGGCGAAGGCCTCGCCGCGCCGCAGCGCCTCGTCGATGCCGAGCGTGGTGCGGCAGTCGGTGCGCGCCACGATCAGCGTTGCCGGATCGCGCCGCGCCTCGACCGCGACTCGGATCTTGAGCACCATGTCCTCCAGCGGCACGACGCGGCGGCCCAGCGTATGACCGCATTTCTTCGGCATCTCCTGGTCCTCGATCTGGATGCCGGCGGCGCCCGCCGCCTCGTAGCCCTGCACCGTGCGCCGCACGTTCAGCAGCCCGCCATAGCCGGTGTCGGCGTCGCAGATCATCGGCGTCGCCGTGCCGCCAGCCAGCACCGCGACGCGCTCGACCATTTCGGTATAACTGGCCAGACCGGCATCGGCGATGCCCAGCGCCGAGGCGACCGTGCCGTAGCCGGTCATGTAGAGCGCGCTGAAGCCCATGCCGTCGGCGATGCGCGCCGAGATCATGTCGTAGACCCCGGCGGCGACGACGATGTCCCCGCCGCCGAGCGCCGCCCGCAACCGCGCCGCTTTGCTCTGACCCATCGACCTGTCCTCCGTTCCGCTGGCGGACTTTCGCATCCGCGCCGATTTCGTCAAGCGCGCGCCCAGGCGGTGGAATGGAAGACACTCTGGCGCCGGTCCGATTCATCCTCTAGCATTTCGAATCATGCTCCATCGTCAACGTTTCAGCCGGGGGAAAACGCGATGTTGAAACCGATCCTGACCGCCGCAGCGCTGGTGATTGCGGCGCTGCTGCCGGCGGCCGAGACCGCCGCCCAGAGCCGCGCCATCTGCTACAACTGCCCGCCGGAATGGGCCGATTGGGGTTCGCAGCTGCGCGCGATCCAGTCCAAGCTCGGCATCCAGGTTCCGCCCGACAACAAGAATTCGGGCCAGGCCATCGCCGCCCTGATCGCCGAAAAGGCCAATCCGGTCGCCGACATCACCTATCTCGGCGGCATCGCCGCCGATCCGGCCAAGGATGCGGGCGTGCTGGTGCCCTACAAGCCCGCGGGCTGGGACCGGATTCCGGCCGGACTCAAGGACCCGGACGGTTTTTGGTTCACCATCCACTCCGGCACGCTCGGCCTGTTCGTCAACAAGCAGGCGCTGGGCAACAAGCCGGTGCCGCAATCCTGGGCCGACCTGCTCAAGCCCGAATACAAGGGCCTGGTCGGCTATCTCGATCCGACTTCGGCCGCGGTCGGCCAGTTGGGCGTGATGGCGATCAACCTGGCGCTGGGCGGCAACTACGACAACATCGACGCCGCCATCAAGTATTTCAAGGACCTGTCCAAGAACCAGCCGATCGTGCCCAAGCAGACCAGCTATGCGCGGGTGATCTCGGGCGAAATCCCGATCCTGTTCGACTACGACTTCAACGCCTATCGCGGCCAGTACACCGACAAGGCGCCGGTCCAGTTCGTCATCCCCAGAGAGGGGACGGTGGTGTTCCCCTACGTCATGGGCCTGGTCAAGGGCGGACCCAATCCGGCCAACGGCCAGAAAGTGCTGGACTTCACGCTGTCGGACGACAGCCAGGTGATGTGGGGCAATGCCTATTTGCGGCCGGTGTTCGCCGACAAGCTGTCGGCCGACGCCAAGTCCAAATTCCTGCCCGACAGCGAATACGCCCGCGCCAAGCCGATCGACCTCAAGCGGCTGGCGACGGCGCAGAAGATGATCATCGATCGCTACAAGAACGAAGTGAACTGAGCGCGCCAGGGGCGGCGGGCGGCCGCCGCCCCGACTTCCCGCCGCCCGCGTGAGCGCGACCGCCATGCGCCGCGAGTCGTTCCGACTCTTTTCTCTGCTGTTGCCGGCCGGAATTTTCTTCCTGGCGTTTTTCCTCTTGCCGCTGACCCGGCTGTTCTTCATCGGCGGCAGCGGCGCCGAAGGCTTCGCCGCCTATGCCGCCATCGTCACCGACCGCAATTATTTCGCCAGCCTGGTGTCGACGCTCGGTTTGGCGATGGCCACCACCGTCGCCACGCTGATCGTCAGCGGCCTGAGCGGCGTGTTCCTGCAGCGCCGCAAGTTCCCGGGCAATGGCTTGCTGGTGGCGATGCTGACCTTGCCGTTGGCTTTTCCGGGCGTGGTGATCGGCTTCATGGTGATCATGCTGGCCGGGCGCCAGGGCCTGATCGGCGACGTCACGCAGTTCCTGACCGGCGAGAAGCTGGTGTTCGCCTATTCCATGGCCGGGTTGTTCATGGGCTATGTCTATTTCTCGATCCCGCGCACCATTCTCACCGTGATGGCCGCGGCCGAGAAGCTCGATCCCAAACTGGAGGAGGCGGCGCGTTCGCTCGGTGCGCCGACCTGGCGGGTGGTGCTGGACGTCATCATCCCGGGACTCAAGCCGGCCTTCATCTCGGCCGGGGCGATCTGCTTCGCCACCGCGGTCGGCGCCTTCGGTACCGCCTTCACGCTGGCGACGCGCATCAACGTGCTGCCGATGGTGATCTATACCGAGTTCACGCTGCAGGCCAACATGGCGATGGCGGCAGCGCTGAGCTTCGTTCTCGGCGCGGTGACCTGGGTGGTGCTGGCGTTGGCGCGGACGGCGGCCGGCTCGAGTGTGGCGGCGGCGGGCTGAAATGGCCGAGCGGCGCCTCCTGTTCTCGCTGCAGCTGGGATTCACGCTGGTGGTCTGCGCCTTCCTGATCGTGCCGGTGATCCTTTCGATGCTGGCCGGGCTGACCGCCAATTACCTCAGCGGCGTGCAGAGCGGGCTGACGCTGCGCTGGGTGGGCGAGGTGTGGTCGGGCTATCGCGAGACGATTTTTCTTTCGATCGGGATTTCGCTGTGCTGTCTGGCCGGCACGCTGGTGCTGGGCGTGCCGGCGGCCTATGTGCTGGCCAAGCGTCAAAGCGCGTTGTCGCGCGCCATCGAGGAATTGCTGGTGATGCCGGTGGCGGTGCCGGGCTTGGCGACGGCGTTGGCGCTGATCGTGACCTACGGTGCGGCCGGCGCCTTCCGCACCTCGTGGAGCTTCATCCTGGTCGGGCATGTGCTGTTCACCTTGCCCTTCATGGTGCGCTCGGTGCTGGCGGTGCTGAGCGCGATCGATCTCAAGACGCTGGAGGAGGGCGCCGCCAGCCTAGGCGCCGGTTTCGCCCAGCGGTTCTTCCACATCGTCCTGCCCAATTGCCGTTCGGGCATATTGGCCGGATCGCTGATGGTGGTGACGCTGTCGATGGGCGAGTTCAACATGACCTGGCTCTTGCACACGCCCCTGACCAAGACCCTGCCGGTCGGCTTGGCCGACGCCTATGCCTCGCTGCGGCTCGAAATCGGCAGCGCCTATACCCTGGTGTTCTTTCTGATGATCGTGCCCCTGCTGCTGGCCTTGCAGGCGCTGACGCGGCCGCGGCCGGTCAAGTTCGTAGCCGAGGAGGAACAACCGTGACCCAGGCCACGAAGCCGCTGGCGATCCGGTTGCGCAATTGCGCCAAGACTTTTGCCGACGGTACGCGCGCGCTGCAGCCGCTCGATCTCGACATCGGCGCCGGCGAGACGGTGGTGTTCCTGGGTCCCTCGGGTTGCGGCAAGACCACGACGCTGCGGATCATCGCCGGGTTGGAACGACCCGATGCCGGCGGCAGCGTGCTGTTCGACGGCGAGGACGTCACCGCCCTGCCGATCGAGGCGCGCCATGTCGGCATGGTATTCCAGTCCTACGCCCTGTTCCCCAACATGAGCGTGGCCGAGAACATCGGCTACGGCCTGCGCATCCGGCGCCTGACCCGATCCGAGATCGCCGCCCGGGTCGGCGAGATGCTGGCGATGATGCGCATCGAGGCCTTGGCGGATCGAAGGGTGGACCAGCTCTCGGGCGGCCAGCGCCAGCGCGTCGCCTTGGCGCGCGCCCTGGCGGTGCGGCCGCGGGCGCTGCTGCTGGACGAGCCGCTGACCGCGCTCGACGCCAAGCTGCGCGATTCGCTCCGGCTCGAGATCGACGGGCTGCTGCGGCGGCTGGGCATCACCGCGGTCTACGTCACCCACGACCAGGCCGAGGCGATGGCGCTGGGCGACCGCATCGTCGTCATGGATCATGGTCGCGTCGCCCAGGTCGGGCGCCCACGCGAGATCTACCAGCGCCCGGCGACGCGCTTCGTGGCCGATTTCATCGGCACCATGAACCGGCTGTCGGGGCGCATCGAGCAGGGCCGCTTCGTCACCGCCGCCGGCGCGCTGGCTTGGCCCGAGGCCCCGGCCGATGCGCGCGAGGCGCTGTTCCGTCCCGAGGACGTGGCGATCGACGACGGCGCGAATCCGCCCCTGCGCGGCACGGTGGCGGCGGCGTTCTTCCTGGGCGACCGCACGCGGCTGTTCGTCGATGTCGGCGGCGAGCGGCCGCTGGTGATCGAGACCGAGGCGCGGCGCGATTTCGCGCGCGGCCAGGCCATCGGCCTGCGCGTCGACAGCCGCGGCCTGATGGCGCTTTAAATGTAGTTGGCCGCCTTGGCGGCGTCGGCGAAGCTTTGGCCGTCGCGGATGGCGCGCTCGATCTGATGATCCATGCCGAGCATGCGCTCGGCCACCGCCAGCACGCGAGCGACCTCGCCGCGCGGAACGATGGCGATACCGGTGTCGTCGGCCACCACCAGATCGCCCTGGCGGGCGACGATGCCGCCGATGGTCACCGGCTCGCCCATCGCCGTCAGCTTGACCCGCGTCTTGCCGGTGGTGGGCGTGACGTGCCGGCTGGCGAGCCAAAGGCCGGTGGCGGCGATCTCGTCGGCATCGCGGCAGGCGCCGTCGACGATTACGGCGCCGGCGCGACGCATCGAGGCCGCCAGCGAGGCCAGCCCGCCGAAGGTCGAGACCTCGGCTCCGCCCATGTCGACCAGCAAGGCGACATCGGGGCCGCAGGCCGCGACTAGCCGGCCGACGCCGAATTCGCTCTTGGCGAATTGGCCGCGGTGGCCGACGATTTCGGTGGCGGTGACGGCGAAGGCGGCGACGCGGCCTTGGCCGCCGCGCTTGACCAGCCCCCGCACCACGCCGTCGATGCCGCATTCGTCCAGCGCGTCGGACCAGGTGCTGGTGCCGATGCGTCGGCAGCGTGCGAGCAGTTCGGTGTCGGTCCGGGTCGGCATGGCGACATTGTCGGCATCGCCGCACCGGGCGCAAGCCCCGATCACGCGCCGCCGCGGTACGGGCGGTTTGGGTTTCTGCCTAACTGCCGGCCGTGATCCTGCGGGAGAATGCCCATGCTTCAGGAGTTCAAGCAATTCGCCATGCGCGGCATGACGCTGGAGCGGGTCAAGGCCGACCGTCATCGCGAGGCCGAGGCGGGCTATTCGCTGTCGGCGAGCCCGGTGTCGGCCTGACGACGATGAGCGAGGTGGTGCAAGTACCCGGCTATGTCTGCGATGCGGTCGACATTCCGGTGATGGCCGACGCCGACACCGGCTATGGCAACGCCATCAGCGCCGACCGCTCTGTGAGACGCCCGACCGGCCCATGAGGCCTGGCGGACAGATAGGGAACCGGGCTTGAGTTTCAGGCCTCGAAATTCGGCCAAGCCGAAGAGCAATTTGGCGTGAGTTGCCCGGCCAGGGCGCGGTGGATAGAGTGCGCCGATAACCCGAAAGCCAAGCTTGGGAGGACCGCCATGACCATCACCCGCCGCCACAGCCTAGCCATCATCGCCGCCGGCGCCGGCCTTGCGGGGCAGCCCTTCCTCGCCTTTGGCCAGACCGCCACGCTCGACGACGTCAAAAAACGCGGCACTTTCCGCATCGGCGTCACCCAGGCGCCGCCCTGGTATTCCAAGGACCCGCGCAGCGGGGAATGGAATTCCGGCCTCGGCATCGCCATGGGCCGGGCGATGGCGCAGACGCTGGGCGTCAAGATGGAGACGGTCGAGGTCGCCTGGGGCACCGCGATCGCGGCGTTGCAATCGGACAAGATCGACTTGATGTTCATGCTCGACGCCACCGCCGAACGGCGCCAGGCGGTCGACTTCCCGGAAGCGCCGCTGCTCTTCTATTCGCTGGCGGTGCTGGCGCGCGAGGACCTGCCGGTCAAGGCGTGGGCGGATCTCAACAAGCCGGGCGTGCGCATCGCCGTGCCCCAGGCTTCGTCGATGGATCGCTTCCTCACCGAGCACGCCGCCAAGGCCGAGATCCAGCGCTATCCCGACAACGCCGCCGCCATCGCCGCCTTCCAGTCGGGGCGCGCCGACGCCGTCTGCTTGTTCCACCCGCCGCTGCTGGCGGCGCGCCAGCGGCTGGGCAAGGGCGCGATCGTGGTGCCGACGCCGGCGCAATCGCAGGCCTCGAGCGCTGCGCTGCGCAAGGGCGACACCGCTTTCGCCGCCTGGGTCGACAAGCAGCTGGTGCAGTACTACCAGAGCGGCCAGACCCAGAAATGGTACGAGCAGGCGCTGAGCGAGTTCGGGCTCGATCCCAAGCTGGCGCCGCCGGTGATGAAGGAAATGATCAAGTAGCGCCGGCGCGAGGCCGGTGTATCGCTGGGACTTCGCGCCGGTCGCCGCCCATCTCGATCTGCTGGCGATCGGGCTGTTCAACACCCTGCGCCTGACCGGCGCGGCGCTGGCGTTCGGCGTCGCGCTTGGCCTCGGGCTCGCGCTGATGCGGCTGTCGCGGCGGCCCTGGGCAGCCTGGCCGGCCGGGTTGGTGATCGAGGTCTTCCGCACCACGCCGCCTTTGGTGCAGTTGTTCTGGTTCTACTTCGCGGCGCCGCTGGTGGTCGGCGTCGAAATGACGCCCTATCTGGCGGCGCTGGTGACCTTCTCGATCCAATCGGCGGCGTTCTTCGCCGAAGTGTTCCGTGCCGGCATCGAATCGATCGAGCGTGGCCAGTGGGACGCCGCCCGGGCGCTGGGCATGAACCGCGGCCAGGCGCTGCGGCGCATCGTCCTGCCGCAGGCGGTCAAGCGCATGATCCCGGCCTTCATGGAACGCGCCATCGAACTGATGAAGACCACCACTCTGGTCGCCACCATCTCCTATGCCGATCTGCTGTTCGCCGCCAACGAGGTGTCGCAAAAGACCTTCCGCCCGCTCGAGACCTATACCGCGGTGGCGCTGGCCTATTTCACCGTGATCTACGGCGCGAGTCTGTTGGCGCGGCGGATCGAACTCAGGCTGGCGCGCAGCGGCGAAGGGACGGTCGGCTGATGCGCTGGGATTTCGCCACGGTGATCGAGCATGCCGACGTGCTGGCGATCGGCGCCGTCGGCACGCTGCGTATCTTCGCCATCTGCCTGGTGCTGGGATTGGGGCTCGGGCTGCCGGTCGGACTCGGGCGATATGCCCGCAATCCCTGGCTGCGGGCGCCGGCGACCGCGTTTGTCGAGTTCTTCCGCAACACGCCGGTGCTGGTGCAGATCATCTGGTTCTTCTTCGCGCTGCCGATCCTGCTGCCGTTCCAGATCGGGCCGCTGACGGCCGCGGTGCTGGGCATCTCGCTCAACTCGGCGGCGTTCTCGGCCGAGATCTACCGCGGCGGCATCCAGTCGATCGAGCGCGGCCAATGGGACGGAGCGCGGGCGCTGGGCATGAGCTGGCTGCAGGCGATGCGGCGCGTGATCCTGCCGCAGGCGATCAAGCGCATGCTGCCGGCGCTGGCCAACCGTGCCATCGAGATCTTCAAGATGTCGACGCTGGCTTCGGCGGTGGCCTATGTCGAGCTGCTGCAGCAGGGCAAGCTGATCGCTTCGCTCTACTACAATCCGATCGAGGTCTATACCGCCGTGGCGGCGATTTTCTCCGTCATTCTCTGGCCGCTGGTGCAGCTGAGCTATTGGCTCGAGCGGCGGCTGAAGGGGGGCGAATGACGGTGTTGCGCCTCGCCGGCCTGGTCAAGCGCTTCGGCGCCAACCCGGTGCTGCGCGGCATCGACCTTACGGTCGAGCGCGGCGAGCGCATCGCCATCCTTGGCGCATCGGGCTCGGGCAAGAGCACGCTGCTGCGCTGCATCAACTTCATGGAACTGCCGGACGAGGGCCGGGTCGAATTCGGCGGCCAGGTCGTCGGCAGCGAGCGCGACGGCCGCCGCCGCTATGCCGAGCGCGAACTGACCCAAATCCGCCGTCAGGTCGGGATGGTGTTCCAGCACTTCAACCTGTTTCCGCACATGACCGCGCTGGGCAACGTCATGGAGGGGCCGCTGACCGTGCTCGGCCAAGACCGGGTCCAGGCCGAGGCGCGGGGCCGGGCCGAGCTGGCGCGGGTCGGCCTGGCCGACAAGGCCGATGCCTACCCGGCCCATCTCAGCGGCGGACAGAAGCAGCGCGTGGCGATCGCCCGGGCGCTGGCGATGGATCCGGCGCTGCTGCTGTTCGACGAGCCGACCTCGGCGCTGGATCCGGCGCTGGTCGGCGAGGTGCTGGGGACGATCCGCGCCTTGGCCGAGGACGGCCGCACCATGCTGCTGGTCACCCACGAGCTGGGGTTCGCTTATCATGTCGCCTCGCGCGTGCTGTTCCTGGCCGATGGACTGATCCACGAGCAGGGGACGCCGGCCGAGGTGCTGAAGGAACCGCGTCAGGCGGCGACTCGG
The DNA here is from genome assembly GCA_016869515.1 of Alphaproteobacteria bacterium. Classification (GTDB taxonomy): domain Bacteria; phylum Pseudomonadota; class Alphaproteobacteria; order VGDZ01; family VGDZ01; genus VGDZ01. Next base: position 27,550 of record VGDZ01000003.1, on the reverse strand, counting down.
GCCTTCATCGCCAGCCATAAACAGTTCAGCCTCTGAGGTCGCAACCATGAACCCGACGGCGGCACAAAGCGCGCAGGCCTACCTGCCCGATCCCCGCAACGACGCGGTGCTGGTCTACGTCAATGGCGAATTCGTGCCGCGCGACCGCGCACGGGTCTCGGTGTTCGATTCCGGCTTCGTGCTGGGCGATGGGGTGTGGGAGGGGCTGCGCCTGGCCAAGGGAAGGCTGATCAGCCTCGAGGCGCATCTCGACCGGCTTTTCGAAGGGGCGCGGGCGATCGACCTCGACATCGGATTTGATCGCGATGGACTGAAGCGCGCCATCGCGGCGACGCTGGAACGCAACGCCATGACTGACGGCGCGCATCTGCGGGTGATGGTGACACGCGGCGTCAAGCGCACGCCCAACCAGGATCCGCGTTTCGTGGTCGGCGGGGCGACGGTGGTGATCGTGGCCGAATACAAGGCGCCGCCGCCCGAGGCCAAGCGGCGGGGCTATGCCCTATTCACCTCGACCTTCCGCACCACCGCGCCCGACCAGTTCGACATGCGGCTCAATTCGCACAGCCGGCTAAACCTGATCCAGGCGCTGATCCAGGCGATCAAGGCCGGCGCCGACGAGGCGTTGATGCTGGATCCGCGGGGTTTCGTCGCCTCCTGCAACTCGACCAATTTCTTCATCGTCCGCGGCCGCGAGCTGTGGACCTCGACCCATCGCTACAGCTTTCCCGGCATCACCCAGCGCAGCGTGATCGAGGCCTGGCGCGCCGCCGGAAATCAGGCGCGGGAATGCGATTTCACGCTGGCCGAGGTCTATGCGGCCGACGAGGCCTTTGTCACCGGCACGCTGGGCGGGGTGACGCCGGTGCGCGCGGTCGATGGCCGCGCCATCGGCCGCGGCTGCCCCGGGCCGGTGACGCTGGAGGCGGAGGCGCTTTACCGCCGCGCCGTCGGCCTGGATTAGAGGCGTTTCAGCTCGCGATGACGCGGTTGCATTCGGCGATCTGGTCGCCCGAATAGACCGGCATCCAGGGCCGGCGGATCGAGGCGATGTAGGACGGGCCGATGCTGGCCCGCGGCCGTTCCACCACCTTGCCCGAGAGATCGACGATCTCGCCCAGCACATGGCCTTTCTCGACGATGTCGCCGGGTTCGACCAGCGGCCGGAACAGTCCGCCCTTGCGGCTGTAGATCAGGGCACTTTCGTCGAACACGCGATAGCGCGCAAAGCGCTTGGGCCGGCCGGGCAGGATGCCCATGGATTGCGCCACGCCGGTCATGGCGGCGACGAAATTGGCGACATGGGCTTCGGGCACCTGGCCGCCGCCGCCGCATTCGACGATCAGCGAGGGAATGCCGCGCTTGGTCAGCACGGTGAACATGGCGCCGCCCAGCCAATCGTCGATCGAGGCCCAGATGTCGCGCGTACCGCAGGCGCGGGCGAGGCGTCCGGCCTCACGCGAGGCGTCCGAATTCTCGGCCCAATAGAGCCCGTAATAGGGCACGCGCGAGCGATCGCCGCCGGAATGCAGATCCAGCACCGCATCGGCCACCGAAGCCGCGGTCTCGATCAGGACGTGCGCATTCTGCTGGCTGTGCGTGCCGTCGGCCGCGCCGGGGAAGACGCGGTTGAGATTGGTGGTATCGACCGGCGTGTTGCGCGAATAGCCGCGGAAGGCGGTCGGATTGGCCAGCATGATGCAGGCGATGCTGCCGCGCATGCGGCGCGGATCGAGGCGTTCGAGCAAACGCAGCATGGCGACCACGCCGCCGACCTCGGGGCCGTGGATGCAGCCCTGCACCCACAGCACCGGCCCCGGCCGCGTGCCCGAGACGATGGTGACCTTGGTGGCGATCGGCGCATCGGGATAATGGCCCAGCACCAACTCGCCCTCGACCCGCTTGCCGGGACGGGCGAGGGCGCTGCCGATGCGGAAATTCCTGGCCGCGGCCATGTCAGCCTCCCTCGACGATGCGGATGGTTTCGGCGATCAGCGCGCCCGAGTGCAGCGCCATGTAGCGCCGCGGCAAGGCGGCGACATAGGCCGGACCGTTGGGCGAAACCAAAGTCTCGACGACGCGGCCATCGAAGTCGAGCATCGCCCCCAGCGCCTGGCCCTTGCGGACGACGGCGCCGGGCTCGACCGCCGGGCGGAACAGCCCGCCCTTGCGGTTGTAGACCAGCAGCGCCTGGTCCATCACCCGATAGCGCGCGCGCCTGGGCGGCCGGCCGGGCAGTATGCCCAGCGCCCGCGCCATGCCTTCGAGCGCGCCGGCGAAATTGGCAACTTGCTGCTCGCTGACGCCGCCGCCACCGCCGCATTCGACGATCACGGCGGGCTTGCCGCGCAGCGTGAAATGGGTCAACAGCGCTCCGTCCAGCCAAGCATCGCGCGAAGCCCAAATGTCGGCCGTGGCCGCGGCTCGTGCCAGGCGCCCGGCCTCGCGCGAGGCGGCCGAGCCGTCGTCGCGATAGAGCGCGTAGAACGGCACGATGTGGCTCTCGCCGCCGGAATGCAGATCGACCAAAGCGTCGGCGTGGCCGATCGCCGTGCTCATCAGCGCATGCGCCACCTGCTGGGAGTGATAGCCCGCGGCGTCGCCGGGAAAGACCCGGTTGAGGTTGATGCCGTCGATCGGGGTGTTGCGGGCATAGCCGCGAAAGGCCAGCGGATTGGCCAGCTTGACCGCGATCACCGCGCCCTCGATCCGAGCCGGGTCGAGCCGCTCGAGAAAGCGGATCAGGCCGACGGTGCCGCCGACCTCCTGGCCGTGGAGGCAGCCCTGGATCCACAGCGTCTTGCCGGGGCGCTTGCCGCGCACCACCGTCAGCGGGGCCACGATCGGCCCGTCGGGATAATGGCCGAGCACCAGCTGACCCGAGCGGCGTTGGCCGGGCCTGACCGATAGCGTACCGATGCGCATGACGGGTTCCTTCCGCTTCAGCTCAGGGCATGGCCGGCGCGCGCCACAACGCGTCCGTCGACCATCACCGCGCGCATGTTGCCGGCGACTTCCAGCCGCCGCACATCGGCCATGACGTCGCCCTCGACCACGATCGCATCGCCGCGCTTGCCGCCGGCCAGCGAGCCGACCTTGTCCTCGGCCTTGAGCATGCGCGCAGACACCAGCGTCGCCGCGCTGACCGCCTGCGGCACGCTCAGCCCGCAATCGACGAAATGCGCCACTTCGCGACCGGCCGAGCCGTGCGGCGTCAAGAGCGAGCCGGCATCGGTGCCGCAAGCCAGGCCGACGCCGATGTCGAAGGCGTGCTTGACGTATTGGTGGTGCTTGGTCAGGCGCTCGCGCACGTTCTTGATCATGTAGTCGGGAATGCCGGCCTGGGCGCCGTGGCGGATGATGCGGTTCATCACCGTCAGCGTCGGGACGTAGTAGGCGCCCTTGGCCCGCGCCGCGGCGGCGCATTCCTCGTCGAAATGCATGCCGTGCTCGATCGAGCGGCAGCCCTCGGCGATCGAACGCAGGATGCCGGCGCGGTTGTGGGCGTGCACCGCCACCGGCAGTCCCGCGGTATGCGCGGTCTCGACCGCGGCGGCGAATTCGCTCGGCGTGAATTCCTCGGCGTCGATGCGGCCCTCGGGATCGACCACGCCGCCGGTCTGGAACAGCTTGATCCAGGCGGCGCCGGCTTGGACCTGCAGGCGGACGGCGCGGCGGATGGCATCGACGCCGTCGACCACTTCGCTGAGCTCGCCATGCGACTGGCACAGCCAACACGGCAGCAACTGGCCATGGCCGCCGGTGGTGGTCAGGCCCTTGCCGCAGGGATGGATGCGCGGACCGATGGCGATGCCCTTGCGGATGGCATCGCGGGCGGCGATGTCGAGATGAGCCAGGTCGCTGACGGTGCGGATGGTGGTGACGCCCGCGGCCACGGTCTGGCGCAGATTGGCCGCGACCTCGAACGCCACCTGGCCGAGCGGCCGTCCGACCACCTCGGCCACCAGGTCCGCGGGCGCGTTGAGCGAGATATGGACATGCACGTCCATCAGCCCGGGCAGGATGCTGGCGCCCGAGGCGTCGATCCGCGCCGCATCGCGCGGCAGGCCGCGCGCGCTTTCCTTGCCGGCGAAGACGATCTCGCCGTTTTCGATCACCACCATCGCGCCCTTGACCGGGTCGGCGCCGGTGCCGTCCAGCAGCGTGCCGCCGACGATGACTTGGGATTGGCTCACGTCAGACTTCCTTCGGGTTAAGGCCGATCTGAATCAAGGTGTCGCCGGTGGCCATCATCGGCCCGGGATGGGTGGTGAGGACGATGCCGGCGGCCGGCGCCTTGGCCTCCTCGATCAGCGCGCCGTAGAGATCGGTGAAGCGGCCGATGACTTGGCCCTTGGCGATGCGCTCGCCGCCCTTGACCGTGGGCCGGAACAGGCCGCCGGTGGTGCCGTTGATCCAGGCGAAGTCCGAGATGAAAGTCTGGCGGCCGAAGTCCTTGACCTTGCCCGCCAGCATGCCGAGATGGCGGGCGACGTTGCACAGCCGCTCGGCGCCGTCCTCGACCAGGTGGGAATCGAAAGCCGGGCCGAAGCCGCCGGATTCGACGATCAGCGAAGGAATGCCCTGCTTGGCGGCATTGATGAAGGCCGAGGCGCCGAGCGTGGTCGGCGGCGTCGGCAGCACCACCTTGAAGCCGTAGGCGCGGGCGAGACCAGCTCCCGCTTCGCCGACCTTGCCCGGCAGGTCGGCATAGAGCGTCCAGCGCGTCTCCTTGACCCCGCCGGTGTGGTAGTCGATCAGGTAGTCGGCATGGGCCTTGAGCGCGGTGAAGATGCCGTGGCCCATCTGCTCGGTGATGGTGCCCTCGGCATTGCCCGGGAAGCAGCGGTTGAGATCGCCGGTGCCGTGCATTTCGAACGGGCTGGTGCGGCGGCCGGCCTGGAAGGCGGTGATGTTGAGCGCCGGCAGCGCGATCACCCTTCCGGCCAGCGCCTTGGGATCGAGCCGTTCGACCAAGGCATTGACGGTGAAAGCGCCGCAATATTCGTCGCCATGGATGCAGGCCTGCACCCAGAGGCAGGGACCGGGCTTGGCGCCGTTGACCAGGTGCACCGGGATCGCCAGCGGCTGGCCATCGGGCAGATCGCCCAGGCGCAGCCAGCCCGAGGCCTTGCTGCCGGGCTTGGCGCGGGCATCGCCGAGGACAAGATCGGCCGGGCGCTTGGCGGCGGCGGGCTTGGACTTGGTCTTCGATTTGGTCTTGGCCATGGCAGGGCTCCTACAGCGCCGGCGCCGGGCGCGGATTGAGGCCGATATGGATCAGCGTGTCGCCGCTGATCAGCAGCGGACCCGGATTGACCGTCAGCACAAAGCCGCCTTCGGGCGCGCGCACGCTCTCGCGCGGCTTGCCGAAAATGTCGAACAGCTTGCCGATCACCTGGCCCTTCTTGATGCGCTGGCCGGGTTCGACCAGGTTGCGGTAAAGCCCGCCCGAACGGCCGCGCACCCAGGCAAAGTCCGAAACGTAATGCACGCCCTCGTGGCGCGTCACCGGCTCCTCGATCATGCCCAGCGCGCGGGCGACGTTGCGCAGCCGCTCGGCGCCGTCGGCGACGGCGGCCTCGTCGAAAGCCGGGCCCTTGCCGCCGCATTCGACGATCAACCCGGGAATGCCGTGCTTGGTCGCGGCCTGCATGTAGGCGGCGCCGGTCAGCGTGGTCGGCGGGGTGGGGAAGGTCGGCACATAGCCCCAGGCACGCGCCATGCGCTCGGCCCGCTTGCCGACCGCGCCCGGCAGGTTGGTGAACAGCGCCCAGCGCGTCTCCTTGAGGTGCGCGGTGTGGAAGTCGACCATGCAGTCGGCATTGCCGACCAGCGCCTGGAAGATGACGTGCGCCATCTGCTGGGTGAAGTTGCCGCCGGGATCGCCCGGGAAGACGCGGTTGAGATCGCCGCCGTGATAGATCTCGAACGGGCTGGTGCGGCGGTTGAACTGGAATGCGGTCAGGTTCAGCACCGGCAGCGCGATCACCGCGCCCTTGAGCTTGGACAGATCCAAGCCGGCGAGGAAGCGGTGGATGACGAAGGTGCCGCATTGCTCGTTGCCGTGGATGCAACCCTGCAACCATAGCACCGGACCGTCGCCCGGGCCCTGCATCACGATCACCGGCAGCTCGACCGGGCGGGCGTCGGGCAGCACGCCGACTTTGAGCACGCCTTCGGTGCGCGCGCCGGCCTGGCCGCGCGCGGTGCCGACCTGGATCTGTTTCATCGCCGTGTCTCCTCGATGCGCATGACGTGACGCAGGCCCACCAGCCGCTCGATCGCCAGCCCCAGGACGACGATCATCGCCACCTGGACGCTGGTGATGGCGGCGATCACCGGCGTGCTCTGCCAATTCATGTAATTGAAGATCTCGATCGGCAGCGTGGTCTTGCCCGGACCGGACAGGAACAGGGCGATGTAGACGTCGCCGAAGGAGACGATGAAAGCGAAGATCAGCGCCGACAGCAGCCCGGGCGCGATCAGCGGCAGCGTCACCTCCCACATCACCCGCGCCCGCGAGGCACCCAGCGTGAAGGCGGCATGCTCGAGATTGCGGTCGACCGCATCCAGGCTGGAGAGGATGCCGGCGACGGTGAAGGGCAGGCAGATGATGATATGACCCAGCAGCAGCGTCAGCGTCTCGGGCAGCTCGACCACGGTCAGCATGAACACCAGCGAGATGCTGATCAGCACGTGCGGGATCATCATCGGCAGCATGGTCAGCGCCTGGCCAAGCTCGCGGCGGCGGGCGAAGAAGCGCAGCAGCGCGTAGGCGGCGAGAAAACCGATCGCCGTCGCCCCGATCGCCGCCAGAATGCCCAGCCACAGGCTGAACAGAAAGGCCGAGACGAAGCCGTCGCTCTCGGCGAACTCGTGGTACCAGCGCAGCGACAGTCCAGTCGGCGGAAAGGCGTTGGCCTCGGTCGGATTGAACGAGGTGAAGATCACGATCACGATCGGCGCCAGCAGGAAAAGGTAGGTAAGAGTCACCGCCGCCGCGCCGATGAAGCGCGGCAACGCGCCCCAGCCGCCGATCTCGTCACGCCGCGGCACGGCCGCGCGCTCCCCGGAAATAGAGGACGATGACCGAGAACTGCAGCAGCACCAGCAGCGAGGCCACCGCCGAGGCCAAGGGCCAGTTCAGCGTCGTCAGCACCAGGTCGTAGATCAGGATGCCCAGCACCTTCATCTCCTTGCCGCCGAGCAGTTGCGGCGTGACGATGGCGCCGGCGGTAAGCGTGAACACCAACACCGAGCCCATGACGATGCCCGGCCGCGACAAGGGCAGCGTGACCTCGAGGAAGATGCGCAAGTTGGAGGCGCCGAGCGTGCGCGCCGCCTGTTCGAGATTGCGTTCCTGGGCGACGATGGCCGAGAACAGCGGAAACACCATGTAGGGCAGCAGGATGTGGACCATCGCCATGATCACCGCAAACTCGGTGCGCAGGATCTGGATCGGGCGCTGGATCGCGCCCAGCCAGATCAGCGCGGTGTTGATCGTGCCCTCGGCCCCCAGCAGCACGATCCAGCCGTAGGTGCGGACGATGACCCCGCTCATCAGCGGCGCGATCACCAGGAACATCAGCACGCCGCGCCCGGGTCCGCCGTAGCGGGCCAGGAAATAGGCCAGCGGATAGGCCACCAGCAAGGTGAAGACGGTGGTGGTGGCGGCAATGCGCAGCGTGCGGTAGATCACGCCGCGGTAGTAGGGATCGAACAGCAGGCGCTGGTAGTTCTCGGCGGTGGGCTCGAACAGATACATCTCGAAGGCCGAATACTTGAAGATGCTGAGCAAGAGAAAATAGGACAGCGGCGCCAGCAGGATCAGCAGATAGAGCAACCCGATCGGCGTCACGAACAGCCAGCCGGCGCGACGGGTCTCGGTCACGTTGCGCCGTCCGTCCGCGGCACCAGCCGCGGATCCTGCGCCAGCAGCCGAAGCTTGCGGCCCGGCGCCAAATCGCGGAAGCGGCCAAGGCTGGGCTTCTTGGCCTTGAGCACCAGCCCGCCGGCGACGCGCAGGGACAGGCTGACCTGTTCGCCCGAAAACACGCGATCGACGATTTCGGCCTCGATCGCGCCGGCGGGCGCGGCGTCGTCGAGAATCAAGTCGATGCGCTCGGGCCGGATCAGCACATAGACGGCGGCTCCGACGCCGAGTCCGTCGGGGCATGGAATGCCGTCGAAGCCGAGACCGGACTCGGTGGCGACGCGCGCCCGGCCGCCGACCAGCGAGCCGATGCGGCCCGGCACGAACACCGCCTCGCCGATGAACTCGGCGGCGAAGCGCGTCGCCGGCCGGTCGTAAAGCCCCTCGGGCGTCGAAAGCTGTTCGATGCGGCCCTGGTCCATCAGCGCCACCCGATCGGACATCTCGAACGCCTCGTCCTGGTCGTGGGTGACGGCGATGGCGGTGATGCCGAGGCGGCGCTGGATCGCACGCAGATCGGCCCGCATGCGCTTGCGCAGCACCGCATCCAGGTTCGACAGCGGCTCGTCGAGCAGCAGCACGCGCGGCTCGATCACCAGCGCGCGCGCCAGCGCCACGCGCTGCTGCTGGCCGCCGGAAAGTTGCCGTGGCAGGCGGCCTTCGGTGCCGGGCAGGCCGACCAGATCGAGCATGCGGCCGACCTTTGACGCGATCTCGGTCGGGGTGACGCCGCGCATGCGCAGGCCGAAGGCCACGTTCTCGGTCACGGTGCGATGCGGAAACAGGGCGTAGTTCTGGAACACCACGCCCATGTTGCGGCGCTGCGGCGGCACCTGGGTGAGGTCGGTGCCGTCCATCAGGATGCGCCCTTCGTCGGGTGCGTGCAGCCCCGCGATCAGGTGCAGCGTGGTGGTCTTGCCGCATCCCGAGGGGCCGAGCAGAGTCAGAAACTCGCCCGGCTCGACCGTGAGGTCGATCGGCCCGGCGCCAAGGGTGGCGCCATAGCGTTTGACGACGGCGTGAAGTTCGAGCATGCGGCGCGCTCGGGGAGAGGCCGGCCGGCCTCTCCCGTCGCGTTTCGGCCCTGGCTTAGGCCAGGACTTCCTTGTTGAAGCGCTCGGTGACCTGGTCCTTGAAGGCGAACATGGTCATGTAATCGAACTTGCGTTGGATCTTGCCGTAGGCCTCGAGATCGGCGTCCGAGATCTCGAGCTTCTTGAGATCGGCCGGCAGGTTCTTCATCGCCTTGACGTTGGTCGGCGGATAGCCGGTCCGACGCGAAAAGGCGATCTGGCGCTCGGGGTCGAGCGTCATGTTGACCAGCTTGGCGGCCATTTCCTCGCTGGCCTTGCCGCGATTGGCGATCAGGCCGGTATTCCAGATCCAGCTCAAGCCGCCTTCCTTGGGCACGATGAATTCGACCGGCCCGCCCTTGGCGCGCGCCTGGTCGGTTCGGGCCGAGAACAGCGGCATGATCCAGATCTCCTCGGTCGAGAGCAGCTGGATGGCATGCTCGACATTGTTGCCGAGGATGGCGCCGTTGGACTTGAACAGCTCCTTGAACTTGGCGATGCCGGGATCGACGTTGTCCTCCGAGCCGCCGAGAACCTGGTTGACGGCGTGGAACACTTCTTCGCCCACCCAGGAGAATTGCGGGAAGGCGACCTTGCCCTTGAACGCCGGGTCCCACATGTCGAGCCAGGAATCGATCTTGCGGGTGATGCGCTTGGTGTTGACCGCCAACCCGTAGGGAGTGTGTATCTTGCCGGCCAGGAACTCGTATTTGAACGAGGGATGGATGTCCTTGAGATTGGGCAGTTCGGCGTCGACGAAGGGCTTGAGGATGCCCATGGTGCCGATCTGCGCGGATTCGGTCTGGTTGATGTGGATCAGGTCCCATTGCGGGCGGCGGCGCTGGGCGATGGCCAGCGGCGCCTGACGCAGGCCGGTGCGCCAGTTCATCTTGACGTTGTTGGCGGCGGCGAAATCGTTGGTGAAGGATTGTTCGTACCAATCCTTCCAGGTGCCGCCGGCGAAGAGGATGCGGACTTCGTTGGCGGCCTGGGCCGAAGCCAAGCTGGGCAGGCCCGCGCCGAGGACGCCGGCCGCGCCCATGCCAAGGGCTTGACGGCGGGTGAAACGATGGCTCGAGCGATGCTGGGTCATGGGGCCTCCATTGTCTCGCTGCGGCCGCCGCGCGGCGGCCGGGGTTTGGGGTGGGATGCGGTGTAGGCTTGCCAAGCGGCATCGCCAAAGCGATCGCCGAGCCTGTGGCCGGCCTCGCGCAGCATGCCGAGAAACCGGTCCTGGGCCTTGCGGTCGGGGCCGGCGACGGGAAAAGACAGGCTGAGGGCGAAGGCGCGGCCTTCGCCGTCGGCGACGGCGATGCCGACGGCGCGGATGCCGGGGAACGTCTCTTGCTCGGCCAAGGCATGGCCGCGGGCGCGGATTCGCGCGATCTCGTCCTGCAGCCCGCGCGGGGACGGCGTCGGCCATTGCGAATTGCGCGGCGCGCGGCGCAGGCGCTCGCGTATTTCGGGATCGGGCAGGCGCGCCAGCAAGGCCTTTCCGCCGGCCGTGGCCCAAGCCGGGATGCGGGCACCCGGTTCGACCACCAACCGCAGCGGATAGCCGCCCTGGCGGGTGTGGATCACCAACAGATCGCCGCCGTCGAGCAAGCTGAGATAGCCGGTATGGCCGCTGCGTTCGACCAAGGCGTCAAGCTCGGACTGGGCCAGGTCGCGCAATTTGGTATGGGCTTGATAGAGCCCACCCAGCACCAGCGCCAAGCGGCCCGGGCGATAGCGCCGCGTCACCGGGTCTTGGTCCAGCAGCCCGCCGTCGCGCAAGGCGCCCAGCAGGCGCGAGGCCGAGCTGGGCGTGATCTTGATGCGGTCGGCGACGCGCGACACCGCCAGCTCGCGGGTCTGGCCCGAGAAGCACCGCAGCGCCGCCATCGCGTTGTGGACCGATTTCATGCGCCCCGCCCGTGTTGCACTATGTGCAACGGCATTCCAAATAGGCTAGGGCGCGAGGCGGGGCGGAGTCAAATTGATCGACGCCGCTGGGTCATGCCGCTCCAGTTCGGTTGATGACGATCGCAGTCGCTGAAATGAGTGGCGGTACAACCACGCCGGGGAACCACTTCGGCGAATTCGATCCGGCATTCGCGACGCCGATCTCGAAATTGAGTGCGGACTTTGGGTTGAGCCTTCCCACTTGGATTTGGAGCGGATCGGCGACGTGCACGACTCGCACGCGCGATTCCATTGCGGCCGATCTCGTTCTAGGGTGTGGCATTGAGGCTTGGGCTTGGGATTTCCAAGGGCGAGGGAAGATGGAAAGCCTGACTTTCGTCATTGTCGGCATTGTCGCCTATGGTGCGGCGCATTTTGGGCTCGACTGGGCCGAACGTCGCGTCGGCCGGCGATTCGAGCACCGCACGCTGATATTCTTCGGCCTGATGCTGGTGCTGACGCTGGGATTGTTTCAAATCGTCAACTGGCTGATCGGATAGGCGCCCGGGGCAAGATCGGCTCGATTGGGTTGGCACGAACCGTCTCCGGATGTCGTGATGCGCTCTCCGGAACGGAATAACGGCGGGTTAAGTCGCGATCGGGCTTGAATCTTCTTGGTTCTGGATCGGTCGATCATGCCTTCGAGCAGGTGCGGCGGCTTGCCGCTGCCGGCCCTGCCTATTTGACCTGGATCAAAGATCGGCATCTCCAGCCGGGGTATTCGGGAAGCAACGAATTGGAGGTTTCCGATGACCGACACCGCTCGTTCGGCCGGCGCGGCCGAGCCGATCCCCTTCATGCAGCGCATCCTCGACAACCCCTTCATCCTCTTGTTCCTAGGGGTGTCGATTCCGGCGGTGCTGTACTTGATGTGGGGGGTGATGGAAGTCGCCTCCATTCCGGTCGCACAGTAAGGCGGGAGAACAGCCATGGCCGTCACCCCTCCGACCAACCGCGTATGGTGGAACGAACCGGTCGAAAAGATGGAGCTGGTCTGGGTGGTCATCGCCTTCCTCTGGGGGTTGGTGATGTTCGCCACCATGATCGTCTGGCACATCGTCGGTCAGCAGAACCTGTCGACCGAGACCTACCGCATCAAGCCCGAGGCCTATGTCGCCAAGGTCGAGGCCATGGCCGAAAAATTCAAGGTGCGCGAGGAGGGCTCGACCGGCATCCCGGTGGTCAAGCCGTCGGCGGGTAGCGATGTCTACTTGCTGGGCCGGCTATGGGATTGGTGGCCGATCCTGGAACTGGAAAAGGGCCAGAGCTATCGCCTGCATCTGTCTTCGGCCGATTGGCAGCACGGCTTCTCGCTGCAGCCGGTCAATCTCAACATCCAAGTCCACCCCGGTTACGACCACATCATCACCCTCACGCCCACCGAGACCGGGGCATTCGGCATCGTCTGCAACGAATTCTGCGGCATCGGCCATCACCAGATGACCGGCAAGATCTACGTCGTCGAACGGCGTTAGGAGCGGAGACCCGACCATGAGCGCAAGCGCGAACGCGGAATTCCGCACCTGCCCGGAGACCGGGCTGAAGGTGCATCTCCCGGCCGAAAAGCTGATCAAGGTCAACGCCGTCACGGCGGTGATCTTCCTGGCCGTCGGCGGCCTGTTCGGCCTGCTGGTGGCCCTGACGCGGTGGCCGGCGGTGCATCTGCTGCCGGCCGACCTGTTCTACCTGGCACTGACCGCGCACGGCGCCAACGTGCTGCTGTTCTGGATCATCTTCTTCGAGATGGCGGTGCTGTATTTCGCCTCGGCGCTGCTGCTCAACTCGCGCCTGGCGACGCCGGCCTGGGGTTGGGTCGGCTATTGGCTGATGCTGGTCGGCGCGGTGCTGGCCAACATCGCCGTGCTGCAGGGCGATTCGACGGTGATGTTCACCTCCTACGTGCCGATGAAGGCGGCGCCGCATTTCTATCTCGGCCTGATCGTGTTCGCGGTCGGCGCGCTGATCGGCGTCTTCGTCTTCTTCGCCACGCTGGTGGTGGCCAAGGACGAGAACACCTACGAGGGTTCGGTGCCGCTGGTCACCTTCGGCGCCATCACCGCGGCGGTGATCGCGGTGTTCACCATCGTCTCGGGCGCGATCATCCTGATCCCCACCTTCCTGTGGTCGATCGGCCTGATCGGCTACATCGACCCGCTGGTCTACAAGGTGGTGTGGTGGGGCATGGGCCACTCCTCGCAGCAGATCAACGTCTCGGCTCATGTCGCGGTGTGGTACGCCATCGCCGCGCTGGTGCTGGGCGCCAAGCCGCTGTCGGAGAAGGTCAGCCGGGTGGCGTTCCTGTTCTACATCCTGTTCCTGCAATTGGCGTCCGCGCACCATCTGCTGGCCGAACCCGGCATGAGCGAGGGCTGGAAGGTGTTCAACACCAGCTACGCCATGTACCTGGCGGTGCTGGGTTCGATGATCCACGGCCTGACCGTGCCCGGCTCGATCGAGGCGGCGCAGCGCGAGAAGGGCTACACCCACGGCGCCTTCGAATGGCTGCGCAAGGCGCCCTGGGGCAACCCGGCCTTCGCCGGCATGTTCCTGTCGCTGGTGATGTTCGGCTTCCTGGGCGGCATCTCGGGCGTGGTGATGGGCACCGAGCAGCTCAACCTCTTGATGCACAACACGCTCTACGTTCCCGGCCATTTCCACGGCACGGTGGTCGCCGGCACCACTCTGGCCTTCATGGCGGTGACCTACCTGCTGGTGCCGCTGATCTTCCGGCGCGGGCTGGTGCTGAACAAGATGGCGCAGTGGCAGCCCTATCTGTTCGCCATCGGCGTCACCGGCATCTCGCTGTTCATGATGGGCGCGGGGACGCTGGGCGTGGCGCGGCGGCACTGGGACATGACCTTCAGCGACGCCGTGGTCAGCGTCTCCTATCCGGCCGGTGCCTTCCTGATGATGGGCCTCAACGGCGTGTTCGCGGTCTTGGCGACGCTGGGCGGGATCTTCTACATCGTCGTGGTGGTGGCCTCGATCCTCTATGGCCCCAAGCTGGGCGACAAGGCCGCGCCCAAGCCCGCGCCCGCGGCCGCGCCGCGGCCGGCGGCGATCGCCAGCTACGGCAGCGCCGGCACGCTCAAGCTGCCCGGCACCGCCATCCTGGTCACGGTCTTCTTCGTCGCCTTCGTGCTCTACTACTACGTCAACTGGAAGTACCTGGCGGCGCTGTGGCCGATGCGGTGAGGACGGAAAGCGAGGCCGGGTGCGTGTCATGGCCATCGGTTGGGCCGGCCTGGCCTCGATCCTCAAGCTGCGGATCGGGTTCGCCATCGCGCTGACCGCGCTTGCGGGCGTCGCGGTGGCGAGCGGTCCGGCGCCGGAGGCCTGGCGGATCGGGCTGCTGGCGCTGGCGGTGTTGGCCGCCTCGGGGGCGGCGGGCGCCTTCAACCAATACGCCGAGCGCGATCTCGACGCCCGCATGCTGCGCACCCGCGACCGACCCTTCGCTTCGGGCAAGCTGGCGGCGGGGCCGATCTGGCCGTGGGCGATCGGAATCCTGGGCGCGGCCGGGATCGCGCTTGCGGCCTGGGCCGCGGGCTGGGTCGCGGCCGGATACGTCTTCCTCGGCGCCTTCGTCTATGGCGTGGTCTACACCGTCTGGCTCAAGCGCCGGACCGCGCTCAACATCGTCGTCGGCGGCCTTGCCGGCAGTTTCGCCCTGCTGGCCGGGGCGGCGGCGGTCGATCCGGCGCCGCAGGCGGTGCCGATGATTCTGGCGGTGGTGCTGTTCCTGTGGACGCCGCCGCATTTCTGGAGCCTGGCCTTCGCCCTCAAGGACGACTATGCCCGCGCCGGCGTGCCGATGCTGCCGGTGGTGATGCCGGCCGGCCGCGCCGCCTGGATCATCCTCGGCCACAGCGTCGTCCTGGCGCTGTTGGCGCTGCTGCCGGCGGCCTATGGGCTGGGACCGATCTATCTGGCGGCGGCCGCGCTGGGCGGGGGCTGGTTCGTCTGGCAAAGCATCCGCCTGGTGGCGCGGCCCGACGCCGCCCGCGCCATGGCCAATTTCCGCGCCTCGCTGGTGCAGTTGGTGCTGTTGTTGACCGGGGCGATGCTGGATGGTCAGGCCATCGGCACCGCGCGCGCCGAAAGCGCCAAGGAAATGCGGGCGCTGATGTTCAACGACCGCGCCGCGCTGGCCTACAGCCAGAAGGCGATCGGCCGCGCACTCGAGCCGCATGCGCTGCTCGACCGCAAGGGCGAGGCGCGGGACCTGGGCGAATATCGCGGCCGGCCGCTGGTGGTGGGCCTGATCTACACCTCCTGCTCGCATGTCTGTCCGCTGATCGTCCAGCATCTGCGCCAGGCCGAGACCATGGCGCGGCCGGCGGTCGGGCGGGAGTCCTTCCAGGTGGCGATCGTCGGCATCGACAGCTCGGCCGACACCCCCCAGCGCATGGCGCTCTACGCCCGCAGCCAAGGCCTCGACAAGCCGGGCTGGGAGTTCTTTAGCGCCGACGAGGCGACGATCGAGCGGCTTGCGGCAAATCTCGGCTTTCTCTACGCGCCGGTGGCCGGCGGCTTCGACCACCTGTCCCAGGTGTCGGTGATCGACGCCAACGGCCGGGTCTATCGCCAGGTCTACGGCGAGAACTTCGCGCCCCAGGCGCTGGTCGAGCCGCTCAAGGACCTGATCTATGGCGGCAGTCCCGACTACACCACGCTGTCGGGCCTGGCCAAGCGGGTGCGGCTGATCTGCACGGTCTACGATCCCAACCAGGGCGGCTATCGCTTCAGCTACGGCATCTTCTTCGGCCTGGTCATCGGCGCGATGACCGTGCTGGGCAGCTTCGTGCTGCTGGTGCGGGTGTGGCTGCGGCAGATGCGGCCGCGCGGCGCGATTCGCTGACCCGACCTGCCGCATGATCGGTCCTCGTTCCGTCCTGCGTCGGGCGTTCGACGCCGTCGATCGCGGCCTCGACCGCACGCTGGGCCCCAGCCTCAATCCGATGGACCGGCTGGGGGCGCTGGGTTTCTTCTTCTATTGGATCGTCGCGGTCAGCGGCATCTACCTGTTCATCCCGTTCGACACCGGCGTCCACGGCGCCTATGCCTCGGTCGAGCGCATCACCCACGCCCAGTGGTATGCCGGCGGCGTGATGCGCAGCCTGCACCGCTACGCCTCGGATGCAATGGTGGCAGCGATGCTGCTGCACATGGCGCGCGAATGGGCCCATGACCGCTATCGCGGCGTGCGCTGGTTTTCGTGGCTGACCGGGGTACCGGTGCTGTGGCTGCTCTACGTCTCGGGCATCACCGGCTACTGGCTGGTGTGGGACAAGCTGGCGCAGTACGTCGCCATCGCCTCCTCCGAGCTGCTGGATTGGCTGGGCGTGTTCGGCGAGCCGGTGGCGCGCAATTTCCTCGCCCCCGACGCGCTCAGCGACCGCTTCTTCACGCTGTTGGTGTTCATGCACATCGCCGTGCCGCTGTTCCTCTTGTTCGCGATGTGGATCCACCTCCAGCGCATCTCCCGGCCCAAGGTCAATCCGCCGCGCGCCTTGGCGGCGGCGACGCTGGCGGCGATGCTGGCGGTGTCGCTGTGGCGGCCGGCGCTCAGCCAGGGCCCGGCCGACCTGACCACGGTGCCGAGCGAAGTCGGTCTCGACTGGTTCTATTTGCTGCTCTATCCGCTGATCGACCTGTGGTCGCATGGCTGGATCTGGGGCCTGCTGGCGGCGTTCACGGTCATGCTGCTGGCGATGCCCTGGCTGCCGCCCTTCCGTCGCGCACGGGCGGCCGAGGTCACGCTCGCGCAGTGCAACGGTTGCGGGCGCTGCGTCGACGATTGCCCCTACAACGCCGTCACCCTGGTGCCGCGCCGCGACGGCAGGCCGTTCAGCCACGAGGCGCAGGTCGATCCCGGCCTGTGCGCGGCCTGCGGCATCTGCATGGGCGCCTGCCCGACCTCGACCCCGTTCCGGCGTTCGAGCGCGCTGGCCACCGGCATCGACCTGCCCGAGCGATCGCTGACCTGGTTGCGCGAGCGGGTGCTGGCGGTGACCGGCGGTACCAAGAGCGGCAGCGGCGTGCTGGCCTTCGCCTGCTCGCACGCCGCCGACACCGGCGCGTTGGTCTCGGCCGGCGCCGGCGTGGTGCAGCTGCCCTGCGTCGCCATGATGCCGCCCTCGCTGATCGATTTCGTGCTCAGCCGCGAGCTGGCGGCGGGCGTGCTGGTGGTGGGCTGCGCCGAGAGCGGCTGCCATCACCGTCTGGGCGTGGCCTGGATGCGCGAGCGCATCGCCGGCGCGCGCGATCCCTATTTGCGGGCGCGGGTGCCGCGCGAGCGCCTGGCGACGGTGTGGGCGGGACCGAGCGATGCCGGCCGCGTGATCGCGGCGCATGACGAACTCAAGGCGCGGCTGGCCGGCCTTGCCGTCGCCGCGCCGGCCAGGCGGGCGGTGTCGTGAGCCCGGCGCTGCGCTACGCCCTGACCTTCGCCGTCATGCTGGCGGCGACGGCCGGAATTGCGGCCTTGTCGGACTGGCCGCTTTACCGTCATCATCCCGCCGACATGGCCCAGGTCAAGCTCAGCTTCTCGCACGGCTCGGACCGCAAGGCCGGCTGCCGCCCGGCCACGGCCGAGGAACTGGCCAAGCTGCCGCCCAACATGCGGCGACCCGTGGTGTGCCCGCGCGACCGTCCGTCGGTGCGGATCGAGGCCGATCTCGACGGTCGGCCGCTGCTGCGGGCCGAGATCCGGGCCGGCGGCATTGCCGGCGACGGTCCGGCTCGGCTCTATCGCAAGTTCAGCGTGCCGGCGGGGCCGCACGTGCTGGATCTGCGTCTGTCCGATACCGGTCGCGCCGAGGGTTTCGACTACACCGGTCGAATGGAAGTCGCGCTGGCGCCGGCGCAGAACTTCGTGGTCGATTTCCGCCCGGCCGAGGGCGGTTTCGTGGCGCGGTGAGGCGGCGATGGCGCTGATCCCCTGGCAGGAGCGTTTCGCGGTCGGCATCGCCTCGGTCGATCACGAGCATCGTGGCCTGATCGACCTGATCAACCGGCTGGCCGAGGTGCTGGACCGGGACGGCGGCGAGGAGAGCGCGGTCGCGTTCTTCGGCGATCTGCGCGCGGCGATCGCCGCCCATTTCGCGCTGGAGGAGCGCACCATGCGCGAGGCGCGCTATGCCGAGCTGGCGCCGCACAAGGCCGATCACGAGCGGCTGCTGGACGATTTGGCCGATCTGGCCGACGATTGCGAGCGCGGCGGCATCGCCGCCGGCGCTCGGGCGGCGCTGCGGGCGCGGCTGGAGGATTGGTTCGGCCTGCATTTTCGTACCCACGACGCCCGACTGCATGGCATCTTCACCCCCAGCAACCCAGGAGGTACCTCATGAAGCGTGGATTGTTCTTGGCCCTAGCGGCCGCCCTGGCCCTGTCGGCCTCGGCTTTGGCCAACGCCAACGAAGCCGGCGAGAAAGTCTTCAAGTCGAAATGCGCCACCTGTCATACGCTCGATGCCGGCAAGAACCGGGTCGGCCCCTCGCTGCACGGCATCGCCGGCCGTCCCGCCGCCCAGATCGCGGGCTTCAAGTATTCGGACGACATGAAGGGCTCGAAGATCGTCTGGACCGACGACAAGCTCGACGCCTATCTCGAGGACCCCAAGAAGGTCGTGCCCAAGGGGACGATGGTGTTCGTCGGCCTGAAGAAGGCCGAGGAACGCAAGGACGTCATCGCCTACATCAAGAGCAAGAAGTAGTCGCCGACTGCGATCGACCCGGATGGTTTCGCGCGAGCGATCCATCCGGGCCGCGAATCGCGCTACGGAGCCGGTTAGGCACGATTCGCGATCCGGCTCGAACAACCGTTCAGTGGCTGGTGCCCTCGGAAAACGTGATCTTGTTGTAGACGTTGTACTTGCCCGAGGGCTTGACCATGGGCAGGCGCTTGACCTCCCTAAGGGCGTCGGCGTCGTAGACCACCAGCGCGCCGTCCATCTCCCACACGCTGACCAAGGCGTGGCGGCCATGGCGGTCGAATTCGACATGGGCCGCGGTCTTGCCGGGCGTGGGCGTAATCCGGCCCGCCACCGCCAGCGAACGCTTGTCGATCACCGTCATGGTGTCGCGGCCGGGTCCCAGCATGGCGTCGGTCCAGGCATAGGGCGTGTTCTCGTGGCTGCGCATGAAGAAGCCCGGGCCGCCGGTCGGGATGCGGGCGAACACGCTCCAATCGGCGGTGTCGATGACGCTGATCTGGGCGCGGTTGAGGTGCGGCGTGGCGATCAGCCGCCGTCCCTCGCGCAGGAAGGAAATGCCCGAGCCGAGATGCGGCAGTCCGTCCAGCGCCACGCTGGCGATCGGACGGCCGACGTTGAGATTGACCACGGTGGCGCCGGCGCCGTCGCGGCTGGACCCCAGCAGATGGCGGTAGTCGGGATCGAACATGAAGTCGTCCAGCAGCGTCTCGACGGCGATGCGGCGGTGCGCGAACAGCCCGGCGCTGGCGGCCAGCGCCTCGGTCATGCCCTTTTCGTGGCTGTGCACCAGGCCGGTATAGACCGGGCCGGCGGCTTCGTCGGTGGCGATCTCCCAGATTTCGGGGATGTCCTTGAGGGCGACGATGAAGCTCTTGCGGTTGGGCGCCTGGTAGACCGCGCTGACGCGCGAGCTTTGGCGGCCGCGGATGTCGCGCGCCTCGATCAGGCGCAGCGGCTTGAGGTCGGCGGCGTCTAGCAGCACCAGGCTGTGCGGCAGGTAGTTGGCGACGGCGACGAAGCGACCGTCGCTCGACAGCGCGATGTTGCGGGTGTTGATGCCGGCGCGGATTTCGCTCAGCAGGGTGAGCGTATGGAGATCGTATTTCGAGATCCAGCCGTCGCGCGAGCCGAAATAGACGTAGCGCCCGTCGGGGGTGAATTTGGGTCCGCCATGCAGCGCGAAGCGGCTGGGAAAGCGGTGCAGCGGCTCGAAGCGGTCGCCGTCCAGGATGGTGACGTGATGGTCGCCCGATTCCACCACCACGAACAGGTTGAGCGGATCGGCGCCATGGACCGGCTTGGCGGCAGGGTCGGCCGCGGCATGGATGATGCGCGAGGCCTCGATCTCGGCCAGGTTCCATACCGGGGCGACCGGTGGCGGCTGGTAGATCAGCTTGGCCAAAGCGGCGATGTCCTCGGCCGAGAGCTTGTCGGAAAATCCTATCATCTGGGTGGCGGGGCGGCCCTTGGCGATCACGCTTTCGGCATGGGCCGGGCGCAGGCGCGAGAGATTCTCGGGCAACAGCGCCGGCCCCAGCCCGCCCAGGCGGTCGGTGCCGTGGCAGGCAGCGCAATGTTCGATATAGAGCCGATCGACGTCGGGCGCCGCCAGCGCCGCCGGCGCCAGGAGCGCGATCAGCAGGCTAATGCAGCGCCGCATGGATCGGTGTCCTCGTGGTTGCGACGCCGATCTCGGCGTCGGTCAGGTAGCAGGCCGGGTCCTCCTGCCAGGGATCGCCGTTGACCTGCAGCGCGCGGATGCGCGAATTGCCGTTGCAGATCGAAAGGAAGCGGCAGCCGGCGCAACGGCCCTTGACCGGGCGCGGCGAGATGCGAAGTCCCGCCAACACCGGATCGCCCGCGCCCCGCCAGATTTCGGCGAATGAGGCGCGGCGCACGTCGCCGATGGCGTGATGCCACCAGAAGGTGTCGGGATGGACCAGGCCGCGGGTGTCGATGTTGGCGATGCCCAGGCCGGCGGCGTTGCCGCCCCAGCGTTCGAGCCTGGCGCGCAGATGTTCGACCCGATCGGGACGTCGCTGAGCGACCCATTCGAGGAAGAAGGCGGCGTCGGCGTCGTTGTTGCCGGTGACGACGTCCTTGCCCAGGCCGCGTTCTGTCCAGTCGCGCGCGCGTTCGAACAGGTAGAGCATGGCGGCGCGGGTAAGCTGGTGCCAGGCGTCGTCGCCGCGATTGCGGTTGCCGCGGCCGCCATAGTTGAGATGGGAAAGGAAGAACTTGTCGATGCGCTCGTCCTCGACCAAGTCGAGCATGGCCGGCAGTTCCGCGGCGTTGTCGCGGGTCAGGGTGAAGCGCAGTCCGGTCTTGAGGCCGCGCTCGCGACAGCGCCGCAGCGCCGCCAGCGAGCGCACGAACGCCCCGCTCTGGCGGCGGAAGCGGTCGTGGGTCGAGCCGATGCCGTCGAGGCTGATGCCGACATAGTCGTAGCCGACCGCGGCGACGCGATCGGCCATGGCGTCGTCGATCAGCGTGCCGTTGCTCGACAGGCCGACATAGAATCCCAGCCGCTTGGCCTCGGCCGAGATCTCGAAAATGTCGGGCCGCAGCAAGGGCTCGCCGCCCGACAGGATCAGCACCTTGACCCCCGACTCGCGCAGATCGTGCAGCGTGGCGAAGGCTTCCTCCGAGGTCAGTTCGCCGGCGAAATCGGCGTCGGCCGAGTTGGCGTAGCAATGCCGGCATTTGAGGTTGCAGCGCCGGATCAGGTTCCAGATCACCACCGGCGCCGGACGGCCGCGCAGCGGCGGCAGCGCGGTCGGGGCATCGAGTTCGGCGAGATATTGGCTGAGACGGAACATCGCGACCTCCTTTCACGCCGCCAGTCGGAGACCGGTCTTCTTGAGGATGCGGGTCGAATAGAGCACGTCGTGGGCGCGGGCATGGCCGCCCAGCACGCGGCCGATGGCGACCGTCATGCCGTCGACCTCGGCGCGGTCGCGGGCGTGGACCATGGCGAACAGGTTGTAAGGCCAAAGCGGCGGCCGGCGCGGGCGGCGGTAGCAATGCGTGACGCAGGCCATGCCGCCGACCAGCTTGCCGAGTTCGGACACCGCCCGGTCGTCGACGTCCCACACCGTCATGGCGTTGGCGCGATAGCCCAGCGCGTAGTGGTTGGGGATCACGCCGATGCGCCGGATCGCGCCCGAGGCGGCGAGGCGCTCGAGCCGCGTCATGACCGCATCGGCGGAAATCCCTAGCCTGCGGCCGAGCTCGGCATAGGGCTCGGCGACCAGCGGCAGCCCGGCCTGGGTCTCGACCACCAAGCGGCGGTCGATCGGATCCAGCGCGCTCATGCCGCCAACCTCAGGCCGAGGAAGTATTCCTCGCTCTTGGGCATGTCGAGCACCTCGAGCCCGGTTTCGGCCGCGATCGCCGCCAGCACGCGATCGATCTCGGCGCGGCTCTCGGCCGAGACCACGAACCACATGTTGAGGGCGTGCTCGCGGGCGTAGTTGTGGGCGACTTCGGGGTGGGCGTTGACCAGGGCGGCGACGTCATCGAAGCGCTCGGCCGGGACCGCGATCGCGGCCAAGGTCACCGCGCCGCCCAGCCGCTCGACGTCCCAGAGCGGACCGAAGCGCGAGATCGTGCCGCCGGCGCTCAGCGCCGCAAGCCGGGCGATCAACTCGTCCTCGCTCAGGCCGATCCGCTGCGCCGCGGCGGCATAAGGCCGCGGGCAGATCGGAAACCCGCCCTGCAGCGCATCGACGATGCGGCGGTCGACGGCGTCCATCACGCCGCCCGGTCGCCGGCGATGTCGAAACGCGCGCCCTGCTGCTTGAAGCGGCGCAGGCTGAACAACACCTCGGAGCGCAGTCCTTCGATGCCCGCGGCCTTGGCCGCCTCGGCGACTTGGCCGCGCACGGTCTCGCGGTCGCGGCCATGGATCATGCAGAACAGATTGTAGGGCCATGCCGGCCAGACCCGCGGTCGGCGATAGCACAGCGTGACGTAGGGCAGGGATGCCATGCGTTCGCCGACCGCATCGACGCGGGCGTCGGGCACGTCCCACACCGCCATGGCGTTGGCGCGATAGCCCAGCTCGTGATGGCGCAGCACCATGCCGAAACGGCGGATGACGCCGGACTCGATCAGGTCGCGCAGGCGATCGCGCACCGCGACTTCGGTCTCGCCCACGCGCTCGGCGACGACGGCATAAGGCGTCGGCACCAGCGGCAGGCCGTCCTGAATCGCCGCCAGCAGGCGACGGTCGCGGGCCGGGCTGCCGGTCATGACAGGTCGAACCCCAAGTCGATGCGGTATTCGCGCTGCAAGGGCAGATCGAGCGGCGCGATGCCGGTCTCGGCCTCGATCGCCCGCAGCACCGCGTCGATGCGCGCCCGATCGGCCGCGGTGACCACGAACCAGAGATTGAGCCGGTGCTCGCGCTCGTAGTTGTGGTTGACCTCGGCATGGGCGCTGACCTGGGCGGCGACCGTTTCCAGTCGCTCGGGCGGCACGGCCATCGCCGCCAGCGTGCTGGCGCCGATGCTGTTGGGCCGCACCACCGCGCCGACGCGGCACAACACGCCCTCGACCATCAGCCCGCGGAGTTCCTCCAGCACCTGGGATTCTTGGGTTCCCAGCGCGGCCGCGATCTGCAGGAAGGGCTGCGAGGTCAGCGGAAAGTCGCGCTGGTAGTCGTTGAGCAGGCGGGCGCGGGCGGCGGCGTCCATGGTCAGAAGCCGATGCGATGGGCGCGCGCCGCCATCAGGATGCCGCTGGGCGCCTTGGCCGGCAGGCTGGCGATCAGGCTGGGGCCGCGGGTGTCGTAGATCTCGACCCGGTCGGCATCGCGCACCGACAGCCAAAGCTGGTCGCCGCGCGGGGTGAATTCGAGGTGCATCACGCCCCGCCCGGGCTTGAGGGTATGGGCGACTTCCAACTTGGCGGCGTCGATCACCTGGACGGTGTCGTTGCGGGGATGGGCGAAGTTGACCCAGACATGGCGGCCGTCCGGCCGGGCGACGGCGAAGACCGGCTGGCCATGAACCGCGATCGCGGTCACTTGCTTCCAATCGCGGGTGTCGGCGACCAGGACCTCGTGGCGGCCGATGGCGGGGAGGAAGGCGAGACCGCCCGCCACCGCCCAGCCGCGCAGATGCGGCATCTTGTAGACCGGCAGCGGCTCTTGGCCACGGCCGTAGCCGGCCAGGATGCGCCGCGCCCCGGCCTCGGGCCGCCACAGATCGATCAGCGCCAGCCCGTCCTCGCCGAACAGGCCGGCGATGTAGTGCCTGCCGTCGGGCGTGATCAGCCCGTCATAGGGCTGACGACCGATGTCGGCGAACTTGGTCAGCCGCGGTCCGGACTCGCCCTTGCCCGTATCGGCCAGCCAGATGGCGTCGCCGTCGAACAGGCTGAAGATGAAGCCCTGGCCGGGAACGTCGGCGATGCCGACCACTTTCGAGCCGGTCGGGATGTCCTGCACCAGTTCGAGGCTGCGGGCATCGAACAGCTTGACCCCGCCCGGTTCGTAATTGGCCACCGCCACCAGCCGGCCGTCCTGCGAGATCGCGCCGCCGATGGCGTTGCCGGCCTGGACGATGCGGCGCTCGATCCGTCCGGCCAACAGGTCGAGCTTGGTCAGCCCGCCGTCGCGGCCGAAGACGAAGGCATGCCGCGCATCGCGCGAGAACACCGCGGTGGCATGCGACAGATCGCCCAGGCCCTCGATCCGGCCGAGGCTCCTGGGCGTGGTGGTTTCGACGATCTGCACGCTGCCCGAGGCGCGTTCGATCACCAAGCCGAGATCGCCGCTGCCGCGAAGCTCGGCCTGGGCCATACCCGAGGCCAGCGCGGCTGCGAGCAGGGTCAATCTAGCGCGCATCGCCGTTCCCCTTGCGCAATTGCTCGACGATCCAGCGCGCCTCGGACGCGCTGAGTTCCTCGCGCCAAGGCGGCATCGGCGTGCCCGGCACGCCGCCCAAGATGACCTCGACCAAGAAGCCGTCGGGCTTGTCGGCCAGCGCCTCGGGCAAGAGCGGCCGGCCGAGGCCGCCCTTCATGGTCAGGCCGTGGCAGGAGCCGCAATCGTGCAGCACCAGATGGCGCAACTCGGCCTGGCGCGCGGGCGACGGCTGGGCCAGCGCCGCCGGCGCGATCAGCGCCGCGAGCGCGATCCACCTAAGCATAGGCCCGCTCGATCTCCGAGGCGTCGGCGCCCAACACGGCGGCCAACTCCACCACGCGGCCGATGACGAACAGCACCGGACCCTGGTCCTTCAGCGCCTGGGCGGCGTCGGCAATGCCGGCCAGGGGCGCGACCACCAGCCGCTGCTCGGCCTGAGTCGCGCGCGCGATCGCCGCTGCCGGCAAATCGGCCGGCATGCCGTGCTCGATCAGGCCGCAGGCGATCCGCCGGATATTGGCCAAGCCCATATAGACCACCAAGGTGGTGCCGGGATCGGCCAGGCCGGACCAGTCCAGATCCAGCGGCGCGTCGTCGCGGCAGTGGCCGGTGACGTAGCGCACGCCGGTGGCAAGCCCGCGATGGGTCAGCGGAATTCCCAGCGCCGCCGCGGCGCCCGAGGCCGAGGTCACGCCCGGCACCACCTCGCAAGGGATGCCGTGGCCGACCAGATAGGCCGCCTCTTCGCCGCCGCGGCCGAAGGTGAAGGGATCGCCGCCCTTGAGGCGGACGACCAGGCGCCCGCTGCGCGCCAGCCGCAGCAACAGCGCGTTGATCGTATCCTGGGGTACGGGGTGATGGCCGGCGCCCTTGCCGACGTCGATGCGCATCGCTCCCGGCCGCGCGCGCTCGACGATGGCCTGCGGCACCAGGCGGTCGTAGACCACCGCCTCGGCCTCGGCCAACAGCCGGGCGGCGCGCAGCGTCAGCAGCTCGGGGTCTCCCGGCCCCGCGCCGACCAGCGCCACGCGTCCCGCCCGTGCCATCGTCATGCCCTCAGTAGACGTCGTGCTGGGTGTTGTAGACGTTGAACTTGCCGGTCGGCGTGACCAGCCGCGGGTCCTTGATCACGGTCTTCAGCTTGCGGGTCTTGTCGTCGACCACGACGATCGCCGATTGCTGGTTCTTGGCGTTCCACACCGAGAACCACACCTCGTTGCCGTCCTTGTTGTACTCGGGATGGACCACGCGCTTGGTGCCCTCGGCGATCCCCGACCATTGCCCGATCGGCAGGATCTCGGGCTTCTGGTCGAGCTTGTCGAGATTGAACACCGCGATCGACGAGGCCACGTCGGCATCCGGGTTCAGCGGCGTATCGACATAGAGATTGCGCGAGCGGGGGTGGGTCTTGATGAACAGATTGCCGCCGCCCTGGCCCTCGATGGTCTGCACCACCGTCCAAGCATACTGCTTGTTTTTCTCGGGATCGGTGCCGATGAGCGAGATCGCCTCGCTGCCGAGATGCCCGGTCGCCCACACCGGCCCGAACTTGGGATGGGTGAAGTTGGCGCCGCGGCCGGGATGCGGGGTCTGGCCGACCTCGATGATCTTGACCAGCTTCGATTCCTTGGTGTCGACCACCGCGATCTTGTTGCGGGCATTGGCCGCGACCAGGAAGTAGCGGCCCGAACGGTCGAAGCCGCCGTCGTGCAGGAAGCGGTCGGCGGCGATGGTGGTGATCTTGAGGTTGGTCAGGTCGGAGTAGTCCACCATCAGGACCTTGCCGGTCTCCTTGACGTTGACCAGCCATTCCGGCTTGTGCGACGAGGCGACGATCGAAGCCACCCGCGGCTCGGGATGGTATTCCTGGGTGTCGACCGTGGTGCCGCGCGTGCCCTCGACCTTGAGCGGCTCGAGCGTGTCGCCCTTCATGATGACGTATTGCGGCGGCCAGTAGGAGCCGGCCACCGCCAGCTTGTCTTCCCAGCCCTTGGCCTTCGAGGTCTCGACCGAGCGCGCCTCGAGGCCGACCCGCACCTCGGCAACGGTGTCGGGCTTGGCCATCCACAGATCGATCAGGTTGATCTTGGCGTCGCGGCCGACGACGTAGAGATAGCGGCCCGAGGCCGAGATGCGCGAGATGTGGACGGCGTAGCCGGTCTTGATGATGGTGAAGATCTGCTTGGTGTCGCCGTCGATCAACGCCACTTCGCCCGAGTCGCGCAGCGTGACCGAGAACAGGTTCTCGATGTTGATCGCGTTCTGCTTGGTCCTCGGCCGCCGCTCGGGCGGCACGATCACCTTCCAGGTCGCCTTGATCTCCTTGAGGCCGAATTCCGGCGGGGTCGGCGGCTCGTTGAGCAGGTACTTGGCCATGACTTCGATCTGTTGCGGCGACATGTCGCCCGAATCGCCCCAGTTCGGCATGCCCCCCGGCGAGCCGTAGGTGATGAAGTCGCGCAAGTACTCGAAGCCCTTCTCGCGGGTGAGGTCGGTGGTCAGCGCCTTGCCGGTCGCGCCCTTGCGCAGCACGCCATGGCAGCCGGCGCAGCGCTCGAAATAGACCTTGCGCGCATCTTCGAACTCGGCCGCGGTCAGGGTCGGCACGCCCGGCTCGGCGCCGGGCTGCTTCATGCCCTGGCCGGGCAGCACGTCCATGCGCGGCTCGTAGCGACCGCCAGGGGACGACTTATGGGCGTCCTTCGGATCGGTCCGAGTCTGGCCGAGCGCCGGACTGGTCGCAAGCGAGGCGCCAAGCGCCATCGCCAGCACGGTCGAGACGGAAATCAGGGTGCGCGACATGGGGGTTTTGCTCCGCGTTCAGAGGCCGATGACACACACGCTATGTCGTTCATGGCTGTCCGTCTTTGATGCAGGTCAAATTTTTTGACACAGTGCGAATGAGATTTTTTGATGCGGATCAAGGAATCCCGGTATTCACCGAGCTAGACATCGATCATGCAATGGCCCGGGAGAATGTCGGCTCTTCTGGCGACGGCGCTTGTCGC
>VGDZ01000002.1 GCA_016869515.1 Alphaproteobacteria bacterium | reverse complement strand
GCTCTCCCGGATGCGGCGGCCGGCGGTCGAGCGCGGCCTGGGCGCGGCGGCTGCGCCGGTCTCGGTCTTGAGGCCGAGGTCGAGGGCCTGCAGGCGCTTGATCTCGTCGCGCAGCCGCGCCGCCTCCTCGAATTCCAGTTCGGCGGCGGAATCGCGCATGCGCTTCTCCAGATCGGCCAGGTAGGACTGCAGATTGTGCCCGACCAGGGTCGGGTGCTGGGCATCGCCGGTCGGCACGGTGACGTGATCGCTTTCGTAGACCGACCGCATGATGTCGGCGATCTTGGTCTTGACGCTTTCCGGGGTGATACCGTTGGCGGCGTTGTAGGCCTGCTGCTTCTCGCGCCGGCGGTTGGTTTCCTCGATCGCCTTCTTCATGCTGTCGGTAACGCGGTCGGCATAGAGGATCACCCGGCCGTCGACGTTGCGCGCGGCGCGGCCGATGGTCTGGGTCAACGAGGTGGCCGAGCGCAGATACCCCTCCTTGTCGGCATCGAGGATCGCCACCAGCGCGCATTCCGGAATGTCGAGGCCTTCGCGCAGCAGGTTGATCCCGACCAGCACGTCGAACGCCCCCAGGCGCAGATCGCGCACGATCTCGATCCGCTCCAGGGTTTCGATGTCGGAATGCATGTAGCGCACCTTGAGGCCGGCCTCGGTCAGGTACTCGGTCAGCGCCTCGGCCATGCGCTTGGTCAGGGTGGTGACCAGCACGCGCTGGCCCTTGCGCGTGACCGCGCGGCATTCGCCGATCAGGTCGTCGACCTGCTTCTCGACCGGGCGGACGATGCAGACCGGGTCGATCAGCCCGGTCGGACGAATCACCTGCTCGACGAACACGCCGGCGGTGCGCTGCATCTCCCAGGGTCCCGGGGTGGCCGAGACGAACACCGAATGCGGTCGCATCGCCTCCCATTCCTCGAACTTGAGCGGCCGATTGTCGACGCAGGACGGCAGGCGGAACCCGAACTCGGACAGGGTCGACTTGCGCTTGTAGTCGCCGCGGTACATGCCGCCCAGCTGCGGCACGGTGACGTGGCTTTCGTCGACGAACAACAGCGCCGTGCGCGGCAGGTATTCGAACAGCGTCGGCGGCGGCTCGCCCGGCGCGCGGCCGGTGAGATAGCGCGAATAGTTCTCGATCCCGGCGCAGGAGCCGGTGGCCTGCATCATCTCGAGATCGAAATTGGTGCGCTGTTCCAGCCGCTGGGCCTCGAGCAGCTTGTTGGCGGCGCGGAATTCCTCCAGCCGGCCGGCCAGGTCGACCTTGATGCGCTTGATTGCCTCCAGCACCGTCGGCCGCGGCGTGACGTAGTGGCTGTTGGGATAGACCCGGACGAACTCCTTGGCCGTCAGCCGCTCGCCGGTCAAGGGGTCGAACTCGACGATGCTCTCGATCTCGTCGCCGAACAGCGACAGCCGCCAGGCGCGGTCCTCGAGGTGGGCCGGGAAGATCTCGATCGAATCGCCGCGCACGCGGAAGGTGCCGCGGCCGAAAGCGGCGTCGTTGCGGCGGTACTGCATCTCGACCAGTTGGCGCAGGAAATGCCCGCGGTCGAGATGCACCCCGGGACGCAAGGGAATGGTCATGCGGCCGTAGCTTTCGGGAGCGCCCAGGCCGTAGATGCAGCTGACCGAAGCCACGATCACCACGTCGTCGCGCTCGAACAGCGCCCGCGTCGCCGAATGGCGCATGCGGTCGATCTGCTCGTTGATGGTGGCGTCCTTCTCGATGTAGGTGTCGGTGCGCGGGACATAGGCTTCGGGCTGGTAGTAGTCGTAGTAGGAGACGAAATACTCGACCGCGTTGCCGGGAAAGAAGGCCTTCATTTCGCCGTAGAGCTGGGCGGCGAGGGTCTTGTTGGGCGCCAAGATCAGCGCCGGGCGCTGCATGCCGGCGATGACATGCGCCATGGTGAAGGTCTTGCCCGAGCCGGTGACGCCCAGCAGCACCTGGTCGCGCTGGTTGCGCTCGAGACTCGCGACCAGTTCGGCGATGGCCTGGGGCTGGTCGCCTGCCGGGCGGTAGTCGGACACCAGCTTGAAGGCGATACCGCCTTCGCTTTTTGTGGTCTCGGCCGAAGACATGATCGGTCCTATATAGGCCCGCCCAGGCGCCACCGCCACAGTCCAAGCCCGATCAGCGCGGCGGACGCCAGCACGGCGCCCGAAGCGAATGCCACCGGCGCGCCGAAGACCTGCCACAGCAACCCGGCCACGGCGCTGGCCGGCAACAGCGCCAGCCCGGTACAGAGATGATAGATCCCGAACGCGGTACCGCGCAGCTCGGCCGGCGCGCGGTCGGCGACCAGGGCGGAAAGCACGCCCTGGGTCAGCGCCATGTGCAGTCCCCACAGCGCGGCACCGGCGAAGACCTCGGCCGGGCTTTCGGCCACCATCAGCCACAGATCGGCCGCCACCATCACCGCCATGCCCAACGCCGCCGGGGTGAAACGTCCGACGCGGTCGGACCACAGGCCCGCCGGGTAGGCCAGCGCGGCATAAACCAGGTTCATCGCCACCAGCCCAAGCGGCACATAGGCCAGGTCGAGCCCCAGCTCCTGCGCCCGCAGCAACAGAAAAGCCTCGCTGAACCGTGCCAGATGCAGCACCAGGATCGCCGCCATCGCGCCCCAGAACGCCGCATCGAAACGCCGCGCCGCCATCCAGTCGATCGGCGGGCGCGGAGCGGCATCGCCGCGCGGCGGCTCGTGCACCCACAGCCACAACACCACCACTGCCAGCGCGGCCGGGATCGTCGCCAGCCAGAACACCAGCCGCACGTCGTCGGCGAACGCCACCATCAGCGCCATCGCCGCCAGCGGCCCGAGCACGGCGCCAATGGTGTCGAGCGACTGACGCAGGCCATAGGCTGCGCCGCGCCGGTCTGGCGGGACCAGATCGGCCACCAGGGCGTCGCGCGGCGCGCCGCGAATGCCCTTGCCGATGCGATCGACCAGACGGGCGAGAACCACCAGGCCGACGCCGCTGGCCAGCGCGAATACCGGCTTAGTCGCGGCCGCCAAGCCGTATCCCAACAGCGCCAAGGGCTTGCGCCGGCCGAGCTTGTCGGACCATGCGCCCGAGAACAGCTTGACCAGCGAGGCGGTGGCCTCGGCCGTACCCTCGATCAAACCCAAGGCCAACCCGCCCACCCCCAACACCGTCACCAGGAATATCGGCAACAGGCCATGGATCATCTCCGAGGCCAGGTCCATCAACAGGCTGGTGAACCCCAGCGCCCAGATCGCGCCAGGCAAACGGGCGGGCAGGGCCGGGGGGGCGGGCACTATTCGACGACGATGGCGCCGATCAGTCCGAGCATGCTCTCGCCGAAGGCGCCGCTTTTCATCTCGTAACGGCCCTTGGCGACGGGAATCACCGACATCTCCTTGGCGCCGCCGGCGGACAGCGGCACGTCGTTGTAGGTCAGGGTCGGGCGGATTTCGCCCGGCAAGGGCACGACGCCGCGCACCGCCGAGCCGCGGATGAATTCCGGCGCGGCGAAACTGCGCGCCAGTTTGCCGTCGTTGCGGATACGCAGGCGATAGGGCTGATTGGCGCGCAGGGTCAGTTCCTTCGGATCGAAAGCGAACTCGACCATGCTGAGAGTGACGATCTCGGCCCGGCTCCAATCCGCCGCCTCGACCAGCAGCGCCGCGCCGAACGCG
The DNA here is from genome assembly GCA_016869515.1 of Alphaproteobacteria bacterium. Lineage (GTDB taxonomy): Bacteria > Pseudomonadota > Alphaproteobacteria > VGDZ01 > VGDZ01 > VGDZ01. The sequence continues at coordinate 113,746 of VGDZ01000002.1, read as the reverse complement.
CCGCCGCCGCCCCGGCTGGCGGGCGGGGTGTCGGTGGCGCAGGCCGCCAGCAGGGCGGCCGCCGTCAGGATCGAAAGGCGAGACATGAATCGGCTTCTGCCATGCGTTGGAAACGGTTGCAAGCCCGCGGCCCAGGGATTAGTTTCGCCCGCCTTTTTCGAGCCCAGGAGTCGACCATGGCGTTCCTTGCCGACGCGCTCGGCCGCATCAAGCCCTCGCCGACCATCGCCGCCACCATGAAGGCGGCGGCGCTCAAGGCCGAGGGCAAGGACGTCATCGGCCTTGGCGCCGGCGAGCCCGATTTCGACACCCCGGACTCGATCAAGGAAGCGGCGATCGCCGCCATCCGCCGCGGCGACACCAAGTACACCAATGTCGACGGCACGCCGGCGCTGAAGAAGGCGATCTGCGAGAAGTTCAAGCGCGAGAACGGGCTCGACTACAAGCCCGAGCAGATCTCGGTCAGCACCGGCGGCAAGCAAGTGCTGTTCAACGCCTTGGTGGCGACGGTCAACCCCGGCGACGAGGTGATCGTTCCGGCGCCCTATTGGGTGTCCTATCCCGACATCGTCAATTTCGCGGGCGGCAAGCCGATCGAGGTCAAGTGCCCGGCCAATAACGGCTTCAAGCTGCGGCCGGAGGATCTCGAAGCGGCGATCACGCCGCGCACCAAGTGGCTGATCCTCAATTCGCCGTCCAATCCGACCGGCGCCGCCTATAGCGCGGACGAACTCAAGGCTCTGGCGGCGGTGCTGTTGAAGCATCCGCAGGTCTGGGTGCTGACCGACGACATGTACGAGCATTTGCTGTTCGACGGCCGCAAGTTCGCAACCATCGCCCAGCTCGAGCCGCGGCTTTACGAGCGCACGCTGACCATGAACGGCGTCTCCAAGTCCTATGCCATGACCGGCTGGCGGATCGGCTATGCCGGCGGGCCGGTGGCGCTGATCAAGGCGATGGCGATGCTGCAGTCGCAGTCGACTTCCAATCCGTCCTCGGTCAGCCAGGCGGCCGCCTTGGCGGCGCTGACCGGGCCGCAGGACTTCATCGCCGAGCGCTGTCGGGCCTTCCAGGAGCGGCGCGACATGGTGGTGGCGATGCTCAACCAGGCCCAGGGCCTGCATTGCCCCAAGCCCGAGGGCGCGTTCTACGTCTACCCGTCCTGCGCCGGCGCCATCGGCCGGCGCACGCCCGGCGGCAAGACCATCAAGAACGACCTCGATTTCGTCGACTACCTGTTGGAGCATGTCGGGGTGGCGGTGGTGCACGGCGCGGCCTTCGGGCTGGAGCCGCATTTCCGCATCTCCTACGCCACCTCGACCGCGGCGCTGCGCGATGCTTGCGGCCGCATCCAGAAGGCCTGTCGCGACCTGAGCTGATCCGGGGCGATCCGATCCCGCGGCCGGCAGTTGCCAAGCCGCGGGACTCTCGCCATAGTTTCGAAGCATGGCCGAGTCCGGTCCCTACGCCAACGGCGCCAAACCGACCCTATTGTTGGCGGACGATCACGCGCTCTATCGGCGGGGCGTGCGCGGACTCTTGGACGAAGGCCTCAAGGGCGCCGATTTCATCGAGGCGGCCGAGTTCGACGGCATCGTCTCGGCGCTTGAATCCGGGCCCGGGGTCGACATGGCGCTGGTCGACCTGCACATGCCGGGCATGGACGGCTCGGCCACGATCGAGGCGCTGCGCGAATCCTTTCCGCGGGTCAAGGTTCTGGTGGTGTCGGGCGACGACGAGCGCGAGACCGTGCTGTCCTGCCTGTCGGCCGGGGCGCATGGCTATGTCTCCAAGACCCAACCGCCCGACGAATTGATTCAAGCCGTCAAGATCGTGCTGGGCGGGCAGATGTATGCGCCCTCGTTCCTCGCGCGCATTCCTTCGTCCCAGGCGCCCTCGGCCGCGCCCGGCCAGTTCACGCCGCGCCAGCGCTAAGTGCTCGAATTCCTGACCCAGGGAAAAGCCACCAAGGAAATCGCTCGTTCGCTCAACCTGGCCGAAGGCACGGTCAAGATTCATTTGGCTGCGATCTACCGCACCTTGGGCGCCCGCAACCGCACCGAGGCCGTGATCATGGCCGGCAAGCTTTAGGGCATGATCGATCTGTCTTGAACCATGTGGTTCAAGACCGATCGCGGATCATGCCCTCGCATCCCGCTCTGGACAGCGATTCGCGGTTGGCATGGAATAGCGTCTGCGATTCCATGCAAACCGATCGCGGTCTAGTCGTAGGCGGCACAACCGCCGGCACCCATCCGAACGGACTAGACCGCCTTTTCGAATGGGCAAGGCCGCCACGGGACTATAGCTTTGCGGCTATGACGTTGGCCGAACCCCGCGACGACGACTACGCGCGCGCCTGGTCGAATCTGATCCGGCAGATGGCCGCCGGCCGCAGCACCATCGATCGTCACTTGGCCGAGATCGAAACCGAAATCGGGCGCCGCATCCGCGAGGAACAGGATCGACCGCCGCCGGAATCCTCTCTCACGCCGCGATGAGCCGCGCCGCGATGGCGGCGCGCAGCTCCTCGGGCACCGGGATCGACTTGCGGCTGGAAAGGTCGAACAGCACGGCGACGATGTCGACCGTGGCGATCAGCTCGCCGCTCGAGGCCTCGCTCAGCCGATGCAGGAAACGGAAGGTCTTGGCGCCGATCGACAGCAGGCCCGAGCGCAGCACCAAGAGATCGCCCATCCGCGCCGGGCGGCGGATGTCGAACTGATAGTCCAGCGCCGCCGAGCCGATGCCACGCGCCCGCCGCGGCGCCCCGCCCATGCCGATGGCGCCGAAGAAGTGGCCGGCGGCATCCGAAAAACGGGCGATGTAGAATTGCAGGTTCATCAGCCCCCAAGGATCGATTTCCCAGGCATTGACCGCGCCGCGATAGGTCTCGAAGAACTTGTCCTCGGCGCCGGCCAGCGCAAAGTCGGAGGGCGGATTGGCCGGTCGCGGCTCGGGGCGCTGCACTACCAAACCGCGCGCGCGGTCCCGCAAATCCGCAGGCAGCGCGCCGGATCGGCCGGTCTTGAGATCGACCCAGCGGGCGCGATTGTCCAGGCTGGCCGCCAACTCGCCGGTCTCGGCATTGAACAACTCCGTCAGCACCCGAACATCGCCGTCCTCGACCGCCAGCACGGTCGAGCGCGCCGCCAAGGGCGCGCCGGCATGCTGTTCGCGGGCGAAGACGACGCGATGGGTCGCGGGCAGGAGTTCGTGGCCGTCCTTGCGCCAGTCGGCCGCACCTCGACCGAGGCCATGGCGGATATGGGCCCAGGCCTGGTGCAGTCGCGAGAGATAGAACTGCACGTTCATATGCCCCATCTGGTCGCATTCCCAGGCATTGACGCAGCCGCGATAGGTCTCGAATCCGGTGGTGCCATAGGCCGGTGTCATCGGCGATCCTCGAAACGTTTGGCGAAGCTGTCGACGTCATGGGCGACCAGCGCGGCCGGGGTCTGGCCGAGCGCGGCCAGGCGTCCGGTCGAATCCAGCAACAAGGCCCCCACCACCGCCGCGAGGCGCGCCACCGCTTCGGCTTCGCAAGCCTTGGGGGGCAGGCCGCTGGCGGCGGCGATGGCATTGGCCATGGGGGTCAGGGCGGCGATCAGCCTGCCGTTCAGCCGGCGCTCGACCGCTTCGGGCAGCTCGCCCTTGCGCAAGGCCTGAAACAGGGCGAAATCGAGCGGCCGGGCACCGAAGAAATCGAGCATGGCCAACGGCCCCGCGCGCAATCGCGCCGTCGCGCCTTGGGCGCGGCCGATGCCGCCGCGCACTGCCTGCGCCATTTCGCCCAAAATGCGCTCGACCAGCTCTCCCACCAGCGCCGCCTTGTCGGGGAAGTAGGTGTAGAGCGAGCCCACGGCCAGCCCCGCCTTGGCGGCGATGGCGCGCATGCCGGCGGCCCGATAGCCCTCGGCCAGGAACACCGCGCGCGCGGCGTCGAGGATGGCCTCGGTGCTGGCCAGGCGCTTGCGACCGCGCCGCTTGGCCGGAGCGGTCGCGCTCACGTCGGAAGCTGGCGCATGGCGAGATCCTTCATGATCTCGCGGCTGCCGCCGCCGATGGTCAGCACCTTGGTCTCGCGATAGACCCGCTCGACCTTGGTGCCGCGCATGAAGCCCATGCCGCCGAAGATCTGCACCGCGGCGTCGGCGCAAAACTCGTTGACCTCGGTCGCCAGGTTCTTGGCCAGGCAGATGTCCGAAACCGGCTGTTCGCCGTGCTTCAACCGCCAACCCAGGTTCTCGATGAAAGCGCGGGTGGCGTTGACCTTCATGGTCATGTCGGCCAGCAGGTGCCGGATGGCCTGGTGACCGATCAAAGGCTTGCCGAAAGTCTGGCGCTGGCGCGCCCAGGCCAGGGCCTCGTCGCGGCAGAGCTGGGCGAAACCCAGCGCCAGCGCCGCCAGCCCGAACCGCTCGGCGTTGAAGTTGAGCATGATGGCGCGGAAGCCCTGATTCTCGCCGCCGATAACGTTGGCCATCGGCACGCGCACGCCCTCGAAGCGCAAAGTCGCGGTGTCCGAACACCACCAGCCCATCTTTTCGAGCTTGCTGCGGGTGAAGCCGGCGCGTTCGCGCTCGATCAGCACCAAGGACACGCCGCCGGCGCCCGGGCCGCCGGTGCGCACCGCGACCGAATAGAAATCGGCCCGCATGCCCGAGGTGATTAAAGTCTTTTCGCCGTCGATCACCAGCTCTTCGCCCTCGCGTCGGCCGCGAGTGCGCAGATTGGCCACGTCCGAGCCGCCGCCGGGCTCGGTGATGGCCAAAGCCGCGATCTTCTCTCCGGCCAGCACCGGCGGCAGCACGCGGCGCTTGAGTTCGTCCGAGCCGACGGCGACGATCGGCGGGATGGCGATGCCGTGCGTGAACAGGCTGGCATGCACGCCGCCTGAACCGGCGCGCGCCACCTCCTCGGCCAGGATCAGCCGCAGGAAGGGATCGTCGGGCGCGGTGCCGCCGAACTCCTCGGGATAGCCGATGCCCAGCAGCCCGGCCGCCGCCGCCTTGCGATGCAGTTCGCGCGGCAATTCGCCGGCCGCTTCCCAGGTCTCGACATGAGGCTCGATCTCGCGCTCGACGAAACGCCTGACCGAAGCACGAAAAGCGTGGTGTTCCTCGGTGTAATAGGGCGAGGGGACCGCCATCAGCCCAACGGCTCCAACGCGATCAACAGGGCACGCGCCTGGATCTGATCGCCCAGCTTGACGGCGACGCTCTTGACCTTGCCGTCGCGCTCGGCGGCGATCTCGTGTTCCATCTTCATGGCTTCCAGCGTCGCCAGCACCTGGCCCTTGCGCACGCTTTCGCCCGGGGTCGTGCGGACCGAGGCGACCCGCCCGGTGATCGGCGCCAGCAGCGCGTCGCTCGCCGCTTCGCCGCGGGCGAGACCGGCCGGCGCCGCCACGACGAAGCGTTCGCAGCGGCCATCGCCGTCCAGCCACAGCCCGCCCTCGGCATCGAAGACGTAGCTGGCGGATCGAGTCACGCCATCGCAGACATAGCGCAGGCGATCGGCTTCGCGCTGGCGGATCGCCAGTTTGGCGCGCCGCTCGCCGTGGATGACCTTGTAGCCGGCATCGCGCGGCTTGACCCGAAATGCCATCCGTTGACCGCGCCAATCCATATCGACCGCGCGCGCCTGGGCGCCGGTCGAACGCCAGCCATCGCCCGCCCGAGTGGCGAACAGCAGCGCCGCCAAGGCCGCCATTTGCGGCGGCGGCGCGGGCCGCTTGGGTCGGGTCGGGAACAGCTTGGTGTCGATGAAGGCGGTGGTGGCGCCGCCCGACGCGAAGACCTCGTGCGACAGCGCCTGGATCAGGAAATCCTTGTTGGTTACCACGCCCAACAGCGCGGTCTCCTCCAGCGCCCGCAGCAGGCGCCGTCGCGCCTGTTCGCGGTCGCTGCCATGGGCCATCACCTTGGCCAGCATCGGGTCGTAATAGGGCGTGACGTCGAGGCCCTGGGCGATGCCGGCATCGGCGCGCAGGCCCGGGCCTTCCGCCGGCCGCCAGGCGAGGATTTTCCCGGTGCGAGGCAAAAAGCCGGCATAGCCGTCCTCGGCATAAAGCCGCACTTCGATGGCGTGGCCGGCGAAGCGGATCTGGTCTTGGCCCAGCGGCAGGGGCTCGCCGGCGGCGATCCGCAACTGCCATTCGACCAGGTCGAGGCCGGTGATCAGCTCGGTCACCGGATGTTCGACCTGCAGTCGGGTGTTCATTTCGAGGAAGTAGAAATTGCGGTCGGCGTCGACCAGGAATTCCATCGTGCCGGCGCCGACATAGCCGATCTCGGAGGCGATCGCGACCGCGGCCTTGCCCATGCGCGTCCGCAATTCGGGCGTGACAAAGGGCGAGGGCGCCTCCTCGATCACCTTCTGGTGGCGACGCTGGACCGAGCAATCGCGCTCGCCGAGATGGATCACCTTGCCGTGGCGATCGCCGAAGACCTGGATTTCGACATGGCGCGGCTCGACCAGGGCCTTCTCCAGGATCAACTCGTCGTCGCCGAAGGCGACCATCGCTTCCGAGCGCGCGGTCTTGATCGCGGCGCCGAGCTTGTCGGGGCCAGGCACCAGCCTGAGGCCGCGCCCACCGCCGCCGGCCGAGGCCTTGACCATCAGCGGAAAGCCGATGCGCTCGGCCTCGAGCAGGAGCCGCTCGTCGGATTGGTCGGGGCCGTTATAGCCCGGGATCAGGGGCGCGCCGGCGCGCTGGGCGATGTCCTTGGCGTTGCGCTTCGAGCCCATGGCGCGCACCGCCGCCGCATCGGGGCCGATGAACACCAGCCCGGCATCGGCGCAGGCCTGGGCGAAAGCCGGGTTCTCGGAAAGAAAACCGTAGCCGGGATGGACCGCATCGGCGCCGGTCTTGCGCGCGGCAGCGACAATGCGCTCGATCGACAGATAGCTGTCCTTGACCGCGGCCGGCCCGATCTCGACCGCGATGTCGGCATAGCGGGCGAAGGGCGCCTCGGCATCGGCGGCAGAATGGGCGGCGACGGTGCGATAGCCCATCGCCCGCGCCGTGCGCATGACGCGCAGCGCGATCTCGCCGCGGTTGGCGACCAAGACAGTCGAGAAGCGGCGGCTCACGGGTCTTGCGCCCAGGCGGGCTTGCGCTTGGCGATGAAGGCGGCGACGCCCTCGCGCGCCTCGGCGCCCTGCATCGCGGCGGCGAAGCCGTAGGCGACTTCGTCCAGCAGGCTATCCAGCGGCGTCGCGCCAAGCTGATTCAGCAGCGCCTTGGTGGTCGCCACCGCGCCCGGCGCCACGCCCTTGACCTGCTTGAGCAGGGCCGCCACCGCGCCATCCAGCGCGGCGGCATCCGGCACGACGACATGGACCAGGCCGATGCGCAGCGCCTCGGCGGCATCCAGCCTGGTGTTGGTCAAGGCGAAGCGCCGCATCTGGCCGAGGCCGATGCGCCGGGCGACGAAGGCCGCGACCTGGGCCGGCGGCAGGCCAAGCGTGATCTCGGGCAGGCCGAATTTGGCGTCGGCGGCGGCGATGGCGACGTCGGCGCAGGCCACCAGCCCCATGCCGCCGCCCATGGCGTTGCCCTGCACCGCCGCGATCGTCACCTGCGGCGCCTCGGCCAGGATTTGCAGCATGCGGCCGTAGCGGCGGTTCTGGGCGGCGATGGCGGTGGTGTCGCCCGATTGCGCCGCCTGAAAATTGGCCTGGAAGCCCTTGATGTCGCCGCCGGCGCAGAAATCGGCGCCGGCGCCGCGGATCACCACCGCGCGCACGGTGCGATCCTGGCGGATGGCCTGGAACACCGCCGAGAACTCCTTGACCACCTCGGCGGTCAGCGCGTTGCGCGCCTCGGGCCGATCCATGGTCAGGCTCAGCACCCCGCCCGCCAACTGCGAGCGGATGGCGGCGGTGGCCGGCAGCGCGCTCATCCGCGGCGTTCGCCGGGCAGGGTGCCCATGTACTTGCAGATGATGCCGAGCATGATCTCGTCGGCGCCGCCGCCGATCGAACCCAGGCGGGTGTCGCGGAAGGCGCGGCTGATGCGGGTCTCGGACATGTAGCCCATGCCGCCCCAGTATTGCAGGCAGGCGTCGACCACCTCGCGCGACAGCCGCCCGGCCTTGAGCTTGCCCATCGAGGCCAGCATGGTGACGTCCTCGCCGCCGATATAGCGCTCGACCGCGCGCCACAGCAGCGAGCGCAGCAGCTCGACTTCGGTCATCAGCTCGGCCAGGCGGAAATGGACCACCTGGTTGTGCAGGATCGGCTTGCCGAAGGCGATGCGCTGGGCGGTGTAGTCGATGGTCTCGCGGATGGTGCGTTCGAGCCCGACCGGCGAGCGCGCCACCGCCCACAGCCGCTCCTCCTGGAATTGCTGCATCTGGTAGACGAAGCCCATGCCTTCGAGGCCGATGCGGTAGCGCTGGGGCACGCGCACGTCCTCGAAGAAGAACTGGGCGGTGTCCGAGGAACGCATGCCCAGCTTGTCCAGCTTGCGGGCGACGGTCACGCCCTTGGCGCCCTTGAGCGGCAGGATGATCAGCGACTTGTTCTTGTGCACCGCGCCTTCGCCGGTATTGGCCAACAGGCACATCCAATCGGCCTGGATGCCGTTGGTGTTCCACATCTTGCCGCCGTTGATGACATAGTCGCCGCCGTCCTTGCGGGCGGTGGTCTTGATCGAGGCCACGTCCGAGCCGGCGCCGACCTCGGACACGCCGATCGAGGCCACCATGTCGCCGGCGATGGCCGGGGCCAGAAACTCCTTGCGCAGCTCGTCCGAGCCGAAGCGCGCCAGCGCCGGCGTCGCCATGTCGGTCTGCACGCCGATCGCCATCGGCACGCCGCCGCAATCGACATGGCCCAGTTCCTCGACCATGGCGATGTTGTAGGAATAGTCGAGCCCCATGCCGCCGTATTCGACCGGCTTGTGGATGCCCAGCAGCCCGGCGCGGCCCAGTTTCTTGAACACCTCGTGGGCGGGGAAGATGCCGTCGGCCTCCCACTGGTCGACATAGGGGTTGATGTCCTGCTGGATGATCTTGCGCGTGGTGCGCTTGATCTCTTCGTGTTCGGGGGTCAGCTTCATCTCGGACTCCTCTCAGCCGCGGGCGACGCCGAAGCTGTTGGGCTTGAGCTGCCGCGCCTCGGCCTCGCGGCAGGTGGCCAGGGCGAAGGCCAGCACGCGGCGGGAATCGCGCGGATCGACGATGCCGTCGTCCCACAGCCGCGCGGTGGCGAACAGCGCGGTCGATTCCGCCTCGATCTGGGCGACGATGCGCTTTTCCATCGCCTCCAGCTTGGCGCGGTCGACCGGGCGGCCTTCGCGCTTGGCGCCGGCCTCGGTGATGATCGACATCACCTTGGCCAGCTGCTCGCCGCCCATGACGGCGACGCGCGCATTCGGCCAAGCGAAGACGAAACGCGGGTCGAAGCCGCGGCCGCACATGCCGTAATTGCCGGCGCCGAAGCTGCCGCCGATCATCAGCGCGATCTGCGGCACGCTGGCGGTGGCCACCGCCTGGATCATCTTCGAGCCGTGCTTGATCGCGCCCGCCGCCTCGACCTCCTTGCCGACCATGTAGCCGGTGGTGTTCTGGAGATAGACGATCGGCGTGCCCGACTGGCAGCAGAGCTGGATGAACTGCGCCGCCTTGACCGAGCCCTCGGGGAAGATCGGGCCGTTGTTGCCGATCAGCCCGACCGGGTGGCCTTCGATCAGGGCATTGCCGCACACCGTCTGCGGCCCGTAAAGCGGCTTGAATTCGAGGAAGTCGGAATCGTCGACCAGCCGGGCGATGACTTCGCGGCAATCGTAGGGCTTGCGGTAATCCATCGGCACGACGCCGGCCAACTGATCCTCGGAATAGCGCGGCGGCTTGTGGGGCCGAGGCGGCGGCGGCAAGTCCCAATTCAGCTTGCCGATCAGTTCGCGCGCCAGGTCCAGCGCCTCGGCGTCGTTCTCGGCCATGTATTCGGCCAGGCCCGAGATCCTCGCGTGCAGATCGGCTCCGCCCAGTTCCTCGTCGGTGGCGACCTCGCCGGTCGCGGCCAGCAGCAAGGGCGGACCGGCAAGGAAGATCTTGGCCCGGCCGCGCACCACCACGACATAGTCCGACATGCCCGGGCGATAGGCCCCGCCCGCGGTCGAGGAACCGTGCACCACGCAGACCTGGGGAATGCCGGCGGCCGACAGCCGCGCCTGGTTGGCGAAGGTGCGGCCGCCCTTGAGGAAGATCATCGACTGCAAGGGCAGGTTGGCGCCGGCGCTTTCCACCAGTTCCAGCATCGGCAGCTTGCAGATCCGCGCGATCTCCTGCGCCCGCAGCCCCTTTTCCAACCCCATCGGCGTGGTCGAGCCGCCCTTGATGGCGGAATCCGAGGCCACCACCAGCACCCGCTTGCCGGCGACGAAGCCGATACCCGAGATGCCGCCGCCGCCGGTCGGATTGTCCTTGCCGTCGTCGTCGTGCAGGCCGAGCCCGGCCAAGGTCGAGAGTTCCAGGAACGGCGCGCCGGGGTCGAGCGCGCGGGCGACCCGCTCGCGCGGCAGCAGCTGGCCGCGCTTCTCGAATTTGGGTCGGGCGCGTTCGGAATGCGCCCGCACCTTGGCCTCCAGCGCGCGCACCTCGCCCAAGGCCTCCAGCATGGCGGCGCGATTGGCCCGGTAGCTCTCGCTGTCGGGCGAAATCCGGCTGACGATCGGCGGCATCGCGGCTATGCTAATCCCAAGACCGGAGCGAATGCCGGCTGGAAAGCGCGGCCGGAATTGTGTAATTGACGTTTACGTTAACGTCAACCGGCGCCCAAGGGAGATACGCATGAGCCTCGAAGCCGTCACCAACGGAATGCGCGACAAGGTCGGCAACGATTGCGGGCTGGGCGCCACGGTCAAGTTCGATTTCGGCGGCGAGGGCGTGATCTATCTCGACGCCTCCAAGGTGCCGAACGAGGTCTCCAACGAAAACAAGGACGCCGATTGCACGCTGCGCATCAGCCTGGACGATTTCAAGGAAATGGCCGCCGGCGAGCTCGACCCGACCATGGCCTTCATGATGGGCAAGCTCAAGATCGACGGCTCGATGGGCATCGCCATGAAACTGGGCAAGGTGCTGGGGTAGGGGAGGCGTCAGGCCGCTTTGGCCTCCTCCGCTAGCCAGCGTCGGAAACGCGCCACTTTGGGGATGTCGGCGCGGGCTTCGGGGCAGACCAGGTAATAGGCGAAATCGACCGGCTGGGCCTTGCCGAAGGGCCGCACCAGCCGGCCCGCGCGCAGGTCGTCGGCCGCCAGCGCCGCCTTGGCCAGGCCGACGCCGCGGCCCAAGACCGCGGTCTCCAGCACCAGGCTCGATTGGTTGAAGCGGATGCCGCGCCGCCAATCGATGTCCTCGATCTTGGCCGCCTTGAGCCACATCCGCCAATCCGGGCAGGAAGGATCGAGATCCGGGCTGTCGTCGTGCAGCAGCGTGTGAAAGCGCAGCCGGTCGGGCGAGGTCAGGGCGTTGCGGCCCTTCATCAGCGCCTTGCTGCACACCGGCACCACCGCCTCGGTCATCAGCCGTTCGACGAACAGCCCGGGATAGCGGCCCGAGCCGTAGCGGATCGCCAGATCGACGTCGTCGCGGGCGAAATCGGTCAATTGCATCGAGGCCGAGACCCGGACGTCGATCTCGGGTTCGGCCTGGCGGAAGGCATCCAGCCGCGGCACCAGCCATTTGGCGGCAAAGCTGGGCGCGACCGAGACCGTCAGCGTGCCCGAGCCGCCGGCGGTGCGGGTCCGGGCCACGGCCTCGGCCAGGATGCGAAAACCCTCGTTGAGCCCGGGCAGGCAGGCCTGGCCGGCCTCGGTCAGGACCACGCCGCGGCGACTGCGCCGGAACAGCGCCAGGCCCAACTGATCCTCAAGCTGCTTGATCTGCTGGCTGATGGCGGCGGGGGTGACGTGCAATTCCTCGGCGGCGCGGGCAAAGGACAAATGCCGCCCGGCAGCGGCGAAGGCCCGCAGCGCATTCAAAGGAGGAAGGCGCATCTCGACCATTAGCGATCCTAACGCAAGGATCGAAGCTATACGCGGCAAGCTAGCCCGCCGCAAGGACGGCTTTGGTTAGTTTCTCTCAGGGACTGCGCAAGCCTGCCTTAACCCTGGCGACATCCGGCGCATCGGCGCGGTAAATGCCATGACGGATCAGGAAATCGATGGCGACCAGCGCGACGTCGCGCGCGAAATCGCGGCTGTCGGTCAGGCGCGCCAGCACCCGCGCCGCCGGCCACAGCTCGAATGCGGCGACTTCGCCGTCGGCGTTGCGGGGGACGAAGCTCTCGGGCAGTTCCAGATCGAAGCAGAAAAGCTCGCCATTCCAGGCATAGCCGCGATCGGGGGCGTGGGTCAGATGCGAGATCCGGCCGACCGGCCTTGCGGTGCGCGCCAGAGCGGCCGGAATTCCGGCCTCCTCGGCGCATTCCTTGACCAGGTTCTCCATCACGCCGATGCCGACCGGCTGACCGCCGGCGACGATCTGATCGAGCTTGCCGGGATCGGTCGATTTATGGGCGGCGCGGGTGGCGACCCAGAGGTGCAGGCTGTCGCCGCGCCGGACATAGCCATTGACGTGCACGCCGTAGGTTCTGACCCCGAAAAGCAGCGCCCCGGCACGCTCCATCTCGAACAGTGGCGGGGTCTCGAATGCCGTGCCGATGGCATAACGCTCGTTGCGCCATCCCGGCACAAGGCCTTGATTTTTCAGGTTTAATAGGGCGGCATCGACGATGCCGCCTTCCGCCGGGCTACGGATCTCGGTCGGTCCGACCACGAATCCAGGGCAGGCCGCAAGCGGCTCTGCCAGCCGATGGGGAATCCAGCCGATCGGGGTCGGTCCGGCATACCAGCGGCGGTAGGCCGAGGGCTCGAAATGCTGCGCCTCGGCGACTCGGTCCAAAAGACTCACGGGATTGCGGCCAGGGCCGCCCAATCGTCCAATTTGCGTCGCGGCGCTCCAGGGGCTGCGGCGGCAATCTCCGCCGCCTCGATCCGCTTCCAGCGCGCCCAATCCGAGGCCTTGGTAAAGTCCAATCCCGCGCGTCCGCTGGGCTGGACTTCGGCCAAAATCCGTTCGGCCACAGCATGGGATTCGGGGCGATTGGTCGGGATTACCCCCGACGGCCCCCGCTTAGCCCAGCCGACCACGTAGAGGCCATCCGCGATCCTGCCGTCTTGGTTGGTCAGAACCCCATTCCGTGTCAGTTCCAAGCCCTCGGTCGACGGTGACGCATAGCCAATGGCGGTTACCACCAAGTCGCATGGCAAGTCGTGATTTCGACCTAAATGCTTAACTCGCAATTTCTCGATTTCCGGTTTCCCTACAAATAGTTCGGTTGTCGTATTGAATCTAAAAATCACATTAAGATCGGCGGATCTTGGAACCAAGGCACGCAAGGCGGCGATGTTTCCCTCTTTGACCTTGTCGCCAACCGGAGCCTCGGGCAAGGGGGTCTCGTCGCGCAAGGCCGCGGCGCGCTCCAGCCGTCCCATTTCGGCCAATTCGGCGGTGGTAAAGCTGGCCTCAATTGGCCCACGACGGCCGACGACATGAATTTCCCGCAAGGGTTGGCGGGCAATCCAGGCGGCAGCGCGGGGTGCCAGGTCGGACTTGGCCATTTCGGCCGGGGTTTTGGCCAGGACCCGGGCGATGTCCAAGGCGACATTGCCGTTGCCGATCACGGCGACCGATCTTACGCCTTCGGGCAACGCCAAATCGGCGAAATCGGGATGGCCATTGTACCAAGCCACGAACCGCCCCGAGCCGATCACGCCCGGCAGATCCTCGCCCGGAATGCCAAGACGCCGATCTTGCGGACAGCCGGTCGCCAGCACCACGGCATCATAGGCTTGGCGAAGATCGGCCAGTCGAACCTCCCGGCCGAGCGCGATTCCGCCCAGAAAACGGATGCCGGGCCGGGTCAGGATGCGCTCGAGCACCCGCGTCACCGCCTTGGTCGATTGATGATCAGGGGCGACGCCATAGCGCACCAGCCCAAAGGGCGTCGGCAGGCGGTCGATCACGTCGATATGCGCGCCCGGGCCTTTGCTCAGCCCCTCGGCGGCATAAATCCCTGCCGGCCCGGCGCCGACAACGCAGATTCGCAGGGTCATGCCGTGGTTGTGCTGATTCGGCCGGACGGGGTCAAGACCCAGGTGAGGACCGTGCCGCGGCACCACGATGGAGGAATTGCGCCAACCAGACGCAGCCGAACACCGCCAATAGTTTCAGGGGCAATTCGGTCTGCAAGCGAAAACGCGACCAGCCGAACATGGCGGTGATGGCGTAGTAATAAAAGATGCCGCCGACGCAGAGCAGCAACAGCGCGAAACGGCCGCTTCGCCATAGGTACCAAATCCCCAACAACGCCAATGCCTGAGTCGCCAGAGCAAATCCTCGGGCCCACCATTTGATGGCCATGAAGCGTACCCTTTCGGGTCCGCCTTTCGGCCGATCCGCGTCCCGCTCATGCGGTATGTCCAACATGTCGTACAAATAGCCCTCGCCGCCGGTGAAGAAAAAACGAAGCGTCGAATAGGCCAATGGATAAGGATAAAGCCGCCAAGAAAATTCCGCGTTGGCTTGCTTCAATTTGGCGTTCCGACGGCGATATCTCTCGGAATAGTCGAGCGAATCCCATGACGGGTCAGCGGCGCGATGAACCGAATCGGGAAACGGGTCGATGTCATCGCCTAAATGCTGGTGGAGCGGCAGACCGTCGCGCTGCGAGGACAGCACGTTGTAAATGGTGAGCTGATACTGGTGCGTGTTGCGCAGGCTTTGCATGCCGAGGCTTCCCTCGACGCGATAGATGTGCATCAGCCATGGCAACTGAATGGCCAGTGCGATCAGCGTTGCAGCAAGACCTAGACCGGCGGTACGCGCGACGCGGTCGCGATGGCCATCGATCCATACCAGCAGCGGCATCGCAACCGGCAAGGTCAGCACGAGCAATTGCCCGGCCGTCCGCGTGTTGTTGGCGATGCCGAACATGATTCCGGCCAACACCATCCATTTCGCCTCGTGATCCCGCAAATAGGCAAGGAGGCACAGCAGGACCGCCGACACGGAGACGGCTGCAACCAGATCGGTCTTGGGCAAGAACGCAATTCCGATGGCGTTGGGATTGAAAGCGACCAGCGCGAACGCCAAGGTTCCCCAGCCGGGCGCATGGCGTTCGACAATCCAATGCGCCATCAAACCCCAGATCAGGAGCAGACCGACCTGCAAGACCAGGACGGGCAGAATGGAGCTGCCCGCGGTGCCTAGCAAAGAAGCATAGACCAACACACCATAGATCGGAGGGTAGTCGGTATATATGCGCGTTTCATCGTCGCTCTCGACGAATTTGCCCTTGAAATAGAGCGATCGGGCCATGTCGCAGCCCGCCTGACAGGGCATGCCGCAATAATTCGTGGGCGCTGCGGCATTCGCGTCCCGGGTGTAGACCGGCGACCAGCAATCGCGCGGCATCAGCGCTAGGATCAATACGGACAGCCCGAGGAATGCCGCTATTGCCCAAGCCAAGCCGCGATTCATGAACGGCTGAAGCGCGCTATTTCCCGAGGTCATAGGCCCGTCGTCCCTGAAGTGGATAGGCGGTTGTCTATCGCACTCGCCGGGGTATTGCCAGGCGGGCCGGCAGCGTTCATGCGTGACCGAAGGATTGGTCTTGGCGCGCGCTAGGCAAAAGGCTAGCTATCCGGCAAGGAGCCGAACCATGACCAAAGCCTTCGCCTCGCGCGGCGACATGACCGAGAAGAAGATCGCCTTCACTCGCATCTCGCCGCATTGCTGGGCCTACGAGGCCGAAAGCGATCCGACCTCGGGGGTGATCGTCGGCGAGGACGCGGTGATGGTGCTGGACACCCGCGCCACGCCGGTGGCGGCACGGGACCTGATCGCGCGGGTGCGCAAGCGGACCAAGGCGCCGCTCAAGTATGTCGTGCTGACGCACTATCATGCCGTGCGGGTGATGGGCGCCTCGGCCTACAAGGCGCCCTATGTCGTCGCCAGCCAAGGCACCTACGACCTGATCAAGGAACGCGGCCGCCAGGATTTCGCCTCCGAAGTCTGGCGCTTTCCGCGGCTGTTCCAGGCGGTCGAAAGCGTGCCCGGCCTGACCTGGCCCAATCTGGTGTTCGAGGGCAGGCTGACCCTGTGGCTGGGCAAGACCGAGGTGCAGTTGATGCATCTCGGCGCCGGCCACACCAAGGGCGACACTGTCGCCTGGCTGCCCAAGGAACGCGTGCTGTTCGCGGGCGATCTGGTCGAGAACGGCGCCACGCCCTATGCCGGCGACGCCCATCTCGGCCAGTGGGTGCAGACGCTCGACCGGCTCAAGGCGCTCGAGCCGCGGGTGCTGGTGCCCGGCCGCGGACCGGCGCTGACTTCGCCCAAGGCCTGTCTGGCGGCGATCGCCTCGACCCAAGGTTTCGTCCAGACCCTGCTCGATACGGCCCGGCGCGGAGTTTCGGCCGGCCAGAACCTCAAGCAATTGTTCGATAGCTGCCGCAAGGTGCTGGAACCGGATTACGGCCATTGGGGCATTTTCGAGCATTGCCTGCCCTTCGACGTCAGCCGCGCCTATGACGAGGCCAGCGGCATCGACCATCCGCGCATTTGGACCAAGGCGCGCGACGTGGAGATGTGGAAGGCGTTGCAGGGATAGAGCCTTTGGCCCGGTTCGCGTAGTCTGCGCCCGGCATGACAACGCGCGGCAAGTTCATCACTTTCGAGGGCGGCGAGGGCGGCGGCAAATCGACCCAGGCCAAGCGGCTGGCGGTCGAGCTGGCCGCCTCCGGCCTCGAAGTCGACTTGACCCGCGAACCCGGCGGCACGCCCGGCGCCGAGGCCATTCGCGGCCTCTTGGTCGGCGGCGCGGTCGAGCGCTGGCAACCGTGGAGCGAGGCCCTGCTGCACTACGCGGCCAGGCTCGATCATGTCCGTAGCCGGATCGAGCCGGCACTGGCCGCGGGTCGCTGGGTGATCTGCGATCGTTTCGCCGATTCGACCGCGGCCTATCAGGGCTTCGGCCACCAACTCGGCCGCGAATCGATCGCACGTCTGCATCGCCTGGTGCTGGGCGAGTTCAAGCCCGACCTGACCCTGATCCTCGATCTGCCGGTCGAGCTTGGCCTCAGGCGCGCATCGGCGCGCGGCGGCGGCGAGGACCGCTACGAGCGCATGGACCGCGCCTTTCACGAGCGCCTGCGGCAGGGATTTCTGGCCATCGCCGCGACCGAGCGCGAACGCTGCGCGGTGATCGACGCCAGCGCCGAACCCGATGCGGTCTTTGCCGCACTGCGGGCGCAGGTGCGCGAACGGCTCGGCCGATGAGTCGCGCCCGCGCGGTCGATCCGAACGAAGTCCCGGCCGAGGACTTCGACGGCTACGGCCCGCGCCATGCCGCGGCGCTGTGGGGTCACGAGGAGGCCGAGGCGCGGCTGCTGGCGCTGTGGAACAGCGGCCGCATGCCGCATGCGCTGATGCTGGCGGGGCCGTCGGGCATCGGCAAGGCGACGCTGGCCTATCGCTTCGCCCGCTTCGTGCTCAAGCAGGGCGAGCAAGGCGGTGCGGGCGAGGGCCTGTTCGGCGCGCCGCCGCCAGCGACCTCGCTGCAGGTGGCGCCGGAGGATCCGGTGTTCCGGCGGGTGGCGGCACTGGGGCATGCCGATCTGTGCGCGGTCGAGCGCGGCTGGAACGAAAAGTCCGGCCGGTTTTTCACCGAAATCCGGATCCACGAAGCGCGCCGGATGAAGGAGTTTTTTACCAAGACCGCGGGCGAGGGTGCTTGGCGGGTGGCGGTGATCGACGCCCTCGACCAGATGAACCGAAACGCCGCCAATGCCCTGCTCAAGACCCTCGAAGAGCCGCCCAAGCGCGCGCTCCTGCTTTTGGTTTGTCACGCGCCCGGCCGCCAGCTTGCCACCATCCGTTCGCGCTGCGCGGTGTTGTCGCTGAGGCCCTTGCGGCCGGCGGCGATGGACCAGGTGCTGTCGCGGCTCTTGCCGGACCTCGATCCCGACCAGCGCCAGGCCCTGATCGGGCTGGCCGAGGGCCGGCCGGGGCGCGCCGCGGCGCTGCACGGCGCCGGCGGGGTCGCGCTTTACCGCGAACTGATCGGCTTGATCGAGTCCTTGCCGCGGCTCGATGCCGGGGCGCTGCACGCGCTGGGCGACCGGCTGGCGCGTCGCGACCAGGATGGCGGCTACGCCACCCTGGTCGATCTGCTGCTGGGTTGGCTGGCGCGACTGGCGCGGTTCGGCGCGCTCGGCGCCGGCGCCGAGGTTCTGCCCGGCGAGGATGCGGCGATGGCGCGGCTGGTCGGCGCGCAGAGCCTTGATCGCTGGGTCGAGCTGTGGGAAAAGCTCGCCCGCCTGTTCGACCGCGCCGATGCGGTCAACCTCGACCGCAAGCAGACGCTGCTGGCCGCCTTCGGCGCGCTGGAGCGGGCCGCGCGCGGCGGAGCCCCAGCATGAGCGCCGAGCGCTTCTACATCACCACGCCGATCTACTACGTCAACGACGTGCCCCATATCGGCCACGCCTATACCACCGTGGTGTGCGACGCCATCGCCCGCTTCCATCGCCTGGACGGGCGGACGGTGCATTTCCTCACCGGCACCGACGAGCACGGCCAGAAGGTTGAGAAGGCGGCGGCGGCGGCGGGCGAGGCACCCCAAGCGTTCTGCGACCGGCTGTCGGATTCGTTCCGCGCGCTGATGACCCAGCTCGACATCTCCAACGACGACTTCATCCGCACCACCGAGCCGCGGCATCTGCGCGCCTGCCAGGCGCTGTGGCAGAAGCTGGTCGAGCGCGGCGAGATCTACCTCGGCGCCTACGAAGGCTGGTACGCGGTGCGCGACGAGGCGTTCTACGGCGAGGACGAGCTGACCCTGGGTCCCGACGGCAAGCGCCGCGCGCCCTCGGGCGCCGAGGTCGAATGGGTCAAGGAGCCGTCCTATTTCTTCCGCCTCTCGGCCTGGCAGGACCGGCTGCTCAAGCTCTATGCCGAGCGGCCCGATTTCATCGCCCCCGACAGCCGCCGCAACGAGGTCATCAGTTTCGTCAAATCCGGACTCAAGGACCTTTCGGTCAGCCGCACCTCGTTCTCTTGGGGCGTCAAGGTGCCGAACGATCCCAAGCACATCATGTATGTCTGGCTGGACGCGCTGACCAATTACATCACCGCGGTGGGTTATCCCGACGAAGCGACGCCGTCCTATCGCCGCTATTGGCCGGCCGACATGCACATGGTCGGCAAGGACATCGTCCGCTTCCACACCGTCTATTGGCCGGCCTTCCTGATGGCGGCCGGGGTCGAGCCGCCCAAGCGCGTCTTCGCCCATGGCTGGTGGACGATCGAAGGCCAGAAGATGTCCAAGTCGCTGGGCAACGTCATCGAACCGGTGGCGACGGCGCGCAAATACGGCCTCGATCCGGTGCGCTATTTCCTCTTGCGCGAACTGCCCTTCGGCCAGGATGGGGACTTCTCGCACCGCGCCATGGTCGGACGCATCAACGGCGACCTCGCCAACGGCTTGGGCAATCTGGCGCAGCGCGTGCTGACCCAGATTCAGCGCAATTGCGAGGCCAAGGCGCCGGCACCCGGCGCGTTTTCGGCCGAGGACAGCGCGCTGCTGGACAAGGCAAGCGCGCTGCTGGCGGGCTGCCGCGCCGACATGGCGGTACCGGCGCCGCATGCCATGCTCGAGCGGCTGTGGGCCGTGATCGGCGAGGCCGATCGCTACATCAACGCCCAGGCGCCGTGGAAGCTGAAGACCGCCGATCCGGCGCGCATGGCGACGGTGCTTTACGTCGCCGCCGAGGTGTTGCGCCATCTCGGCATCCTGGTGCAGCCGGTCATGCCGGGTTCGGGCGCCAAGCTGCTGGCGGCGCTGGGCCAGGGCGAGGGGGCGCGCGATTTCGCGGCGCTGGCCCGGCGGTTGGCACCGGGCACGGCGCTGCCGGCGCCCACCGCCCTGTTTCCGCGCTTCGTCGAGGAAGGCGCCGCCGCCGGTGCTGGTCGATAGCCACTGCCATCTCGACTTCCCGGAATTCGCGCCCGAGCTGGACGAGGTGGTGGCGCGGGCCGGGCGCGCCGGCGTCGCCAAGATGGTCACCATCGGCACGCGGCTGAGCAAGTTCGCCGGCGTCAAGGCGGTGGCCGAGCGCTTCGCCGACATCTGGTGCTCGGTCGGGGTGCATCCGCACGAGGCCGCCAACGAGCCGGGCGAAGACGTCGATCGCCTGGTGGCCGAGGCGCGCCATCCCAAGGTCGTCGCCATCGGCGAGACCGGGCTCGACTACTTCTACGACCACAGCCCGCGCGAGGCCCAGCAGCGTTCCTTCCGCGCCCATATCCGCGCCGCGGCCGAGACCGGGCTGCCGCTGATCGTGCATGCGCGCGACGCCGACGAGGACGTGGCACGCCTGCTGGAGGAGGGCATGCAAGCGCATCCCTTCACCGGCCTGCTGCACTGTTTTTCGAGCGGACCCGATCTGGCCCGGCGCGCGCTCGCGCTCGGCATGTCGATCAGCCTGTCCGGCATCGTCACCTTCAAGAAGGCCGATGCGCTGCGGGCCATCGCCCGCGAGCTGCCGGCCGATCGCGTCCTGGTCGAGACCGACGCGCCCTACCTCGCGCCGGTGCCCCATCGCGGCCGGCGCTGCGAGCCGGCCGATGTGGTGCACACGGCGCGGGCGGTGGCGACGCTGCGCGGCGTGGCACCCGAGGCGCTGGCCGAGACCACCACCGCCAATTTCCATCGCCTATTCGCGAAGGTCGCATGAAGCTCCAGGTCACGGTGTTGGGTTGCGGCGGTTCGGGCGGCAATCCGCATATCGGCGAGGACTGGGGCCAAAGCGATCCCGCCAATCCGCGCAATCGCCGCCGCCGTGCCTCGATCCACGTCCAGACCCCGACCACCTCGATCCTGGTCGACACCTCGCCCGACATGCGCGTGCAGTGCCTGGACGCCGGCATCAAGTCGATCGACGCCGTGCTCTACACCCACGACCATGCCGACCACATCCATGGCGTCGACGACCTGCGCTGGCCGGTGCACCGGCGCGGCCGGCCCTGCGACGGTTATGCCCGGCCCGACATGTGGCGGCGCTTCAAGGCGCGCTTCGGCTACGTCTTCGAGGAGATCGAACACTACAAGCCGCTGCTGGTGGCACATGACGTCGCCGGCCCGTTTCAGATCGGCGATCTGAAGGTGATTCCGTTCGAGCAGGATCACGGCAACGTGGTCTCGCTGGGCTATCGTTTCGGCGATTTGGCCTATTCGACCGATCTGATCCGCCTGCCCGAGCCGGCCTTCGAGGCGTTGAAAGGCGTGCGCACCTGGATCGTGGCGGCGCTGCGCTTCGCGCCCTATCACCCGACCCATGCCCTGGTCGAGCCGGTGCTGGAATGGATCGCGCGGGTCAAGCCCGAGCGCGCCATCCTCACCCACATGTCGGGCTTGTTGGATTATGCCGATCTGGCCAAGCGCCTGCCGCCCGGAGTCGAGCCCGGCTGGGACGGCATGACGCTCGATGCCGAGGCCTGATCAGCGGCCGAGGCTCAACGGGTAGCTGAGATAGCCGCGGAAGCGTGCCCGCCCGCCGCGCTTGGGCGCGCCGGTGCGCTCGATGCGACCGAACCGCGCCAGCAGGCGCTCGATGGCGATGCGGCCCTCCAGCCGCGCCAGGCTCATGCCGGCGCAGGCATGGATGCCGCCGCCGAAGGCGAGGTGGCGATTGGGCGCGCGGCCGATGTCGAAGCGCTCGGGATCGGCGAATTCCTCGGGATCGCGATTGGCGGCGCCAATGCCGAGGGTGATGAAAGTCCCGGCCGGCATGGCGACGCCGCCGATCTCGACATCTTCGGTGGCGCGGCGGTTGCCGAGCTGGTTGGAACTCTCGTAGCGCAGCATTTCCTCGACCGCCGACCGGATCAGCCCGGGATCGGCGCGCAGCCGCGCCATCTGCTCCGGGTGGTCGATCAACAGCGCGATGCCGTTGCCGATCAGGTTGGCGGTGGTCTCGTGCCCGGCGTTGAGGATGAAGATGCAGTTCTGGATCAGCTCGACGTCGGTCAGGCGGTCTCCGTCCTTGCTTTCGGCCAGCAGCATGGCCATGACCTCGCCCATGCCCAGCCGGTCGACCAGGCCGGGATCGGCGCGGAAGCGGGCGATGTGCCGAGTCAGGTAGTCGGTGAAATCGCGCACCGAGCGGTTGCCCCAATCGAGCGCCGCCGGGCTGGGAACCGGCTCCAGCGCGCCCAGGATCGACAGCGACCATTCGCGCAAGGGGCCGCGTTCTTCGCGCGGCACGCCCAGCATGTCGCCGACGATCTCGACCGGCAGCGCCGCGGCATAATCCGCGATCGTGTCCATGCCGCCGCGGGTCTCGGCGCGGTCGAGCAGCCCATCGACCAGGGCGACGAACTTGGTTTCGAGCAGCCCAAGCGCCCGCGGCGTGAAGGCCGGCGCCAGCAGCCTGCGGACGCGGGTATGCAGCGGCGGATCGTTGAACACCAGGCTGGTGGTGTGGTGCAGATAGAGCGGGCTGTCGCCGAATTTGGGCCGAAACTCGGCCTTCTTGTCCGAACTGAAGCGGGCATTGTCGCGATAGACCCGGTCGAGATCGCGCCAGCGGGTCAAGAAATAGCTGCCGTCCGGATTGCGATGCACCGGGTCGTGGGTCCGCAGCAGGCGATAGGTCGGGTAGGGGTCGTCGAGGAAATCGCGGCCGATGGCGCGCAGATCGAAGCCGCGCGCGGCCGCGGCCGGATCCGCGCTCACGGCGCTTCGGCCAGCATGGTGTCGCCGTCGAGCGGGCGGCCCGAAATCTCGCGCGCCAGCTTGCCGAGAATGGCGCGGGCGAAGTCGCCGAAATCGCGCGCCCCGACCACGAACGCGCCGTCGCCGCCGGCGACATAGCGCTGGTAGTAGTCGTCCAGCGTCGCCACCTCGGTCAGGATGGCGACGCCGTTGATGACGATGCCCTGGCGCACGGCATCGTCGCGGGCGAAACGCGGATCGCGGCCGGAATTGTTCATGCCGTCGCCCGAGATGTCGATCACGCGGCGCTGGCCGACATAGCCGGCGCGGCCGAATTGACGGGCGGCGAAGTCGATCGCGCCCGAAAGCGAGGTCGAGCCGGCGCTGTGCCGCGGCCGCGCCCTTTCCAGCCGGTCGGCGAAGGCATTGGCATCGGTCGGCGAGCGCAACAGCGTCCACTCGACCACCACGTCTTGCACCGCGTAGTCGGCCCATTCGGCGTACATCACCGCCACCGCGCGCCGGCGGCCTTGGCCGATGGCGTGCTGGACGGCGGGATTGCGGAAGGCGCGGACATAGCCGTTGCGCTGCAGGCGGTATTCCTCCTCGTCGATCGACAGCGAAACGTCGACCATCAAGGCCAATTCGAGATCGATCGGCTCGGCCGCCTGCGAAGCCGCCAGCGGCGCCGCCAACAGGATCGCCAGCAACCAGCGCCGGATCATCGCCAAGTCTCGCGCAGACGCGGCCGGTTGAGCGCCAGCCAGTAGAGGCTGATGAGGATGTGGCTGACGCGAATCCGGCCGTCGGCGATCATCGCCATCGCTTCCTCGAAGCGCGGCGCGAAGACGCGGATGTCCTCGTGTTCCTCCTTGAGGCCATGGATTCCGTCGACTCGTCCGGCGTCGACTTGCCCGCAATAGAGCGCGCAGCGCTCGGTGCAGCCGCCGGGCGAGGTGTAGAATTCGGTGATGTATTCGAGCGACCCGTTCAGCGCCACGCCGCATTCTTCCTGCGTCTCGCGCCGGGCCACGTCCTCAAGGCTCTCGCCTTCCTCGACCATGCCGGCGGCGATCTCGATAGTCCACGGGTTGGCGTCGCGCGCGGCATAGGCGCCGATGCGGAACAGCTCGATCAGCACCACCCGATCGCGCACCGGATCGTAGGGCAAAACGCCGACGGCGTGCGGCCGGATCAGCACCTCGCGCTCGATCCGCGCGGTATGCCCGCCGCCGAACAGGTCGTGGCTGAGGCCGAACTTCTCGTAGCGATAGAACCCCTTGGCCATCACCGCGTGGTCCAGCAATTCGACTCGATCTCGATTCATGGTTTCTCCGTCGACCGAGTGTAGACCCGAAGCCGTTGCCGCGTAAGATGATCCCGTGCAGGGGATCGATCGCCGAACGCTGTTGGCCGCCGCGGCGACGTGGCCGTGGCCGGCCGCGGCTGCGGGAACGGAGTTGTCTTTCGCCGTTTGGCGCAAGGGCGAACGCATCGGCCGTCACCGTATCAGCCTTATGCGCCAGGGCGAGTCCGTCGCGGCCGCGATCGACGTCGAACTGACGGTGCGGCTTTTGGGCCTGCCGATCTATCGCTATCGCCATCACGCGCAAGAGCGGCGCGAGGGTCCACGCCTGGTCGCTTTCGAGGCGCGGACCGACGACGACGGGCGCGTCACCTGGCTGAACGGCGCGGCCGAACCCGCCGGCTTCCGGCTGCGCACGCATGAAGGCGAGGCGCTGTTGCCGCCGACAGTCACGGCCTCCACCTGGTGGGACGAGGCGGCGCTCGGCCGCCGGCCTTGGCTCAACGCGCAGTCGGGGCGGCTTGCCGAGGTCGAAGTGCGGCGCATGGGCAACGAGGCGGTGGCGCGCGGCGCGGGGCAGGCGATGGCGCGACATTACCGGGTCGACGGCGATATCCGCTGCGAGGTGTGGTATGCGGAAGCCGACGGCGCTTGGCTCAAATGCCGCTTCTTTTCCCGCCGTTCGGGGTCCGATATCGACTATGTCCGCGACTAGGAAACTGCCGCTGCTGCCGACCGCCGTGGTCGGCAGCTATCCCCAGCCGGATTGGCTTGTCGACCGGGCGCTGCTCTCGAAGCAGGTGCCGCGCACCCGCGCCCGCGACATCTGGCGCGTGGCCGAGCCCTGGCTGGAAGCCGCCCAGGACGACGCCACCATCCTGGCCATCCAGGAAATGGAACGGGCCGGAATCGACATTGTCACCGACGGCGAGATCCGGCGCGAAAGCTATTCCAACCGTTTCGCCACCGCGCTGGAAGGCGTCGACAGCGAGCGGCCAGCGGAAATGCGCTCGACCGTCGGCACGCTGATCCAGGTGCCGCGCGTGGTCGGGCCGATCCGGCGCGTGCGCGGGGTCGAGACCCGCGACATGGAGTTCCTGCGCCGCAACACGGCGCGCTTCGCCAAGATCACCCTGCCGGGTCCCTTTACCTTGGGCCAGCAGGTCAAAAACGAGCATTATCGCGACGATGCCGAACTGGCGATGGACTACGCCGCCGCGGTCAACGCCGAAGCGCGCGAACTCGAACGCGCCGGCGCCGACGTCATCCAGCTGGACGAGCCCTGGCTGCGCAACAATCCGGCCGCGGCCAAGCGCTATGCCGTTGCCGCCATCAACCGCGCGCTGGAAGGGATCGATGTCACCACCGTGGTCCATCTCTGCTTCGGCTATGCCGCCATCGTCCCCGGCGTCAGCAAGCCGACCGGCTATTCCTTCCTCGGCGACCTCGCCGGCTGCACCGCCGATCAAATCTCGATCGAGGCCGCCCAGCCCAGGCTCGATCTCGGCGTGCTGGCCGAACTCAAGGGCAAGACCGTCAATCTGGGCGTGATCGATCTCAACGATCCGGCGGTGGAAAGCGCCGAAACCGTGGCCGCGCGCCTGCGCCACGCCCTCGAATACCTACCCGCCGACAAGCTGGTGGCGGCGCCCGATTGCGGCATGAAGTACCTGCCGCGCGCCACCGCCTTCGGCAAGCTCAAGGCCATGGCCGAGGGCGCGGCGATCGTCCGGCGGGAATTGGGGTAGGGAGTGGCTCCCCTTTATAGCCCGATATCGAACCATGTGCCTTGCGCCGAAACTTGAATTTCGGCGGGTCCTTGAGGAAATCCGCGAGTTGCGGCTGGCGGCCTGACCGTCCCGGCGGCAAGTGTTTAGCGGAAAGTTGACAGTCGGCGCGAATCGACTGTAAATTGACACCTAAACAGAAGACGAGAGTCGAGAGTGAGGAGCGATGACCGGTGCGAGGGAGAAGTTCGGGGCATTCATCCGCCGCGAACGCGAAGGCAAGGAGATCGGATTGCGCGAGATGGCGAAGATGATCGGGGTCAGCCCCACCTACCTGTCGAAGGTCGAGCGGGACGAGTTCCCTCCGCCGGCCGAGGACAAGGTCCGGGCGATCGCCAAGATCATCGGGTGCGATACCGACGACCTGCTGGCGCGGGCCGGGCGCGTATCGACCGATATCACCGACATCATCAAGCGCCATCCGGTCGAGCTGGCGGCGCTCCTGCGCACGACCAAGGGCCTCACCGCCGACGATATCGCCCAGTTGGCCCGGCAGGCGCAAAAGGCGAAGGACGACTGACAGCCGGAAAACCAAGACTTCAACGATGCAGATAAGGATGACGGCGTGATGGCGAAGTTGGTACCCTTCCTTTCCGAGGAACAGATCGAGCGAGATGCGGCGTCGCTGCTGGGCGAGTTTGCGCAGAAACGTGGCGCTGGCATCCAACCGCCGGTCCCCATTGAGGATATCGTCGAAAAGCACCTGAGACTCGGCATCGAGTTCGACGATACCCACCGACTGTTCGGTGTGCCGCGCGATCCGGAAGGAGATGCCGACATTCTCGGCGCGATATTCTTCGATGATCGCCGGATCGTGATCGACCAAAGTCTCGACCCTGAAGAGAACTCATTCAAAGAGGGGCGATATCGGTTCACGCTGGCTCACGAGGGCGGTGGGCATTGGCGCTTGCATCGCCACCTGTTCGTCAAAGACCCGGCGCAGATCGCCTTGTTCGTTGGGCCGACGCCTCCCGCCGTCATCTGCCGTTCCAGCCAGGCCAAGGACCGAGTGGAGTGGCAGGCCGACGCCTACGCGTCGTGCCTGCTGATGCCCAAAGACCTCCTGATCGAGGCTTGGCGGGAGCGTTTTGGCGACAACAACGCCCGTATCTTAAAACGTAATAGCCGCCTGACCTTGCCGGGAAACGTAGGAGACGAGATTGCGTCCGCCCTCCGGTCCTACGATCAACAGCGCTACAATGAGGCGCTCAACGAGTTTGTGCGGCCGTTTGCCGAGAAGTTTCAGGTTTCGATGGTCTCGATGCGCATTCGGCTGGAGCGGATTGGTCTGTTGCACCGGGATGTCCCGCGCCAGCTATGGTTTCAGTCCGCACGCTGACTCTTTTTTTTGAGGAGGATGTTAAGTGTCAACTGAACGAGCCGATATCCGGAAGTCGAGCGGTGATACCGCGTTCGAGACGCGCGACTTTTATCTGGCCTGCTTCCTGCGCCGCACGGGCTACGACCTCCTCGATCTGCGCGCCGAAGGCCGGCGAAAGGTCTTCGTCTTCCGCGACCGTCCCACCCGCCGCGAGGACGTGCTGGCATTCTACGGCCAGGGTGCGATGGTCCCGCCGCTGGCGTTCTCCGCAACCATCAAAGACATGAAGGCGCTGCTACACAATGCGTGACGTTCCCGCATCCGCGCCCGTTGCCGGGCGTCGCGGCCAGTTCGGCGAGGCGTTGCGCCACATCGAGAAGGTCCTGACGGACGGACTGAGCCACGGCTTCTTCGATTGTTCCATCGTCTGCGAGATTACGAATGGAGGCAAGCGCCAACTCGTGATCCGCGCAGGCAAGTCGCACAAGTTCCACATCCCCGAGGACGAACTGCCGCGCTGACGCGGCGCCAATAACGGCGATCCCTGCGATGGGGACACCCGAGATTCAAATCACGTAGGTCCAGCGTCATCGGTGGGATTCCGAGGCCGGAGGCCAGGAGCACGGAGCGGCGAGGAACCGCCCGTGAGGTCTTCGGTGAAACCGTCGCACGCAACGAACGACAATCTGAAGGATGACCTGATCCGGCGCGCCCGGGAGGTCTGGCAGCCGCGCCTCGGCCGCGATCTCAGCCGCGAGGACGCAAGGCAGATCGCGGAGAACATGACCGGCTTCTTCTCCGTGCTGGCCGAATGGTCGCGGGCCGAATTGCCGTCGCAGGCGAACGACATCGGCACACACGACGCCTCCGGGAACGGGGAGGCACGCCATGACCGCTGAAGCCATCGCCAATGCCCTGGGTGGGCGCAAGGCCGGCGGCGGCTGGACGGCGCGATGCCCGGCCCATGATGACCGCATGCCCAGCCTTTCGTTGACCGATACGCGAGATGGCAAGGTGCTCGTGCGCTGCCACGCCGGCTGCGAACAGGAGCGCGTTATCGCTGCGCTGCGCGGGCGCGGGCTTTGGAGCGAAAGCCGCGCACGCTCTTCGGCGTGGACCCAGCGTCGCAAGCCGGTCGAGCACGAACCGGATGGCGATGACGCCAGGCGCACGGAGAGGGCTCTGGCCATCTGGCACTCGTCGAGGCCTTCGCCGGAGACGCCGGTCGCGACCTATTTTGTATCGCGCCAACTGCACCTGCCGCCTTCCGACGCGCTGCGCTTCCATCCCGCTCTTAAGCATCCGTCGGGCGGCTTCTGGCCGGCAATGGTGGCGCTGGTAACGAACGGCGTCGACGGAACGCCCGTCGCTGTCCATCGCACCTTCCTCGCGCTCGACGGCGGCGGGAAAGCGCCCGTCGATCCGGAGAAAATGATGCTTGGCCCGTGCCGGGGCGGGGCGGTACGTCTCGCCGATCCAGGCGAGGTTCTAATGGTCGGTGAAGGCATCGAAACGTGCCTTGCCGCCATGCAGGCGAGTGGCAAACCCGCCTGGGCGGCGCTTTCGACTTCTGGGCTGCGCAGCCTCGACCTGCCGACGAGCGTGCGCGACGTGATCGTGCTGGCTGATGGCGACGAGGCCGGCGAGGAGGCGGCACGGGTTTGCGCCATTCGCTGGAAGCGCCAGGGCCGGCGCGTGCGCATCGCCCGCCCGCCGCAAGGCATGGACTTCAACGACATACTGCCGGGCCGAGCGCCCCACATCGAGGAGGGCGCGTAATGAACGGGGAACCCGAAATCGAGATCGGCGCGAACCCGATCGCCGACGCCATCGACGCGGCCGAGGACATCGCCGATCCGCTCGATGGGCTGGTCGAGAAAACCGCGACCGATCCAGGCGCCGCGTTTACGCCGGAGGTGCTGGAGCGCCTCGCCGCGCTGAAGACGGAAAATCGCGCCGCCTTCGAGTTGCTGCGCTCGCAGTTGAAGAGGGCCGGCTGCCGGGTGACTGCGCTCGACGAGGCCATCGCCGAGGAAAACGGCGATGCTGGGCGCGGGCCGACGCAGGCCGACATCCTCATCGACCTCGCGCAGACCGCCGAACTATTTCACGCGCCCGACGGGACCGGCTTCGCCGATCTCGACATTAACGGCCACCGCGAGACCTGGCCGATTCGCGCCAAGGGCTTCCGCCGTTGGCTGGCGCGCCGCTTCTTCGAGGCGACGCAAGGCGCGCCGAGTTCGGAAGCGCTGCAATCCGCCCTGAGTGTGATCGAGGCCAAGGCGCATTTCGACGCACCGGAGCGGATCGTGCATATCCGCGTTGGCGGGCTGGACGGCAAGCTCTACGTCGATGTCGGCGACAAGGCGTGGCGGGCGGTCGAGATCGACGCCACCGGCTGGCGGGTAATCGACAATCCGCCGGTGCGCTTCCGCCGCGCATCCGGCATGAAGCCTCTGGCGATCCCGGCGCCGGGCGGCTCGATTGCTGCGATGCGCTCATTCCTCAACGTCCAGTCCAATGCCGACTTCGTGCTGGTGGTCGCCTGGGCGCTAGCATGCCTGCGCAATCGCGGACCCTATCCGGTGCTCGTGCTGTCGGGCGAGCAGGGATCGGCCAAGTCCACCTTCTCGGCGATCCTGCGCGCGCTGCTCGATCCCAACACCGCGCCGCTGCGTGCCCTGCCGCGCGAGGACCGCGACCTGTTCGTCGGCGCCAGCAACGGCCATGTGCTGGCCTTCGACAACGTGTCGGGCCTGCCGGCGTGGATTTCCGATACGCTCTGCCGGCTGGCCACCGGCGGCGGGTTCGCCGTGCGCCAGCTCTACACCGACCAGGACGAGGTGCTGTTCGACGCCGCCCGCCCGGTGATCCTGAACGGCATCGAAGACATCGTCACGCGGCCCGACCTCGCCGACCGCGCCGTGTTCCTGACGCTGGAGCCGATCCCAGAGGAGCGCCGCCGGCCCGAGGCGGAACTCTGGGCAGCGTTCGAGGCCGAGCGTCCGCGCATCTTGGGCGTGCTGCTCGACGCCGTGGTCGAGGGCCTGAAGCGTCTGCCCGACACCCACCTGCCGAGGCTCCCGCGCATGGCCGACTTCGCACTGTGGGTGACCGCCTGCGAGACCGCGCTCTGGCCAGCCGGCACGTTCGGGGCTGCCTATTGCGGCACCCGCGACGAGGCCGTCGAGGGCGTCATCGAGGCTGACCCGATCGCCGCCACCGTGCGCGCCGTGATGGCGGAGAGGACCGAGTGGACGGGAACCGCCTCGGAACTTCTGGGCGCCCTTGGGGAGATGGCGGGCGAGCGCGTGGCTAAGGCCAAGACCTGGCCCGACAGCCCGCGCGCCTTGGCAGGGCGCTTGCGCCGGGCGGCGACCTTCCTGCGCAAGATCGGCATCGAAATCGCCTTCGAGCGCGAGGGCCGGGCGCGAACCCGGGTCATCCGCATCACCGCAGCATCCGCCGATCCGGCGCCGGAACGGGACGGGGCGCAACCGTCCGTGCCGTCCGCATCGTCCGCGCTAAGGTCGAAATCCAAGCCGGTCAACGGCTCCGCGGCACCCAACCTGCGGACGGTCGCCAACGACGCAGACGGTCGGCCGAACGCGGCGGTCCAGACCGTCCGCGCAAAACCGTTGAAATCCAAGGATGGGACCGCTGCGGACGGTGCGGACACAAAGGACCAGCCCCAATCCGCGCCCGCAAAAACCGGGTGGAGTGCGCGGCTGTGAGCGCCACAGCAATCCTGCGGACGGCACGGGCCGCCGGCCTCGATCTAAGGGTCGATGGCGATGGCCTTGTCCTGCAAGCCCACGCGCCACCGCCACCGGAAATCCTCGACGCTCTTGCCAGCAACAAACAGGAGATCATCGACCTGCTGCGGCCAGGCCGGGACGGCTGGTCTGCCGAGGACTGGCAGGCGCATTTCGACGAGCGCGCCGGCGTCGCCGAGTTCGACGGCGGTCTGCCGCGCCCGGATGCCGAGGCCCGGGCGTTTGAATGCTGCGTCGTAGAATGGATGAACCTCAGCTTCGAGCGCTCGCCGCCCGGGCGCTGCCGCGCCTGCGGTGGCGGCGATCATGCCCACGACGTGCTGCTGCCGCACGGCACCGAGCCGACCGGCCATGTCTGGCTGCATTCGCGCTGCTGGCCCGCCTGGCACGCGGGCCGGAAGGCCGAAGCGGTCGAAGCTCTCAAGGCCATGGGCATCAAAGGGCCGGCCAAGTTGCCTGACGATTTCGGAAAAAACGGGGGCGCATGATGGGCGGCTTCGGATCGGGACGGCCAAGCGGATCGGGACGCGGCACGGTAGAGGCCTGCCGCTCGATCGACGTGAACCGGGTGCACAAGACGGGCTGCCTGCGCGCCGGCTGGGTGGGCAGCTGGCAATGGACGCGCGACGGCGAGAAGGTTGCCTCGATCAACCTGCGCGCGGAGGAAGACCGGCTGCATCTCACCTACCGCGTGCGCGTCGGCGGCGCGGAGTGGGAGGACGTGGCCGAGACCGTCCGCATCGTCCGCGTCGCCTGCCGCTTGGGCGGGGCGCGGCCGTATTTCATCTGTCCGGGCGTGGTGAACGGCATCGCCTGCGGGCGGCGCGTGGCCAAGCTGCACGGGCCGGGGCGCTATTTCCTGTGCCGGCATTGCTATCGCCTCGCACACGCCAGCCAAGGCGAAGGCACATGGGATCGCATGCTGCGTCGGGCCGACAAGATCAAGCAACGCCTGGGCGGCGATCCCGGCATGGCCTCGCCCTTTCCGCCCAAGCCCAAGGGCATGTGGCGGCGGACCTACGACCGCCTGCGCGAACGCGCCTTCGAAGACGAGATGCGCGCCGACGAGGCCTTTGCGCTTCAGGCTGAACGCCTGCTGGCGCGGATCGACAACCCGAAACGAAGAAGGAGATTCTGGCGATGACCGAGACCAAGCCCGATCTACCGGCCGAGACCGGCGGCACCGAGATCACCCGCTTCAACGCGCTGCGCCACGGCGTGCTGTCGCGCTACACCGTCCTGCCCTGGGAAGACGCCGACGAATATCGCGCGCTGGTCGCAGCACTCGCGGCCGAGCACGCGCCGCAGGGACCGACCGAGGAGCATCTGGTCGAGGAACTGGCAGGCATCCTGTGGCGCAAACGCCGGCTACGCCTGGCCGAAGCCGCCGCGCATCGGCGCGGGCTGAAGGATGCGCTGGAGCCTTACCGCGAGACGGTCAAATCAGCGCTGGTGCATCTGGATGCCACCGACCAGTCCGAGCGCGTGGTCGATGCGATCCACACCACGGCTGGGGACATCAAGGACGACATCCGCGAAATGGACGAGGGCGAAGCCATGACGCGCCGGGCGCTCGACCTGCTCGGCTCGTGCCGAAACGACCGCTACGATTCCGCGCTGGCCGCTCTACGCGGGGATACGCGGGACTGGTGGGCGGACATGCTGGCCCGCGATCCCGAAGACCTGGACGAGGGCGAGGAGCCGGCCACGCCCGATGAGGCCGGCCTGCGCCGCTTCCTCGAAGGGACGGTGATGCCGTGGTTTGATGGGCGCAAGAAGGAACTCGCCAACCGCCCGCTGATCCGCGAGCAGGCGTTCGGCGAGTCGCTCGACCCCGACAAGCTGCAGCGGCTGGGCCGCTATGAGGTGCATCTCGACCGTAAGCTCGAACGCATGCTGACCATGCTGCTGCGCCTCAAGGACCTGCGGGCCGGCGCCGTTCCCGGCTGATCCGTTTGGCAAAAGCCGATCGCAATGGGTTTCTCAGGGCGTATGGGTCGTGTCCCTGGAGCGAACTGCGCCGGAACCTCGTTTCCGCCCAACTTCGCTTGTATCTCGATCACCGCCACAAGCGCGGCGAGAGAGCCGCCGTCAGCGGGCGCGCCCCCATGGGCGACCAGCGCAGAACCCCGTCGGCAATCACAACGGCTACTCCGGCCCAGCCGTGATCAAGGAGAAGGCTAAACGCTTCTGGAAAGAAGGCCGTGTCACGGACAACGGTTGGCTTAGTGTCGATGAGCGCGAAAACCGATGGATCACCATTCCTCAGCAACGCGCTGGTAACATCCGAAAGTGGTGCATCCACAATCATTTTACCTCCTTGAATAGAGCAGCGCGAGTAAGGCAAAAAATATATCCGACGCCGCTTGAAGAGGCTATAAATTCACCGCCGTGAGCAATCTCCAACCTCAAGATTCTGACGACCGGAATGTCGAGCGCGACCATGTGAAGCGGCTGTGGAACCGCTATAGATACCAATTGCTCGTTGCCTATGCCCTGGGTAATGCGATGACCTACGCCTACCTCGTCAAAGGGCAAGCGAGGGCGGTCGGCGATGGGTCTAGTCTGACCGATTTAGTATTCGAGGCTCTGTTTCTCTCGTTTATATGGCCTGTTTATTGGCTCGGGCGGCTCCTTCAATAGCCGCGCTGTCGCGCATCACCGCACGAATTCCACCACCAGGTAGACCGCGAGCATAGCGACCGCGACCATGGCCATCGTACCGCTGTCCTGTGCGCGCGCCAGGATTCCTCGGCGGGCCAGGATAGAAATACCAGACAGGATTTCGTCGACCATGCCACGCATACCGGCCGCGAAGTTGCGCCAGGCGACATGCGCTGCGCGGGTCACACCACTAGCCAGTGCGACGCCGGCGCGCCGATAGAGCCAGTCGAAATCGAGCGTGACCGTCGGGGTCCGCCTCAGGAGCCCGAGCAGCATGAAAAAAGCGAGGCCGGAGAACAGCAGGAGCTGCAGCTGGGTCACCACATGATCCGCGGTGTACGGCTCGTACGACGCACCGAACGGCAGCCAGCGGTAAAGCACGCCCGGCGCAACACCCAGGAGGATGCAGAGAAACGAGAAGAGGAGCATCGCCGCGCGCATGTTCACCGGTGGGTCAGACGGGCGCAGTCCGGAATCGCGCTGGAAAAAGACGAACCAGGGGAACTTGATACCGGCGTGCAGGAAGACTCCGGCCGAGCCAGCCGCCAGCAGGAACCACACGAGCATCAGCCTCTCCTGCCCGGCCGCGTCACTGATCATCGACTTGGTGACGAAGCCCGAGGTGAGCGGGAAAGCAGAGATCGCCAGCGCTCCGACGATTCCGGAGATCGCGGTCAGCGGCATGCTGCGGAACAGGCCACCGAGCTCGGTGCATTTTGACTTACCGGTCATATAGAGGACAGACCCGGCAGACATCAGCAGCAGCGCCTTATAAACGATGTGTGCAAAGGCGTGCGACGCGGCGCCATTCAGCGCGAGCTCGGTGCCAATTCCGATGCCGGCAACCATGAAGCCGACCTGATTGACGATGCTGTAAGCGAGGATGCGACGCATGTCATTCTCGAGAATCGCGTAGACGATCCCGTAAAACACCATGTAGAGCCCAACCCAGATCAGGACTTCGGCGCCAGGGAAGCCGCGCAGCAGGACGTAGACTGCGGTCTTGGTAGTGAAGGCGGAGAGAACGACCATGCCGCTGTACGACGATTGCGGATAGGCGTCGGGTATCCAGGCCGAAAGAGGTGGCGCACCGGCATTGATCAGGAAGCCGGCAAGGATCAGCCAGCGCGCCGCTGTGTCGGGCGCCATGACGTTGAAGGCCAGGCTGCCGGTCGCCTGAGCTTCGCCAGCCGAACCGATCATCAGTAGCACGCCACCAAGCAGGTGAATCAGGAGATACCGAAAACCCGCGGCCCGCGACGCTCCGCCGGCACTCCACACGACGACGGTCGAGGCGAGCGCCATGATCTCCCAGAACACGAAAGTGGTCAGCAGATCGCCGGCAAAAACGACGCCCAGCGCGCCGCCGGCGTAGACCTGCGCGGCAACCGCTTCGAGTCGGCTCTCCTGGTTGAGCGCGAACAGTCCGCCGGCGAAGGCCATAATGGCAAAGACGGTACCGAACCAGCGGCTAAGCCGGTCGCCGCGCACGATGATGAGATCGTAGCCAAGGAAACCCGTAATTCCAGCGTTCGTATCGGGAACCAGCCAGACCATCGCCAGCGCTACGAGGGGCGCAAGAAGCATCACCGCCGCCCGCAGGCGTCCGCGCGCGATGGTCAGGAGTGCCGCGCCGAGAAACAACGGAAGTGCCGGCGGGAGGAGAATGCTAGCGGTCATAGTAGGTATCCGGCCGCTTCAGGACCAAGCCGATCAGCCGCGACACGGCCACCAGAGCGACGCAGGCAACAAAGCCGTACCAGGCGTTGAAGCAGAAACTCTCGTCGATGCCGAACTGACCGTGGCGGTAAATGAAAAACTCGGCAATTACCGTGAGCGCCAGGATGACGAAACAGACGACGCACAGGATAAGGGCGGTGCGCACGGTGAAGGGGTGCAAGGAGCTCATGACAGTCCCGCCAGTTGCCGCGCCAGGGCGAGCGGCAGGTTGGGCACCAGAAAGAGCAGCATAGTTCCGGCGGCGGTGGTTACCAGAGCGAGAACCATCGGCCATGGCGCCTCGCCATGAGCATGGCCGTGGCCGCTCGCCGGCTCGGGCTTAAGGAATGCGGCATAGACGATTGGCACGAAATAGGCGGCGTTGAGCAACGTGCTCAGGACGATGACCGCCAGCGCAAAGTGCTGACCGGCGGCGAGCGCTGCGCTGGCCAGGTACCATTTGCTGGTGAAGCCGGCTGCCGGAGGCACGCCAACCATGCTCAAGGCACCGACGGCGAAGGCACCCATGGTCCACGGCATGCGCCGTCCGATGCCGTCCAGCTCGCTTACCTCAGTCTTATGCGCTGCGGTGTAGATTGACCCGGCGGCAAAGAACAACGTGATTTTGCCGAAGGCATGCGCGGCGATATGAAGCGCAGCTGCAATGACCGAAGTCGGCGTGAGAATTGCCGCGGCCAGGACGACGTAAGAGAGCTGGCTGACGGTCGAGTAGGCGAGACGGCGCTTGAGATTGTCCTGGGTGAGCGCGATCAGCGACGCAACGATAACCGTCGTGCCCGCGACATAGAGCAACCAATCCCCGCTGCCGACGCGCGCTAGATTCTCAACGCCGATGACGTAGACCGTGATCTTGACGATGCTGAACACGCCGGCCTTCACGACCGCGACCGCGTGCAGAAGGGCGCTGACCGGGGTGGGGGCCACCATGGCCACCGGCAGCCAGCGATGCATCGGCATGATCGCGGCCTTGCCGATGCCAATGGCAAATAACGCAAGAAGCCAGCCGGTTTCGTCGGGCGTCATCACGTCGGAGACGACCCCGCCTAGCGTAAACGTCGTGGTGCCGGCCGTCCAGGACACCCAGACTATGGCCGGAAGGAAGAAGACGATAGAGCTGCCGATGAGCAGCAGCAGATAGGTGCGGCCGGCGCGCAGGGCCTCGGCATTCTGTTTGTGGACGACCAGCGGATAGGTCGAGAGCGTCAGCAGCTCGTAGAACAGGAACAGCGTGAACAAATTGCCGGCGAAGGCAATGCCGAGCGTCGCCGCCAGGGCGACGGCAAAGAACACGTAGAAAGAGGTCTGTCGCGGCTCGTCATTACTGCGCATGTAGCCGATGGAATACATCGAATTGACGATCCACAGGGATGAGGCGACGAGCGCGAATAGCATGCCAAGCGGCTCGAGCGTAAACCGCAGCTCCAGCCCGGGCAGGATGGACCATGGCTGGGTGGCCGGCCGGCCGCCAGCCAGCACTTCGGGCACCAGCGAAGCGACAAGGCCAAACATGACCCCAGCGGTGACGAGGGTCACCGCCTCACGCTGGTTCGGCCGGCCATGCGACAGGGCGATCAGCAACGCACCGGCCAGCGGCACCGCCATCGCCAGAAGCAACGTTGTGACGCCGCTCATGGCGTCCCCAGCAGGGTACGCGCGGCCTGTGCCGCCACTCGTACTGTGAGATCGGTGTCGAGGCCGAAATAGACGCACGCCGCGACCAGCACCCAAGCGGACGCAAGCATCGACCGCGGCATCTCCTGGTCGTCGGTGCTATCTGGAGCAGAGGGCCGGAAATATGAGGCCTCCACCAAGCGGCCCATGTAGACGAGGGAGAGCACGGAACTGGCGACGACTAGTATGGCGAGCCACCACCAACCGCGCTCGATGGCGGCCAGCACGAGATACCATTTGCTGACGAAACCCACAGTGCCCGGAACGCCGACCATGCTGAGCCCCGCGACCACAAACCCTGCGAAGGTCAGGGGCATGCGCCGCGCCATGCCGGCGATCCGGTCCACTGTCACCGCGCCTTTTGAATAGGCGATACCACCGACCAGCAGGAACAGTGCGCCCTTCATCAGGCCGTGATTGAGCAGATGGACGATCGAGCCGGTGAGCCCGGCCTCCGAGAGGAGACCGATACCGAGTGTGATGTAGCCGATCTGGGCGACGCTCGAGAGCGCTAGCATGCGCTTGACGTCCTTCTCGTAGATCGCCGTGATCGACGGTAGCACAATCGCCGCAAGCGAGAGCGCAATCCAGACCAAAGGAACGCCGAGACCGGCCAACGGATAGGATCCACCGAACACGGTGAAGAAGAAGCGCAGGATCAGATAGATCGCGACCTTGGTTGCCGATGCCGCGAGAAATGCCGTGGCCACCGACGGCGCATAGGCATAGGCGCCAGGCAGCCAAAAATGCAGCGGAAACAGCGCCAGCTTCAGCGACAGCCCGACGATCAGGAAGGTAAGAGCGATCAATACCGGGCGCTGGTTCTCAACCAGCGGCAGGCGCTCGGCGAGATCGGCGATGTTCAGCGTTCCAGTCATGACATAGAGGAAGCCAACGCCGATGACATAGAAAGTGGCTCCGATCGTGCCGACGATGAGGTACTGATACGCCGCGACGAGCGCGCGCCGGTCGCGGCCAAGCGCTATCAGCACGTAGCTCGATAGCGACGCGATCTCCATAAATACGAAGACGTTGAAGGCGTCGCCGGTCGCTGCCATGCCGAGCAGGCCGGCCAGGCACAGCAGGTACATTGTGTAGTACCAGACCTGCCGGTCGGCGGGCATCTCGCGCTCGAGGCTGGCGCGGGCGTAAGGCATCACCACCGCGCCAATCACCGAGACCAGCACGAGCACAAAGGCGTTGACGGTGTCGATCCGGTACTCGATGCCCCAGGGCGGCTCCCAGCTGCCGAGCCAGTAGGAGATCGTGCCCCCTTCGAGCACCTGGAGCAGGATCGCGAACGCGATGACGGGCATCGCCCAGCTCACGACCATCGTCCAAGCCCAGGCGTGCGATCCACGACGCAGCATCGCGCAGATCGGCGCAGCGAGCAGCGGAATGACAACTTGCAAGGCCGGCAGATGAGCAGCGATCACGAATCATCCTCACGACCCAGGACCTCGTCTTCCTCGATCGTGCCGTAGGCTTCGTGGATGAGCACGACTAGCGCAAGACCAAGCGCCAGCGTCGCCACACCGACGACGATCGCCGTCAGGATAAGGACATGAGGCAGCGGGTTCGAATAGACGGTGAAGCCCTCGGCGATGATCGGCGCCGTGCCGCCAACGATCTTTCCCGGCCCTATATAGTGCAGGTAGACCGAGGTCTGGAAGATGCTGAGGCCGACCAGCTTTTTAATCAGGTTGCCGCGCGCGAGCACGACATAGAGGCCAATCACCATCAGGATGACGGTTGCCCAGTTGCTAAAATGCGCGATGGCGTCGACCATACCGGCGTCAGCGCCCCCGCCCGGCAAACGCGTAGTAGATCGCGACCATGGTGGACGATACCGTGACCAGAACGCCCGCCTCCACCCAGAATATGCCGCGCTCCTGGCCGTTCACGGGGTCTGGATCGAGAACGAAATAGTCGAGGTAGTTGCCGCCGAAGAGAAGCCCGAAGACCCCGACGACGCCGTAGATGAGGACCCCCAGCGAGATCATGATCTCAACGAGGCGCGGCGGTGCGATCCGGTGCGCGGCCTGAAGGCCGAAGATGATCCCGTAGAGGATGATCGCGGCGGCCACGATGACGCCCGCCTGGAAGCCGCCGCCCGGTCCGAGCTCGCCGTGAAACTGGACGTACAAGGCAAACAGCAGGATGTACGGGAACAGGAGCTTGGTGACGACCCGCGGGATCGTCTCGCGATGCATCATGACTTAGCGCTCCCGACGTCGCGCTTGCGTCGGCGTCCCTTGAGCAGCAGCAGAACTCCGATGCCGGCGGTGAAGATCACCGTAGTCTCGCCGAGCGTGTCGTACCCGCGATAGCTCGCCAGTACGGCGGTGACGACGTTGGGCACGCCGGTCTCGGCCATCACGCTACTAAGGTAGCGAGGCGCGATATGTTGATGGATGGGCCCGCCAGAATCGCCAAAAGGTGGCATGTCCCATGTGCCATAGAGCAGCGCCGCGCCGACCACCACTGCTACAACCATCGGCGCCGTGGAGCTCC
Source organism: Alphaproteobacteria bacterium (assembly GCA_016869515.1). Lineage (GTDB taxonomy): Bacteria > Pseudomonadota > Alphaproteobacteria > VGDZ01 > VGDZ01 > VGDZ01. Next base: position 74,173 of record VGDZ01000002.1, on the reverse strand, counting down.
GCTGAGGCGTTGCCTCGTCGATCCGCGTCAGGTAGAGGGCGCCGAGCAATAGCACGGTCGATATGCCGGCCCCCACCGATGCTTCGGTCATCGAGACGTCGACAGCGTCGAGGACGAGCAGCGCCAGCGCCATGAGAAAGCTGTAAATGCCTCCGAGCACCACGACAGCGAAAAGATTGCGCACGCGCGCGATCGCCACCGCTGTGACGACCAGGAGCACGAGCAAGGTGCTGTAAATCAGCGTTTCGATGATGAGCTCCTCTCGTCGTCGAGCAGCGGCTTTACCTCGCGATGCAGCGCGGCGCGTGCCAGCGCATGACACGCGACCGGGCTAGTAAACAGCAGCAGCAGCACGAGAAAAGCGAGTTTCACGGTCACCAGCGTGAACCCGGCCTGGAACATCAGGCCGATCAGGATCAGGGACACGCCGAAAGGATCGAGCACGCCCGAGGCGTGCAGGCGCGTATAGAGATCGGGCATGCGTATGAGGCCGAATGCGCCGACTACCGTAAAGAAGCTGCCGGCCAAGATGAACGCCCAGCCGAGAATATCAGCTGCCAGACTCATGGCCTTGTCTCAAGTCGCGGCGCGGGCTCGTCATCCTCCGGATCGCCGAGACTGCCGAAGCGGAAGAATTTGAGGATGGCGAGTGTACTGAGCACATTGAGAAACGCGTAGACGATCGCGACATCGAGAAATTCGGGACGCTCAGTCAGGAACCCGTAGACCGCCATCAGGCAGACGGCCAGCGTGCCGATCGTGTTGGCGCCGAGAACGCGATCGAACACCGTCGGGCCAAGCAAGGCGCGAGCCACGGTCAGAGCCAGCGCCACAACCAGCGCGATCGCCGCTGCAGCGAACATCACAGCGCGGCCTCGAACGCCGTGGCGCGCCGGTCCATATCGCCGGTGGCAAGTCCTTCAGCGCCCTCGCGGGTCAGGGCATGGACGAGAATCTCGCCTTCCGTGAGCTCGAGTGAAATCGTGCCGGGGGTAAGGGTGATCGAGTTGGCGTAGATGACGCGACCGACATTGGTCTGCTGGCTAGTCGGCACGCGGACCAAACACGGGCTAATCGGCAGGCGGGGATGGAGGATGCGCTTGGTGACATCCCAGCCGGATTTGACGATTTCCCACAGCAGCCACGGCCAGTAGGTCAGGGCCCGGACGCTGAGGTGCGACGGATGGCCCTCGACATCGAGGACCTTCATGCGCCGGTCGGCGAACCAGACGACCGCGAACACGCTGCCCAGACCCGCCGCCAGCAAAAACGGCGTGAAGACGCCAGACAACAGGACCCAGAACGCCGCGAGCGCAACAATGAGGCTGACGTGCCGCAAAACCCCTCCGAATCAGTGAGCCGTTCCCGGCCTATTTGAATTTCATTCGTTTGTTATCTCAATCCCTTGCACTCCGTCAAAGCAATATGACGAGCTCCGGGCGATGTCTGCCTTTGGGTCAGGACCAGACGTTCAACTGTAAGCCCTTGACCGACATATCTGACCTGCCCGGCATTTTTTGTACCAGGCGATTTGAGAGATTTTGCCTGGACAGAAGGAGCAAGAGATGGCGAGACGAGGATATAACCCGGATCAGATCATCGGGAAACCGTCGCGATGCTCCATGCCGCGACAGACCTTCGATCTCTACCGCTCTATTCACCCGCTCCCGCAAGTCCATCGAGTAAGGGTTGCGCATGCGTGCCAGCTGAACCGCCCCGGCAATCCTGGGGCGGTTCACGGGCATGGCATGCATGTGCGGTTCGTGGGACTTGTCCCAGGACCTTCATGATATGCCGAGAGGCTTGCAAATCACCCTTGTCCCGTTTACACTAAACAATATGACCAAGACATCGAATACCGCACCCGCTGCCGATCCCGCCCGCAAGCAGGCGGTGATCTATGCCCGCGTCTCATCAAAGGAGCAGGAGAAGGAAGGCTTCTCGATCCCGGCGCAGTTGAAGCTGCTGAAGGAATATGCCTCAGCGCAGGGCTTCGCGGTGGCGCAGGAATACGTGGACGTGGAGACCGCCAAGCAGACGGGCCGGGCTGCCTTCGGCCAGATGGTTGCCTATCTCAGGGCCCATCCGGCGGTCCGTGTCATGCTGGTCGAGAAGACTGACCGGCTCTACCGCAACCTCAAGGACTGGGTGACGGTGGACGAGCTTGATGTAGAAATCCATTTCCCCAAGGAAGGCGTGGCGCTGTCACGCGAGTCGCGCTCCTCGGAAAAGTTCATGCACGGCATCAAGGTGCTGATGGCGAAGAACTACATCGACAACCTGTCCGAGGAGACGCGCAAGGGCATGACCGAGAAGGCGGCGCAGGGCAAGACCATCGTGCCGGATGAGACGACCGCACCGATCATCCGCAAGATGTTCGAATGGTATGCGTGGGGCGATATGTCCACGCAGGAGGTAACCAAGAAGGCGCGGGCGGCAGGCCTCGTGTTCCGCAAGAGCGGCGAGCGCATCCCGAAGAGTACCGTCGCCGCGATCCTGCGCAACCGCATCTACACTGGGCGCTTCGATTGGGACGGCAAGACATACCAGGGCCGCTACGAGGCGATCGTGCCAACCGAGCTTTGGGAACGGGTGCAGGGCGTGATAGACGCTCGCAACGCGCGCGGCGCGAAGAAAGGCAGGCGGGATTTCGCGTTCTCGGGCCTGATCGCCTGCCATGCCTGCGGTTGCGCCGTGGTCGGCGAGATCAAGAAGGAACGCTACGTCTATTATCATTGCACCGGCTATGCCGATAAGTGCCAGGGCAAGCCCGCCGACTGCCGTCGCAGATATGTCCGCGAGGAAGTGCTCGAAACGCAGTTTACCGGAATGCTCGGGCAACTTCGATTCGATGACGCGGTGCTGGAGTGGGTTCGCGATGCGCTTCACGCCAGCCACGCCGACGAGCGGCGCGAGCATGAGGAAGCGATCAGGCGGCTGGAGATTGAGGCGAAGCGCCTGAACGACCGCATTCACGCGATGTATGTCGATAAGCTCGACGGGTTGGTGGATACGGCCTTCTTCGAGAAAATGTCGAGCCAATGGCGCGAGGAACAGGCGAGCTGCCAGCGCGAGATAGAACGGCACAAGAATGCCGACAAATCCTATCTTTCCGAAGGCTTTGCGCTTCTCGATGTCGCCCGCGACGCTCAAAGGCTGTTCGCAAAGCAGGAACCGCGCGAAAAGCGCCGTCTGCTCAATTTCCTGCTATCGAACTGCACTTGGGAAGATGGCGAGGTAGTGGCCAGGTTCCGGCAACCATTTGATATGCTTGCAGAAACAATCGCCGAGACCAGAAAAGAAAGCGCGCCCGGAACCATTTCCGAGCGCGCTTTTGAAAACTGGCTCCGCGGGTTGGACTCGAACCAACGACCGATCGGTTAACAGCCGATTGCTCTACCAGCTGAGCTACCGCGGAAGCGCCGGCTCTTTAGCACCCGCGGCGGCGGCCTTCAAGCCGGCCCTCAAGACGCGGCGCGCGCCGGCGTCCGTTCGGGCCACAACACCGCGGTCAGCGCCGCCAGCACCACCACCAGCGCCGCCAGCTCTTGCAGCCCGATCGGCTCGCCCAGGATGATGGCGGCCGAAGTGACGCCGACCACCGGGATCATTTGGGTCGAGACCCCGGCCACGGCGGTCGGCGCGCTGACCGAAACCTTGAACCAGGCCCAGACGCAAAATATGAAACAGATCAAGGCGTTGTAGGCTACCCCGAACATCGCGCCGAAGCTTAAGTCGAGGTTCGGCGGCCAGGGATCGTAGATCGCCGCCAGGACGACGATCGGAATGCCGCCGAGATAGTTTTGCCACGCCGCCAGCACCACCGTGCCGACCCCTTCGGGCCGGCCCCTCCGGTTGAGCACCGTGCCCAATCCCCAGGACATGGCGGCGCCGATCATGAACAAGGCACCCAGCGGCGCCGCGCCCATCGCCGCCGCATCGCCGCCGATCAGGATCGCCATCCCGGCCACGCCCAGCGCCACGCCCAGCGCGCGCTTGCCGCTCAATTTCTCGCCCAGGATCGGGATCGCGAACAAGGACGCCCACACCGGCATGGTGAAGGCCAGGATCGAGGCCCGGCCGGACGCCATCAGACTGACGCCGAACGGCGTCAGCAGGTTCCACAGCGTTTGATTGAACAGGGCCGAAAGCGTGACATAGCGCCATGCCGCGCGCGGCACGCCCAACTTTTGCCCCGACAACCAGGCGATCACCATCAGCCCGGTGCCGCCGCCCAGCGCGCAGATGACGCGGAAGGTGAAGGGCGGAACCTCGGCCACGGTGATCTTCATGATCGGCCAATTGGCGCCCCAGATCAGGGTCACCAGCGCCATCAGACCGATCAGACCGGGAGTCATGGCCGAACTTGCGGCCGTTGGAGGGGTGCTCACGGCCGCCTTCCTATCACGCACTCCCGGCACCGGTCACGCTTGTCGCCGCGCGCGGCCTCTGCTAGTCGGCGGGGGTGTTGGGGGATTTCCAGGCGCGGATCGAAGCGCTGCAAAGACGGCTGGTGAACGGCGGCCGGCCGGCGACGCGCATCCCGATCGGCATCGCCTTCGTCATCGGCGGCATTTTCGGCTGGCTGCCGATCCTCGGCTTCTGGATGATTCCGGTCGGGTTGGTGATCCTGTCGGCCGACATTCCCTGGCTCAGGCGGCATCGCCGGCGCTTCGTGGTGTGGTATGTGCGCCGCCGCCGGGCGGGCGTCGGGCCGGGTCGATCCTAGACCTGCGGGGCGTGGAGGCCGGGGCGGGAATCGAACCCGCGAATAAGAGTTTTGCAGACTCTCGCCTTACCACTTGGCTACCCGGCCGGACGCAAGGGCATGGCTGTATAGGGGCGGGGACGCGGCTGGGTCAAGCGGTCGCGGCGCAGGGCCGTTGCGGCTTGCGGTTCGGGCGACTATCATCGAATCATGCAAGCCGACCTCCTGACGCAAGCCCGCCGCAACATGGTCGACTGCCAGTTGCGTCCCAACCGCGTGACCGACGAACGCATCATCGCCGCCATGGCCGAGGTGCGGCGCGAGCTGTTCGTGCCGGGGCCGCTGCGCGGCGTGGCCTATCTCGACGAGGACATCGCCCTCGCCCCCGGGCGGGTGATGATCGAGCCGGTGGTGTTCGCGCGCATGGCGCAGGCGGCCGAGATCCGGCCGGGCGACGTGGTGCTGGCGCTGGGCGACGCCTCGGGTTACGTCGCCGCCGTGTTGGGCCGCCTGGCGCAGACGGTGGTGGCGGTGGAAAGCGACGGCGATCTGGCGGCGCGGGCCCAGCGCGCGCTGTCGCAATGCGGTTGCGAGGTGGCGGCGGTGGTGACCGGCCCGCTGGAGGCGGGCTATGCCCGCCAGGCGCCCTATGACGTGATCTTCGTCGCCGGCGCGGTCGAGCGCGTGCCGCCGGCGCTGCTGGCCCAATTGGCCGAGGGCGGGCGGCTGGTGGCGGTGGTCAACGACCGGGAAGGCGGCCGGCAGGCGACCTTGTTCACCCGCCAGGGCGGCGCGATCGGCAAGCGGCCCTTGTTCGACGCCGCGACTCCGGTGCTGCCGGGATTCGCGCGCGCGCCCGGTTTCGTGTTCTAATTCGAATTGGGCCGGACGGCCGGCCTGCATTGGATCGGGTGTCATGTCGCATCGTCAATTCCTCTCGATCGGAGCCGGCCTGATCGCGCTCGCCGCCGGCGCGGCACGAGCCGAGTCGCTGAACGATGCGCTGGTCGCGGCCTATCTCAACAATCCGACGCTTGCCGCCCAGCGCGCCTCCTTGCGCGCGGTCGACGAGACCGTGTCCCAGGCCGTGGCCGGCTGGCGGCCGACCGTGCGCCTGACCGGGACCGCGGGCGACACCAAGGCCGATACCGCGGCGACGCGGGAATCCCGCCTCAATCCCGACAGCCGCGCCGCCTCGGTCAGCCAGAACCTCTACAGTGGCGGCCGCACGGTCTCGGGCATCGCCAAGGCCGAGGCCGACGTCCAGGCCGGCCGCGCCACGCTGCACGGCACCGAGCAGACCGTGCTGCTGCAGGCCGCCACCGCCTATCTCGATGTCCTCCGCGACATCGCGATCCTCGACCTCAACCGCGGCAACGTCCAAGTGCTGACCCGCCAGCTGGAGGCGACCCAGGACCGCTTCCGGGTGGGCGAGATCACCCGCACCGACGTGGCGCAAGCCGAAGCGCGGCTGCAATTGGCGACCTCGAATCGCGTCCAGGCCGAGGGCAACCTGATCTCGACCCGCGCCACCTATCGCCGCGTGATGGGCGAGCTGCCGGGCCCGCTCGAGCGCATCGGCGAGGCTTCCGGCCTGCCGCGCAGCGAGGACGAGGCGGTCGCGCTGGCGGTGGCCGAACATCCCACCTTGGTGACGGCGGTGCGCAACGAGGACTCCGCCAAGCACAGCGTCGACGTCGCCGAGGGCGCGTTGTTGCCGACCCTCGGCCTGACCGGCGACTGGAGCCATTCCAACGAGGCCAGCCAGCGCTCGACCAGCGCGCGCGAGAGCTACAGCAAGACCACTTCGGCGCTGCTGACGCTGACCGTGCCGCTTTATCAGTCGGGCTCCGAGTACTCGACCGTGCGCCAGAGCAAGCAGACCGCGGCCCAGCGGCGGCTCCAGGTCGAGGAGGCCAGGCGCACCGTGGTCGAGGGCGTGACCCGCGCCTGGGAAGCGCTCAACACCGCGCGCGCGCGCATCCAGTCGACCGGCGCCCAGGTGCGCGCCGCCGAACTGGCATTGGAAGGCGTGCGCGAGGAGGCCAATGTCGGCGCCCGCACCACGCTCGACGTGCTCGACGCCGAACAGGAACTGTTGAATGCGCGCGTCTCGCTGGTCACCGCGCAGCGCGATGCGGCGGTGGCGTCGTTCACGCTCAAGGGCGCGATCGGCCGCTTGACCGCCTCGCACATGCAATTGCCGGTCGCCAGCTACGATCCGACCATGAACTATCGCGGCGTGCGCGATCGCTGGATCGGCCTGGACATCGACGCATCGAAGTGACCTGCCGCGGCCGGCGCGGGCTCGATTGGCTGGCTTTTTTCGCCCCGGTGCAATAGTTTGAGAAATCGACCCGATTCGCGGGATTGATGGGGATGGCTGGGCCAGAGCAAAATCAAGAACCGACGATGGAGGAAATCCTAGCCTCCATCCGTCGCATCATCTCCGAAGACGAAGAGAAGCCGGCGGCTCCTGCGGCCGAGGCTGCGCCTGCGCCTGCTGCGGCTCCACCGCCGCCGCCGCCTCCGCCACCGCCTCCGCCACCCCCGCCGCCACCTCCGCCCCCGCCCCCGCAGGTCGAGGCGCCACCACCGCCACCACCACCGCCTCCTCCGCCGCCACCGCCAATGATGGCGATGGCGCCACCGCCGCCACCGCCACCTCCGCCACCGCCGCCTCCGATGATGCATGCGGCCGCTCCAGCCGAGGACGTGCTGGAGCTGACCGACATCGTCGAGCCCGAGCGCGAGGCCTTCACCCTGGTCTCCGAGCCGACGGTCGAGACCGCCACCGCCGCCTTCCAGCAGCTGACCGACACCTACGGCATGACCAAGGGTCTGCCGATGGGGGCGGCGCACAAGACGCTGGAAGAGCTGACCAAGGAATTGCTTCGGCCGATGCTCAAGACCTGGCTCGACAAGAACCTGTCCAACCTGGTCGAGCGCATGGTCGAGCGCGAGATTTCCAAGATCGCCGGCCGCGCCGACGACTAGACCGCGACCGACCGGATCGGATTCCGACGACCGATCCGTTCCGGCCGATATCTGACTCCAGCGCAATTTACGAGGCCATGATCGGCCATCAGTCTTGAACCCGGCGATGCAAGGCCGGTCGATCTTGCCCTAGTTGCCGCTGTCTTCAGGCGTGCTAAAAGCCTGCCGCCCGGCGTCCGCCGGGATTATCGAGGCCGGCAGATGTTGGACAAGACCTACGACCCCGCTGCGGCGGAAACGGCGATCTACCGCGCCTGGGAGGCGGGCGGCGCCTTCGCCTGCGGCCGGCGCGGCAATGCCACGCCCTATACCATCGTCATCCCGCCGCCCAACGTCACCGGCTCGTTGCACATGGGCCACGCGCTCAACAACACCCTGCAGGACATCTTGATCCGCTATCGCCGCATGCGCGGCGACGACGCGCTGTGGCAGCCCGGCACCGATCACGCCGGCATCGCCACCCAGATGGTGGTCGAGCGCCAGCTGGCCGAGAAGAAGATCCGCCGCCAGGACCTCGGCCGCGAGGGCTTCGTCGAGACGGTGTGGAAGTGGAAGGCGGAATCCGGCGGCACCATCGTCAACCAGCTCCGCCGCCTGGGCGCGTCCTGCGATTGGGGGCGCGAGCGCTTCACCATGGACGATGGCCTGTCGCTGGCGGTGCGCAAGGTGTTCGTCGATCTTTACCGCGACGGCCTGATCTACAAGGACAAGCGGCTGGTCAACTGGGATTGCGGCCTGCAGACCGCGATCTCGGACCTCGAAGTCGAGGCGCGCGAGATCAAGGGCAAGCTGTGGCATTTCAAGTATCCGATCGAGGGCGCGCCGGAAGATTTCATCGTCATCGCCACCACCCGGCCCGAGACCATGCTGGGCGACAGCGGCGTGGCGGTGCATCCCGAGGACGAGCGCTGGCGGCGCCTGGTCGGCAAGCGCGCCGTCCTGCCGCTGGTCGGCCGGCGCATCCCGATCGTGGCCGACGACTATTCCGATCCGACCAAGGGCACCGGCGCGGTCAAGATCACGCCGGCGCACGACTTCAACGATTTCGAGGTCGGCAAGCGCCACAACCTCGAGCAGATCAACGTGCTCGAACCCAGCGGCCGCATCGGCATCGCTGCGCCCGAGGCCTTCCGCGGTCTCGACCGCTTCGAGGCGCGCAAGCGCGTGGTGGCCGAAATGGAGGCGCTCGGCCTGGTGGCCAAGGTCGAGGACCATGTCCATGTCGTGCCGCATGGCGACCGCTCGGGCACGCCGATCGAGCCTTTCCTGACCGATCAGTGGTACGTCGACGCCAAGACCCTGGCGCGCGAGGCGATCGAGGCGGTCGAGGACGGCCGCACCGTGTTCGTGCCCAAGCAATACGAGAACGTCTATTTCGAGTGGATGCGCAACATCCAGCCCTGGTGCGTGTCGCGCCAGCTGTGGTGGGGCCATCGCATTCCGGCCTGGTACGGCCCCGACGGCAAGGCCTTCGTCGCCATGACCGAGGCCGAGGCCGCGGCCGACGCCGCGCGCCATTACGGCAAGCCCGTCGCGCTCGAGCGCGACGAGGACGTGCTCGACACTTGGTTCTCCTCGGCGCTGTGGCCGTTCTCGACCCTGGGCTGGCCCGAGCGCACCAAGGAACTCGAACGCTATTACCCGACCGACACCCTGGTCACCGGTTTCGACATCATCTTCTTCTGGGTGGCGCGGATGATGATGATGGGCCTGCATTTCATGAAGCAGGTCCCGTTCCGCACTGTCTACGTCCACGCCCTGGTGCGCGACGCCAAGGGCCAGAAGATGTCCAAGTCCAAGGGCAACATCGTCGACCCCTTGGACCTGATCGACAAGTTCGGCGCCGATGCGCTGCGTTTCACCCTGGCCTCGCAGGCGGCGCAGGGCCGCGACGTCAAGCTGGCCGAGAGCCGGGTCGAGGGCAACCGCAACTTCGTCACCAAGCTGTGGAACGCATCGCGGTTCTGCGAAATGAACGGCTGCAAGCCGGACATGCCGATGCCGGAAAAGTCGCGGCTCGCGGTCAATCGCTGGATCCGGGGCGCGCTGGCGCGGGCCGCGGCCGATTGCCAGGCGGCGTTGGACGCCTATCGCTTCAACGAGGCCGCCAACGGGCTCTACCAGTTCACCTGGGGCACGTTCTGCGATTGGTATCTGGAGTTCATCAAGCCGGTGCTGGGCGGCGGCAACGCCGCGGCCAAGGCCGAGACTCAGGCCGTCGCGGCCGCGGTGCTGGGCGATCTATTGCGGCTGTTGCATCCTTTCATACCCTTCGTCACCGAAGGCCTCTGGCAGCGCCTGGTCTACAAGAGCGAGGGGCCGCTGATGCTGGGCGCCTGGCCGACCCATGCCACCCCGGCCGATGACGGCGCCGGCGCCGAAATGGACTGGGTGGTGCGGCTGATTTCGGCGGTGCGGGCGGCGCGGGCCGAGATGAACGTGCCGGCCGCGGCCAAGCTGAATCTGCGCTTGCGCGGGGCCGATGCCGCGACCGCCGCGCGGCTGGCGGCGCATCAGGAGGAAATCCTGCGCTTGGCGCGGCTGGAAAGCGCCCAGGTCGGCGAGGCGCCGGCCGAGAAGGGCGACATGCAGATCGTGCTGGACGGCGCCGTGCTGATCCTGCCGTTGGCCGGCCATGTCGATCTGGCCAAGGAATCGGCGCGGCTGGCGCGCGAGATCGACAAGGCCGACGGCGAGATCGCCAAGATCGACCAGAAGCTGGGCAACCAGGCCTTCGTCGCCAAGGCGCCGGAAGAGGTGATCGAGGAACAGCGCGAGCGCCGCGCCCAGGCCGAGTTGGCCCGCGCCAAGCTGCGCGAAGCCCTGGCTCGGATCGCGGTCTAACCCTTCTTGGCAGCGGCCGGCCCAAGGCCTAGGCTCTGCCCATGAGCCACGTCTTCCACCGCCATTCCCGAACCGATTACCCCGTCGCCGTGCGCGGCGAGGGGGCCTATCTGTTCGATTCCTCGGGCAAGCGCTATCTCGACGCCTCGGGCGGCGCGGCGGTGTCCTGCCTCGGCCATTCCGAGCGCCGGGTCACCGACGCCATCGCCGCGCAATTGCGCGAACTGCCCTTCGCCCACAGCTCGTTCTTTTCCAACCAGCCGATGGAACGCCTGGCCGACCGCCTGGTCGAGGACGCGCCCGCCGGCATCGACCGGGTCTATTTCGTCTCCGGCGGCTCCGAGGCGATCGAGGCCGCGCTCAAGCTGGCGCGCCAGTTCTTCGTCGAGATCGGCCAACCCCGGCGCGCCAAGTTCATCGCCCGCCGCGGCAGCTATCACGGCAACACGCTGGGCGCGCTGGCGGTGGGCGGCAATGCCTGGCGGCGCGAAATGTTCAAGCCAATGCTGATCGAGGTCGATCACATCGCGCCCTGCTTCGCCTATCGCCACCGCCGCGACGACGAAAGCGAGGCCGCCTATGGCCGGCGCGTGGCCGACGAGTTGGAGGCCGCGATCCTGCGCGCCGGTCCCGAGACGGTCTGCGCCTTCGTCGCCGAGACCGTGGTCGGCGCGACCCTGGGCGCGGTGCCGGCGGTGCCGGGCTATTTCAAGCGCGTGCGCGAGATCTGCGACAAGTACGGCGTGCTGCTGATCCTGGACGAGGTAATGTGCGGCATGGGCCGTACCGGCACCTTGCACGCCTGCGAGCAGGAGGAGATCGTCCCCGATCTGATGACCGTGGCCAAGGGGCTGGGGGCGGGCTATCAGCCGATCGGTGCGGTGCTGGCGCAGAAGCGCATCCACGACGCGGTGCGCGACGGTTCGGGCTTTTTCATGCACGGCCACACCTATCTCGGCCACGCCGCGGCCTGTGCCGGCGCGCTGGCGGTCCAGCAGGTGATCCGCGAGGATCGGCTGCTGGACAACGTCAAGCGACAGGGTACTCGGCTGATGGACGCGCTGACCGAACGCTTCGGCAATCACCGCCATGTCGGCGACATCCGCGGCCGCGGCCTGTTTCTGGCCGTCGAGTTCGTCGCCGACCGTGCCACCAAGGCGCCGTTCGATCCCGCGCTCAAGCTCAACGCCCGCGTCAAGGCGCAGGCGTTGGCCGAGGGCCTGATGTGCTATCCGATGGGCGGCACCATCGACGGCCGCGCGGGCGACCACATCATGCTGGCGCCGCCCTTCATCCTGTCGGACGACCAGATCGGCGAGATCGTCGACAAGCTGGGCCGCGCGGTCGACGGCGCGCTTGCCAGCCTGCCGGCGCGGGCGCCATAGTTCCTTATCCAGGCCTCACGGGGAGAAGACCATGAAGAAGCTTATCCTGGCGGCGCTGCCGGCGCTGCTTTTGGCGGCACCGACTTCGGCTCCGGCCCAGCAGCAGAAGTTCATCACCATCGGCACCGGCGGCGTGACCGGCGTCTATTACGCGGTCGGCGGCTCGATCTGCCGCCTGGTCAACCAGAACCGCAAGGATCATGGCTTGCGCTGCTCGGTGGAATCGACCGGCGGCTCGGTGTTCAACATCAACACCGTCAAGGCCGGCGATCTCGAATTCGGCATGGCCCAGTCCGACACCCATTTCAACGCGCTCAAGGGCATGGCCGGCTTCAAGGACGCCGGCGCCTATACCGATCTGCGCGCGGTGTTCGCGGTGCACCCCGAGCCGTTCACGGTGGTGGCGCGGCGCGATTCCGGCATCAAGCAGTTCGGCGACTTCAAGGGCAAGCGGCTGAACGTAGGCAATCCGGGTTCGGGCACGCGGGCCTCGATCGACGAGTTGTTCGCCGCCATGGGCTGGAAAGTGTCGGATCTCGGCCTCGCCGCCGAACTCAAGGCCGACGAGCATTCGCAGGCGATGTGCGACAACAAGATCGACGGCTTCTTCTACGGCGTCGGCCATCCCTCGGGCAACATCCAGGATGCCACCTCGGGCTGCGATTCGGTGCTGGTGCCGCTGATCGGCCCGGCGGTCGACAAGCTGGTGGCGCAGCACCCTTATTACGCCAAGGGCCAGATTCCGGGCGGCCTCTATCGCGGCAATCCCAGTCCGGTCGACACCTACGGCGTGATGGCGACGCTGATTTCCTCGGCCAAGGTGCCGACCGAGACGGTCTATCAGGTGGTCAAGGCTACCTTCGACAAGTTCGACGACTTCAAGCGCCTGCATCCGGCTTTCGCCGCGCTCGATCCCAAGAACATGGTCAAGGACGGGTTGTCAGCGCCGCTGCATGACGGTGCCATGCGCTACTACCGCGAAAAGGGCTGGGTCAAGTAGCCTGCCGACGGGGTTTTCGTTTCGCGCATGACGGCATCCGGGGCCGGCGTCGCCCAAGCCCAGCAGCTTGTGGCCGACGCCGATCTCGGCGGCCGCAAACTGGGCGGGCCGGTCGGAAGGCTGGTGGCGGCGATCGCCATCGCCTGGTCCTTGTTCCAGCTCTGGTACGCGTCGCCGCTTCCCTTTGCTCTCGGCGTGTTCGTGCTCAACGACACCCAGGCGCGTTCAATCCATCTTGCCTTCGCGTTGTTCTTGGCCTTCGCCTGCTATCCGGCCTGGCGGGGTGCGCCGCGCGACCGGCTGCCGGCGCTGGATGCGGCGCTGGGCCTGATCGCGGCCTATTGCGGGGCCTATATCGTGCTGGAGTACCGGGCGCTTGCCTTCCGGCCGGGCTTGCCGACGACGCTGGATCTGATCGTTGCGGTGACGGGGATGGTGCTGTTGCTGGCGGCGGTGTGGCGGGCGATGGGCCCGCCGCTGACGGCGGTGGCGCTGGTGTTCTTGGTCTACTCGCTGGTCGGCCCCTGGATGCCCGAGGTCATCGCCCATAAGGGCGCCTCGCTGGTGAAGTTGATGAACCATCAATGGCTGACCACCGAAGGGGTGTTCGGGGTCGCCCTTGGGGTTTCGACCGGTTTCGTCTTTCTGTTCGTGCTGTTCGGCTCGCTCTTGGACAAGGGCGGGGCAGGGGACTACATGACCCGGACTTCGTTCGCGCTGCTTGGCCATCTGCGCGGCGGACCGGCCAAGGTGGCGGTGGTGTCCTCGGCGCTGAACGGGGTGATCTCGGGATCGTCGGTCTCGAACGTGGTCTCGGGCGGGATCTTCACCATTCCGATGATGCGCCGCACCGGCCTGAGCGCGGTCAAGGCCGGCGCGATCGAGACCGCCTCCTCGGTCAACGGCCAGATCATGCCGCCGGTGATGGGGGCGGCCGCCTTCCTGATGACCGAGTTCGTCGGCATTTCCTATGCCGAGGTAATCAAGCACGCCGCCTTGCCGGCGGTGATCTCCTATGTCGGGCTGTTCGCCATCGTCCATATCGAGGCGCTGAAGCTGGGCAACCGGCCGCTGCAAAGGGCGGTGACGCGGCCGTGGCGCGAACGCTGGCTGCGCAACGGGCTGGGCATATCGGGCAGCGCGCTGGCGATCGTGGTGCTCAGCTTGGGGGTCGATCTGGCGCGGCGCTGGCTGGGCGGAGCCTCCGGCTGGGCGCTGGCGCTGGCGGCGGTCGCGGTCTATCTCGGCTGTCTTTGGCTGGCGGCGCGCCATCCCGAGCCCGAGCCGGACGATCCGGCGGCGCCGCTGATCGCCGTGCCCGAGCTGTGGGAGGTGGCGCGAACCGGGCTGCATTTCCTGATCCCGATCGTGATCCTGATCTGGTGCCTGATGGTCGAGGATCTTTCGGCTGGGTTGTCGGCCTTCTGGGCGACGCTGGCGATGATCGGCATTCTGGTCACCCAGCGACCGATCAAGGCCTGGTTCCGCGGCCAGGCGCCGGCGCCGGAATGGGCGCGCGGCTGGCGCGATCTGGTCGAAGGCCTCGAACTCGGCGCCCGCAACATGATCGGCGTCGCCGCCGCCACCGCCACCGCCGGCATCGTCGTCGGCACGGTGACGCTGACCGGCATGGGGCTGATGATGACCGAGTTCGTCGAATGGGTCTCGGCCGGCAACGTCATCGTCATGCTGCTGTTTATCGCCCTGGTCTGCCTGGTGCTGGGCATGGGCGTGCCGACCACCGCCAGCTACATCATCGTCGCCACCCTGATGGCGCCGGTGGTGGTCGAATTGGGCGCGCAGGCCGGGTTGGTGATTCCGCTGATCGCGGTGCATCTGTTCGTGTTCTACTTCGGCATCATGGCCGACATCACGCCGCCGGTCGGATTGGCCTCTTACGCGGCGGCCGCGATCTCGGGCGCCGATCCGATCGCCACCGGCCTGCAAGGCTCGATCTACGGATTGCGCACCGCGCTGCTGCCCTTCCTGTTCATCTTCGAGCCGCGGCTGCTGTTGATCGACGTCGACAGTGTCTGGGAGCTGGTGCTGGTCTGCGGCGGCGCCTCTCTGGCGTTGATCCTGTTCGCTTCGATCACCATGGGGCACGCCTGGGCACGCAATCGCTGGTGGGAAGCGCTGGCGCTGGCGGTGGTGATGTTCACCTTGGTGCGGCCGGGTTGGTGGCTGGATCGGGTCGTGCCGGCGTGGGAGGAACGTCCGCCCGGCCAGCTCGTGCGCCTGATCGAGGCGGCGCCGGCCGGCGGCCATGTGGTGATGGCGATCGAGGGCGAGGGGCTGGACGGCGAGACCAAGCGCAAGACCGTCAGCCTGTCGCTCAAGGAGCCGGGGCCGGTCGAACGTCGGCTGGCCGAGCAGGGGCTGCGCTTGCGCGATCTCGCCGGCGCGCCGCAAATCGTCGAAGCCAAGCTGGGCAGCCCCGCCCGCCGTGCCGGCTTCGAGACCGGCTGGCGGGTGGTGGCGGTGCAGGAGCGCAGCCAGCGCCCGTCCGACTATTGGCTGTTCGTCCCGGCTCTCGGCCTGCTCGGCCTGGTGGCGTGGAGCCAGCGACGCCGCCAGTGACCGCTTCGCCCGCTCCCTCGCCGCTGCGTCACCGTCCCTTCGCGCTGTTCTGGAGCATGCGGGTGGCGGGCGCCTTCGCCAATCAGGTGACCTCGGTCGCGGTCGGCTGGCAGGTCTACGACCTGACCCGCGATCCGTTCGATCTCGGCCTGGTCGGGCTGATCCAGTTCCTGCCGGCGGTGCTGCTGGTGCTGGTCACCGGCGCGGTGGCCGATCGCTATCCGCGCAAGGCCATCATCCTGACCTGCAATGCGGTCTATTTCGCCGGCAGCCTGGGCCTGCTGCTGCTGACGCTGGCCGGCAATCGCGAGGTCGGGCCGATCTTCCTGGCCTTGGGCGTGATCGGCATGGCGCGCGCCTTCAACATCCCGGCCACCACTTCGCTGCTGCCCAGCCTGGTGCCGACCGCGATCCTGGCGGCGGCCTTCGCCTGGTCGTCCTCGGCCTGGCAGATCGCAACCGTATTGGGGCCGATGACCGGCGGGCTGCTCTACGATCTCAGCGCCGCCGGCGCCTTCGCCGCCGCCATCGTGCTCAATCTGCTGGCGACGGGGTTCGCGGCGGCGCTGCCGGCGACGCCGCGCATCGCCCATCCCGACGGCACCAGCTGGAACGCGCTGCTGGGCGGCATCCGCTATGTCTGGACGCGCAAGGCGGTGCTGGGAGCGATCTCGCTCGACATGCTGGCGGTGCTGATGGGCGGCGCGGTGGCGCTGTTGCCGGCGGTGGCGCGCGACATCCTGGATGCGGGTCCGACCGAGCTCGGCTTGCTGCGCGCGGCCTCGGGCGTGGGCGCGATCCTGATGGCGCTCTATCTGGCGCGCCATCCGATCCGCGACCGGGCGGGGTGGGCGATGCTGGGCGGGGTCGCCGCGTTCGGGCTGGGCAATGCGCTGTTCGGCTGGTCGAGCTGGCTGTGGCTGTCGGTGTTGGCGCTGTTGTTGGTCGGCGCCGGCGACATGGTGTCGGTGGTGGTGCGCCAGACCGTGGTCCAGCTGTGGACGCCGGATCGGCTGCGCGGCCGGGTCAACGCCGTCAACGCGGTGTTCATCGGCGCTTCCAACGAACTCGGCGAGTTTCGCGCCGGAACCATGGCGGCGTGGCTGGGGATCGTGCCGGCGATCGTGCTGGGCGGCATCGGTGCCGCCGGCATTTCCGTATTGTGGGGGTGGATTTTCCCGGATTTGCGCCGGATTCGGAGACTGGACGAAGGCGCGGCGCGCTTGTAGTAGGGGGCGCCATGCCGCGCCTCCTGACCCTGACCCTCAACGGTCGCGCCCGCAGCGACGCCGTCGCCGACAACCTGCTGCTGCTCGACTATCTGCGCGAGAAGCTCGGCCTGACCGGGACCAAGACCGGCTGCGACGGCGGCGAGTGCGGCGCCTGCACGGTGCTGATCGACGACCGGCCGGTGCTGTCCTGCCTGACGCTGGCGGCCAGCTGCGAGGGACGCCGCATCGACACCGTCGAGGCCCTGTCGGCCGACGGCAAGCTGAACGCGGTCCAGCGCGGCTTCCACGAGAAGCTGGGCGCGCAATGCGGCTATTGCACGCCCGGGCTGGTGATGGCGTCCGAGGGCCTGTTGCGCCGCGATCCCGATCCCGACGAGGCCGCGATCCGCGAGGCGCTGGCCAGCAACATCTGCCGCTGCACCGGCTATGTGAAGATCATCGAGGCGGTGCGGCACGCCGCCCGCCTGCGCGCCGAGGCCGCCGCGCCATGAACGATCTGACGCCGCGCCGGGGGCCGATCGGCGCCGCGCTGCCGCTGGTCGACGGCCCCGACAAGGTCTCGGGCGCGGCCAAGTACACCGCCGATTTCCTGCCGCCCGGCACGCTGGTCGGCCGCATCCTGCGCAGCCCCCATGGCCATGCCCGCATCCTTGCGGTCGACACCGCGGCCGCCCGCGCCCTGCCGGGGGTCAAGGCGGTGGTCACCGGCGCCGATTGCGACAAGACCTTCGGCGTGCTGCCGATCGCGCGCAGCGAGCATCCGCTGGCGCGCGAGCGGGTGCGCTATCGCGGCGAGCCGGTGGCGGCGGTGGCGGCGGTGGACGAGGCCACCGCGGCGCGCGCGCTCGAGCTGATCCGGCTCGAGGTCGAGGAGCTGCCGGCCTACTACACCGCCGCCGCGGCGCGGGCGCCCGACGCCGTCGCCCTGCACGAGCATCGCCCGGGCAATGTCGAGCGCGACGTGCTGTTCGAACTGGGCTCGACCGCGGAAGGATTCGCCAAGGCCGATCTGGTGCGCGAGGCGGTCTACAACTGCGCCGAGGTCTGCCAGAACCAGATGGAGACCCACGCCGCGCTGGCCGAGTGGGACCCGTTGCGCGGGCGCATGACGGTCCACGCCTCGACCCAGGTGCCGTACTACGTGCACCTGATGCTGGCGCGGGTGCTGGATATCGACATGTCGCGCATCCGCGTCGTCAAGCCCTTCGTCGGCGGCGGTTTCGGCGCCCGCACCGAGACGCTGGCGGTCGAGCTGATCGCGGCGCTGCTGGCGCGCAAGGCCGGCGGCAAGGTGCGCATCGTGCTGACGCGCGAGGAGACCTTCCTGACCCATCGCGGCCGGCCCGAGACCGACATCCGGCTCAAGATCGGGCTGACCAAGCAGGGCCGCATCACCGCGGTCGAATGCGAATGCACCCAGCGCGGCGGCGCGCATTCGGGCTATGGCGTGGTCACCATCCTTTACGCCGGCTCTATGCTCTACGCCATCTACGACCTGCGCGCGGTGCGCTATGTCGGCACGCGGGTGCTGACCAACACCCCGCCCTGCGGCGCCTTTCGCGGCCACGGCACGGTCGACGTGCGCTTCGCCTTCGAAAGCCTGCTCGACCGGATGGCAAGCGAGCTCGGGCTCGATCCCTTCGCGCTGCGCCGCGCCAATCTGCTGACCGCGCCGACCTTCACCGACAACGACCTGATGGTCAACAGCTACGGCCTGCCGGAATGCCTGGACTGGGTCGAGCGCGAGAGCGGCTGGCGCGCGCGCAAGGGCAAGCTGCCCAAGGGCAAGGGCCTGGGCATGGCCTGTTCGCACTACATCAGCGGCGCCTCCAAGCCGGTCAATTGGACCGGCGAGCCCCACGCCACGGTCAAGCTCAAGCTCGATTTCGACGGCTCGATCGTGGTCCTGACCGGCGCCGCCGACATCGGCCAGGGCTCCTCGACCGTGATGCTGCAGGCCGCGGCCGAGGTGCTGGGGCTCGACCTCGGGCGCTTCCGCGTCGTCAGCGGCGACAGCGATGTCGTGCCCAAGGACAACGGCTCCTACTCCTCGCGCGTCACCTTCCTGGTCGGCAACGCCACCATCGACGCCGCGCGCAAGCTGCGCCACATGCTGTGCGAGGCGGCGGCGCGGCTGCTGGAGGCGCGGATCGAGGACGTCGAGATCGAGGGCGAGATCTTCCGCGCCGGCCATCAGGACAAGGGCATGCCGTTCGCCGCGGTGCTGACCGAGGCGCTGAAGGACACCGGCACCATCACCGTCACCGGCACCTATTCGACCATCCCCGAATCCCACGGCGGCAAGAAATATCGCGGCGCCGCCATCGGCGGCACCATGGGCTACAGCTATTCCGCCCAGGTGGTCGAGGTCACGGTCGACGAGGACACCGGCCGCATCACCGTCGACAAGGTGTGGGTGGCGCACGATTGCGGCAAGGCGCTGAACCGGCTTTCGGTCGAGGGCCAGGTGCAGGGCTCGGTGTGGATGGGCATGGGCCAAGCGATGAGCGAGGAAGCGGCCTATCACGACGGGCTGATGGTGATGACCAACATGCTCGACTACCGCGTGCCGACCATCCAGGACTCGCCGCCGATCGAGGTCGGCATCGTCGAGAGCAACGATCCCCACGGCCCGTTCGGCGCCAAGGAGGCGGGCGAGGGCTCGCTGGCCGCCTTCCTGCCGGCGCTGACCGCGGCGGTGGCCGACGCCACCGGCCTGCGCATCGACGATCTGCCGGCGACTCCCGACCGGGTCTACGCGCTGCTCGACAAGCGCCGGCGCCAGCGCGGCGGCAAGGCGGCGCGCTGATGGAGGCGCTGCCCGAATTCGCCCTGGCGCGGCCGCGGACCATCGCCGAATTGGCGGCGGCGCGCGCGGCGCATCCCGACGCCGGGCTGCTCGGCGGCGGCACCGACCTGATGGTCAACATCCGGCGCGGCATCGTCGCCCCCAAGGTGCTGATCGAGACCAAGGGCGTGGCCGCGTTGCGGACCATCGCCGCCGCCGAATCCGGTTTCGAGATCGGTGCCTCGGCGACGCTGGTCGAGATCGCCGAGCATGCCGAGCTGCGCCGCCATTTCCCGGGCGTGGCGGAGGCGGCGCAGTCGATCGCCGGTCCGACCCAGCGCATCATGGGCACGCTGGGCGGCAATCTCTGCCTCGACACCCGTTGCATCTATTACAACCAGAGCCAGTGGTGGCGCGCGGCCAACGACCACTGCCTCAAGACCACGGGCACGATGTGCCATGTCGCGCCCAAAAGCCGCGGCGTCTGCTTCGCGACATATTCGGGCGATTTGGCGCCGGCGCTGATGGCGCTGGGGGCCAAGGTCGAACTGCTGGGGCCGGCGGGACAGCGCCGGCTGGATTTGGCGGCGCTTTACATCGGCGAGTCGCGCCATGACGGCAAGGGCAAGGGCGACGGCAAGAATTTCCTCGGGCTTCTGCCGGGCGAAATCGTGCTGCGCGTTCGGGTCGAGGACCGCGGCGGCTGGCGGTCGGGCTACGACAAGATGCGCATCCGCCGCTCGATCGAATACCCGGTCGCGGGCGTGGCGGTGGCGCTGAAGCGCGAGGGCGACGCGCTGGCCGGCCTCGGCATCGCCGTCACCGGAACCAATCCGCGGCCCGTGCTGCTGGAAGGAACCGAAGCGCTGCTGGGTCGCGCGCCGGACGCCGCCGGCTTCGCCAAGCTGGACGATCTGGTGCGCGACCAGATCATGGCGATGAAGACCACCTTCACCCAGGGCTTCTACCGCCGCCGTGTCGCCGGCGTGCTGGCGCGGCGCCTGGTCGAGCGGCTCTGGAATATTTAGGACTTGATGCGCCGGGCGCGGGGGCCGCGTTCGCGCGCCAGCAGGCGCCGCAGCAGCGCCGCGTATTCCTTGATGCGAGCGGCGCCGTCGGCCGCCATTTCCGAGGGCGAATTCTGTTCCAGCGCCAGCAGCCGGACGATGCGCGCATCGGTGCGGTCGGCGTGCTGCGTCAAGAGCGGCATGACGTCGATCAGATCGGCGTGCAGCCGATCGTCGGCGGTGTGGAATATGCTGCCGTTCAGATTGGGATCGGCCAGCCGGTAGCGGCCGCGCAGCCGCAATCCCAGCCGCGGCCGGGCGAACGCCAGCAACTGGGAATCGGGCTGCGCCAAGAGACCGAGGATGCGCGCCACCACCTTGCGGCCGGCGGCCTCGGCGGCAAGCCAATCGCTTTCGGCGCCCTCGGCCGCGATCAATCGAATCGAACGCCGGACGAAATCGCGGTGATGGGGGTTGGTGTTGAACTCGGCGAAGGCGGCGACGTCGATCTCGCGCGCCGCCATGCGCGGAAAGTCGCGGAACCAATCGCCGGGCGAAAGCTCGAAGAACAGGCCTTCGTCGCTCGAGGCGACGACATGGCAGCGTGCCGGATCGGGGCAGGCGGCGGCCAAATAGTCCTGGTCGAAAATATGGTGGAAAGGCGCGCCGCGCACCCGCGCCCGCAACGCCACCGGATGCAGCACCCAGCCATGCAGCACCAGGCCGGCTTGGCCCGCCGGCCACATCAGATAGGGGCCGATGAACTCGAAATCGCTGTCGTTCCAGACCCAGGCCCGGGCCTGGTGATGCATATGCGCCATCGCCAGACCGACCAGCTCGCGCGGCGCCAATTCCAGGACGCCGTCGGCGCCGCGCCGCGCCGCCAGCGCCGGCAGCATGGTCTCGCGCGTGGTGCGCGGGCCCGGCGCCATCACGGCGTCGGCCGAACCCTCGACCAGGCGGCGGGCGGCGTTTTGCAGCGCGCCGGCGGACCACACCATGTCGGGCTGGAGAAAGAACAGCACCGCACCGCGCGCATCGGCCGCACGCACCGCGGTGCGCTGGGTCTCGGTCAGGGCACCGAATTTGGAACGGCCGAGATGCGGCTCGACGTTTTCGAACCGCACCGGCATCAACTCGCTCAGCCGCCGAAAGGCGGGATGAGCCTCGATCCGCGCGCGGTCGGATTGGGTGGTGTGGATCAGGTATTCGGCTTGCGCGCGCCAGGGAAAATCGCCCAGATTGCCGGGCGCCAATTGGCTGGGCAGGCCGAATTCCAGCAGGCTGTCGACGTAGAACGCGCCCCAGGCCGGCAGATGGAACAGGATCGGCGGCGCGCTCACGGAGGGGCGGCGGCGCTCTCGCCCTCGCCCCGGGCCTCGCGCGCGGCCAAGTCCAGCACCTGGGCGATGATCTCCGGGTCCTGGGCGCCGGGCACGGCATAGCGCTGGTCGATCACGAAACAGGGCACGCCCGAAATGCCGACCGCGCGCGCGGCGCGATCCTCGGCGCGGATCAATTCGACATCGGCATCCTTGGCCAAAAGCTCGCCGACCAGCGCCGCGTCCATCCCGGCTGCCTCGGCCACCGCCACCAGCACCTCGCCGCGGCCGATGTCCTCGCCTTCGAGGAAATAGCGGCGGAACAGCGCCTCGACCACCGCGTCCTGCAATCCGCCGTTCCGCGCCCAACGGATCAGGCGATGGGCGTCGATGGTGGCGGGGGTGCGGGCGATGCGGTCGAAGGCGAAGGCGATGCCTTCCTGCTTGCCGGCGTCGACGATCGGTTGATAGACCCCCTGGGCGCGCTCGGTGCCGCCGAATTTGAGCCGCATGTAGGTGGCGCGATCCATGCCGCCCGGCGGCATGTCGGGATTGAGCATGAACGGCCGCCACTCGACCTTGGCCGCAAGCTCGGGCCGCGAGGCCAGCGCGCGCTCCAGTCGGCGCTTGCCGACGAAGCACCAGGGGCAGATGGCGTCCGACACCACCTCGATCAGGATCGGTTTCGGGTTCATGGCCGGAGTCTACCCGGTCCGGTGCCGGACGCCAGTCTTTCGGCACGGCGCTCGCGCGCCCGCAGCCGGCGATAGAGCCGGCGCGTGGCCGACGACCAGGCGCGCTGTTCGGATTCCGCGGTCAGACGCTCGGCCGGCGCGATTTCCTGGCGGTGCAAATGGTCGATCACGGCGCGATCGGTCCGCTCGGCCACGCCGCGCAACGTCGCCAGCACGCGGCCGACCTCGATCCCGGCATCGATCAGCGACCACACCCAGCCGACATTGCGCAGATCGTCATGGGCCAGGCGATAGCGGGCGCGGGTGCGCACCCGCAATCGCCGCCAGTCGAACAGCAGAAGATGCGAGTCCGGCACCGCCAGATGGGCTTCGATCTCGGCCACGACGGCGCGGCCCTGGGACTCGGCCGCCTGCCAATCGGTCTCGGCGACCTCGCCGCCGGCGATGCGGATCGGCTGGCGGGCGAAGGCGCGATGATGGGCGTTGAACGACCACTCCGCCCAGTAGGCGACGTCGTAGCTCGAGGCGCGATTGGGAATCAGCAGCCCGACGTCGCGCTCGCGCGGCGACATTTCGAAAAAGATCGCGTCGTCCGAGGAGCGGCAGACATGGATGCGTTCGATCTCGGGACAGGCCGCGGCCAGATAGTCCTGGTCGAAGATGTTGCGGAACGGTGCCCGGCGGGCAGTGGGCTTGATCACGATCGGATGCAGGACATAGCCGATGGCGATCATGCCTTGTGCGCCCGCGGGCCACAGCAGATAGGCCGGCCAGCGGTCGAAGCGCTCGGAATCCCAGCGCCAGGCAGAGTTGATGGCGTGCATGTGCCGCAGCGCCAGGCGCGACAAATGGCGTGGCGCCAGCGCCAGGGCACCGCCGGCGTCGGGCCGGAATTCGGCCAGGATGTCGCGGCGCATGTCCTCCAGCGCGGTGCGGATGCCGGTGGTCATCACCGCGCTGGCGCCGGCCACGACTTTCTCGGCGGCGAAGCGGAAACTGCCGTCGCTCCACAACAGGTCGGGGCTGAGGAAGAACAGGGCGGCTTCTTCGGCGTCGGCGCGCTCCGCCGCCGCCTGCTGACAGCGCGTGAACGTGCCCATCGGATTGCCGCCGATGCGGTCGTCGATCGGCACGAACTCCACAGTCATCAGTGCCTGCAAGCGGAGGAACGCGGGAGCCGCCTGCATCGTCGCCCAGTCCTGGGCGCGGGTGTAGACGATGAACCGGCTGTCGGCGCGCCAGGGAAAGCCGCCGAGATTGCCGGGCGACAGCATCGCCGGCAAACAAAGCGTCAGGAAGGTTTCGACATAGCGCTCGCCCCAGACCGGCAGCATGAAATGGAAGCGATGCGCGGCCATCGTCTTCCTAGGCCGGGGTGCCTAGAAGCTTGCAGACCGCCTCGTGCTGGCGCAGGCGCTGCGCGCGCGCCGCCGGATCGGTCAGCCGCGCCGCCGGCTGCCATTCGTCGACCGCCAGATACTGCGCCAGCAGGGCATCGCGCGGGCTGGCGACGCGCTTGAGGGCGTCGATGTGCAGCGCCAGCGGCTGGCCGATATCGCCCGCCGGCATAACCAGCGGCAGATTGCGCAGCGCAGCGTCGGCAAAGCGATAGCGCCGCCGCAGCCGCAACCGCAATCGGCGACGATCGACCTGGAACAGATACCAATCGGGCATGGCCAGCAGCTTGAGGATGGCCTCGACCGTCGCTTCGGCCTGCGCTTCGGCCGCGGCCCATTCGTCCTCGCTGGTGGTGCCGGCATGAATCCGCACCGAACGCCGGCCGAACTGGCGGTGCAGGCGATTGAACGCCCATTCCGCCCAATAGGCCAGATCGGCGACATCGGCGCGGTGGGGGGCGATGAAGGCATCGAAGCGGTCGCGCTCGGTGACTTCGAACAGCAGCGCCCGATCGGAATCCGC
Source organism: Alphaproteobacteria bacterium (assembly GCA_016869515.1). Taxonomy (GTDB): domain Bacteria; phylum Pseudomonadota; class Alphaproteobacteria; order VGDZ01; family VGDZ01; genus VGDZ01. The sequence continues at coordinate 49,695 of VGDZ01000002.1, read as the reverse complement.
CACCACCTCGATCCGCCCCGGATCGGGCGCGGCCGCGGCCAGATAGTCCTGATCGAAGATGTAGTCGAGCGCGATCCCCGGCCGCACCGGCTTGATCGCCAGCGGATGCAGCGGAAAGCCGCGCAGCAGCACGGCATCCGCACCCGCCCGCCACAGCAGATAGGGCGGCAGGCGGTCGAAGCTCTCGGAGTCCCAGAACCAGCCTCGCGATTGCGGATGAAGGCGGTCGAGCCCCAGCCGCGCCAGCGCCCGGCCCGGCAGCGCGATCGCGCCGTCGGCCCCGGCCGCGGCGCGCAAGATCGGCGCCATGTCCTCCAGCACGCTGCGCAGGCCCGGCACCATCACCGCCTGGCGGCCGGCGACGATGCTCTCGGCGGCGTGGCGGATGCTGCCGTCGGAATAGAGCAAGTCGGCGGTCATGATGAAATGCGCCGCGCCGAGGGCGTCGCAATTGCCGACGGCGATGCGCTGGGCGTCGGTGAAGACGCCGAACTTGGACTCGCGGATCAGCGCATCGATGGGGTGAAAGCGCAGTGCGAGCTTGCGGCCGAGCGCTGCCAGGCGCGGATCGGCCCGCATCCGTTCGGCGTCCTCGGCGCGGGTGAAGATTTCGCAGACGCTGTCGCCGGCCCAGGGAAAGGCGCCGAGATTGCCGGGCGCCAGCCAAGTCGGCAGGGCAAGGTCGAGGAAGCGGGCGACATAGGTCTCGCCCCAGACCGGCAGCGAGAAATAGAATCGCCCGGCCGCGCTCATGCGCGCAGCACGAAATCCGTCGAATCGGCCAGGATCTGGTCCTTGTACTTGCGGCCCCAGGCGATCATGTCGGCCATGCCGGCGCGCAGGTCGACGGTCGGCCGCCAGCCGAGCTGGGTCGCGATCTTGGTCGAGTCGAGCCAATACTGCGCGTCCTCGCCGACGCGGCCGGGCACGATCTCGCACAATTTGTCGAACGGAATGCCCATGCCCTCGGCCACCAGTTCGACCAGATGGCGGATGCTGGCCGGCTTGTCGGGGCCGGCGTTGTACATCTCGCCATGCGGCGCCTTGTCGACGATGGCCTGGATCGCCGCCGCCAGATCGAAGCTGTGCATGTAGGACTTGCGCACCGTGCCGCCGCCCTGCAGCGGCAGGCGCCGGCCGCTGAGGCCGCACAGCACCGCGCGCGGCAGCACGCGATAGAGCAGCTGCCCGGGGCCGTAGGCGTTGGACGGCCGGATGACGTTGCAGGGGAACTTGCGCACCGCCCAATAGGTGTCGAGGAATTGGTCGCCCGCCAGCTTCGAGACCGCATAGGGGCTGGTCGGGTTGGGGATCGCCTTCTCGTCCAGCGCGCGGTCGCCCGAGCCGTAGACCTCGGACGAGCCGATCTGCACGAACTTGCGCAAATAGTCGCGCTTCGACAGCTCCTCGACCATCTTGGCCAGCGCGACGACGTTGGTATCGAAATAGCGCCAGGCCTTGTCCCAGGAGGTGGCGTAGGCCAGGGCGGCGAAATTGACCACCACCTCGGGCTTGTGCTTGTCGAAGGTCTCGAACAGCCGGTCCTGTTCGTAGACCATGTGGATCTGCTCGTAGCGATAGCGCTTGTCGCCCTTGCCGACGTCGAGGGTGTAGGGCGAGCTGCGCTCGGGGCTGCGGCCGATCGAGATCACCATCTTGGGATCGCAGCGTTCCAGCACGTACTTGGCGTAGTGCACGGCGAAGACGCCGCCGCCGCCGACGATGGCAAAAGTGCGTTGGGCCAAGGCTTGGGCTCCGCCGATGATGCGAGTCGCGAGGCGGCAAGTGTTTCATAGCGATTGTGGCCGGGCAAGCCTGGACCTAAATTCGCGCAAGCGAGCGAGGAACGGATGGCTGCGGTGAGCGATATTTTTCGGCTGGACGGCAGGACGGCGCTGGTGACGGGCGCGTCATCGGGGCTTGGCCGGCGCTTCGCGCTGACCTTGGCGCGGGCGGGAGCCAAGGTCGCGCTGGCGGCCAGGCGGGTCGAGCGCCTGCGGGAACTCGCGGCCGAGATCGAGGCCGCCGGCGGCCGGGCGCTGCCGGTCGCGCTCGACGTCACCCGCACCCAGGACATCGCCGCCGCGCTGGATGCGATCGAGTCCGGGCTGGGTCCGATCGACCTGCTGGTCAACAATGCCGGCCTCAACGTCTCGCGCGCCCTGATCGACGCCTCGGAGGAGGACTGGACGCGGGTGATGGACACCGATCTCAAGGCCGTGTTCTTCCTCGCCCAGGCGGTCGGAAGGCGCATGATCGCGGCCAAGCGCGCCGGCACCATCCTCAACATCGCCTCGATGGCGGCGCAGGTGACGGTGCGCAATCTCGGCCTTTACGGCGCCGCCAAGGCGGGCGTGGTGTCGCTGACCCGGACCTTGGCGCTGGAATGGGCGCGCCACGGCATCAACGTCAACGCGCTGCTGCCGGGCTACATCGTCACCGAACTCAATCGCGATTTCTGGGAGACCGAGCAGGGCAGGCGCTTCGTCGACCGCATGCCGCGCAAGCGCCTGGGCCAGCCCGAGGACCTCGACGGCGCGCTCTTGCTGCTGTGCACGCCGGCCGGGCGCTTCATCACCGGCAGCGCCGTCACCGTCGACGACGGCCAGGGATTCACGTTGGCTTGAGGGCCAAGCTGGGGTGAAGCCCCAGTCTTGGCCAAATGTAACTCTCGCCAAGCTGGGGTGTGTTATCTCTTCTGCGCGAGCGCGACGCCGGCGACGATCACCAGCACCGAAAGCCAGATGCCGGGCGGGATGGCCTCGCCCAACAGCGCCCAGGCCAGGCCCAGCGCCAGCACCGGCTGGGCGAACTGCACCGCGCCGATCCGCGCCGCCCCGCCGCGCGCCAGCGCGAAATTCCAAAAGAAATAGGCCAGCAGCGTGGCGCACACCGCCATATAGGCATTGGCCGCCCAGCCGCGGGCCGAGATTTCAAGCCCCGCCTGCCACGGCATCAGCCACGGCGCCAACGGCAGCAGCAAAAGCCCGCCCAGCATCTGCGACCAGACCGTGGCGGGCAGCGAGCCGATGGCGGAAGCCAGCCGCGTGCCGGCGATGTAGCCCGCCGACGACGCCATGAAGGCGACCAGGATCAGGGCGTCGCCCAGGCTGTCGCCGCCGGCCAGGCCATGCCGCTGCCAGGCGAAGATCGCGCCGCCGACGACGCCCAGCCCGGCGCCGATCCACCAGCCATGGCCCGGCCAGCGCCGCGCCACCAGGAAGGCGAACAGGCCGGTGAACAGGGGACCGCTGGCGCTGATCGCCGCCGCATGCGCGGCCGAGGTCAGGCCGAGCCCATAGCTGAACAGAAAGACGAATCCGATCGGCCCGCCCAGCGCCGCCAGCGCGCAATCGGTCCATTGCCCGCGCCCGCGCGGCCGCATGTCGCGCAATCGCCAAGCCAACGGCAGCACCAACAGCGCCGCGCCCAGGCTGCGGATCATGGCGGCGAATTCGCTGCCGCTTTCCTGCACCGCGATCTTGGTGATGGGCGGGGTCGCGGCCCAGATCAGCACCGCCAGCAGCGCCGCGGCATAGACCAGCCACGCGCCCGCGGCGCGATCGGCGTTCACACCCTGATGGTCCCTTCGAGATAGGGCTGGCAGCGGCCGGTCAGGCGCACCCGCCCGTTCTCCATGTGCCGGCCCAGCACCGCCCCGCCGCGCGCCGAGGCCTGGAAGGCGCGGATGTCGCGCTGGCCCAGCCGCCCGGCCCAATAGGGGATCAGCGCGCAATGCGCCGAGCCGGTGACCGGGTCCTCGGGCACGCCCACCCGCGGCGCGAAATAGCGCGAGACGCAATCGAAGCCGGCATCGCCCGGCGCGGTGACGATCACGCCCTGCTTGTCCAGCTTGGCGATGGCGCCGAGATCGGGCGCGAGGTCGCGCACGGTCTTGGCCCGGTCGTAGACCGCGATCAGGTTCCGCGCCGAGGCCAGGCAGGCGCCGATCGGCCCGCCGCCCAGCATGGCCTCGAACCCCGCCGGCGGCGGCGCCGCTTGGCTGGGAACGGCGGGAAAATCCATGCTCAGCAGATCGCTGCCGTCCTCGCGCGTCACCGTCAGCCGCCCGCTCAGGGTCTCGAAATCGACCCGCTTGGCCGCCGGCCGCAGATGGTCGAACACCACCCGCGCGCTGGCCAGCGTGGCATGGCCGCATAGCGGCACCTCGGCCGCGGGCGTGAACCAGCGCAGGCGAAAGCCCTCGCCCTCGGGGGCGAAGAAGGCGGTCTCGGCCAAGTTGTTCTCGAGCGCGATCGCCTGCATCAATGTGTCGTCGAGCATGGCGTCGAGCGGCACCACCGCCGCCGGATTGCCGGCGAACAGCCGGTCGGCGAAGGCATCGAGCTGGTAAAGGCGCAGCGTCTTCATGGTCAGCGGGAATCCTCGGGGATCTGGTTGCGATCGGTGGCGGTGTAGTCGCGCAGCACCTTGGCCACGCGCAGGCGGTAGTCCACGAACACGCCGCCGCGGCCCTTGGCCTGGGCGCGGCGGTGCGAGAGCCGGTTGCGCCATTGCGCCACCGCGGCCTCGTCGCGCCAATAGGACAGCGAGACGAACTTGCCCTTGTCGCTCAGGCTTTCGAAGCGCTCGATGCCGAGAAAGCCGTCGATGCCCTCGACCTCGGCGCGCAGCGCCTGGGCGAGGGCGAAATACTCGTCCTGGCGCGCGGGATCGGGCCGGAACTCGAAAATCACCGCCAGCATGCCTCGCCCCTCCGTCGCTCAGACCGCGGCCCGCGGCAACTCGATCGGGCTGCCGTCGCGGAAGGAATAGGGCCCGGCATAGTCGCCGAAATTGCCGGTATGGGTGACCAGGCCCTGGCCTTCGATCCAGTAATGCAGCTGATAGCCCGGCGGCTCCATGGTGAAGCCCCAGACCCCGGCCTCGCCCAGGCCCAGCGCCACCTGGTGCGCCGTGGCCGGGCAGGTGGTGGCGAAGCTGCGGCCGATGCGGCATTGGATCGAGCGGTGCAGATGCCCGCACAGGATGCGCTCGACATTGGCGTGGCGGGTGACCAGCTCGGCCAGGCGCTCGCGGCCCTCGAGGTTGTATTTGTCCATCGGCGTGATGCCGGTGGTGAAGGGCGGGTGGTGCATGAAGATGACGGTCGGCCGCTCGGGCTGTTCGGCCAGCCGCGCCTCCAGCCAGTCCAGGCGCTGGGCGCAAAGCTGGCCGCGATGCTCGCCCTCGACCAGGGTGTCGAGGCCGATCAGGCGCAGGGGCAGGTGCTCGATGGTGTATTGGATGAAGCCCGTCTTGGGGAAGGGCTGGTCGCCGAACACCGCGCGCATGCCGGCGCGGGCGTCGTGATTGCCCGGGATCAGGGCATAGGGCAGGCGCAGCCGGTCGAGCAAGCCGCGCAGCCGGCGGTACTCCTCGATCTTGAAGGCATCGATCAAATCGCCGGTCAGCAGCACGATGTCGGGCCGCGGCAAGATCTGATTGAGCGTGTCGACCGCCCGCATCAGGAAGGGCGCGGTGTCGACCCGGCGATAGCACAGCACGCCCTCCTCGCGGATGTGCAGGTCGGTGATCTGGGCGATCAGCATGGCGGACTCCGGACGGGGTGGACGGGGTGGACAGGGTGGACGCACAGCGGCCGGCGCGCGAGCGCGGCGTCGGGTGGAACCGATATATCGCGAACCCGGGATTCAAGATAGATCGGGATTCGCGCCCGCGCGACCCGCTCTGGAGTGCCTGACCGAGCCGCGATGCGACCTATCACCAAAGCGACGGCACGGGAGTTCGCCGAAGCCACGGGGCAGGGGGGAGCGGGCACGCCGAAGGCATTTCTCAATAGCCTCGACTAAAACAACCCAAGCTATGATATTATCTCTTATTTTCTCCCAAGAGTCGGATTCACAAACGACAACAAGGCCGAGGAGACAATATACGACAAGGAACTAGAGAGGGGCGTATGTACTTGTCGCAACTAAACGTACGAAACTTTCGTCAGTTTGGCGACGGCGACGGTGACGCAGCACTCGACCTTACACTTGAGCGCGGCTTGACCGCGCTCGTCGGCCGGAATGACAGTGGCAAATCTGCCGTCATTGATGCCATCAGGTATGCGCTTCTCACCCGCGACCAGGACTTCATCCGGGTTCAGCCGGAGGACTTCCATCTTGATCGTACAGGAAAGCAAGCCGCCGATATCTTCATCCGCTGCAAGTTGAGCGGGCTCGACGACGACGAGAAGGGCGCCTTTGCGGAGTACCTTTCCTATGAAGGCACCGACGTTTCGCTCTTGGTCAACTGGATAGCCAAGAGGCTGAACGAATCGCCGGGTGTCCGTCGATGGATCGACGTGTCGGTACGCAGCGGGATTGACGGCGCAGGGCCTCCCTTAGAGGCGTCTGTCCGCGAACTACTATCCAGTGCCTACCTCCGGCCGCTTCGTGATGCCGAGCGTGAGATGTCACCGGGCCGCGGCTCTCGCCTCTCGCAGATTCTCGCCAATGTTCATGAGATCGGGCAGGGCGACACCTTTAGCGAGACCGCACTGCCTGCGGATGCAGCAGCCGTGAGTCGCTTGAGCCTTTTGGGGCTGTCCGACTATCTGCGTTACAGCGTAAAGAAGCACAAGGGCGTCGGCAGCGCCGAGGAAGCGATCAACACGCAGTACCTCTCTTCGCTTTCTCTCACCGGCGATAGCCTTAAAGGCAAGATCGACATTACAGAGGGCGGAACCGACAAGACGCGTCTTCGTCAAATCCTGGAGCGTTTAGAGCTTGGCCTCCTTGAAGCGTCCACCGGAAACGTGCGGGGACGTTATGGCCTCGGGTCGAACAACCTGCTCTACATGGCCTGCGAGCTATTGCTCCTTGGCCGGGAGCCGGACGGATTGCCGTTGCTGCTGATCGAGGAGCCGGAGGCGCATCTGCACCCCCAACGGCAGCTTCGGCTAATGGAGTTTCTGGCCCAGGCTGCCGCGGGCAAGGTCAAAGATACCAACCGCCGTGTACAGGTGATCCTTTCGACCCACAGCCCCAATCTGGCGTCGAAGATTCCGCTGCAAAACATTGTGCTTTTGGAGGGCGGGCGCGCCTTCCCTCTCATTCGCGGCCAGACCCGACTCGAAACAGGAGACTACCGCTTTCTGGAACGGTTCCTCGACGTTACCAAGGCCAATCTGTTCTTCGCCCACGGCGTCATCGTCGTTGAGGGCGACGCCGAGGCTATTCTCCTCCCCGTTCTGGCGAGACTCTTAGGCACCGATCTCACCGAACACGGTGTCTCCATCGTCAATGTCGGCGGCAAAGGGCTCAGGAGGTTCAGCAGCATCTTCCAGCGCCGCGAGGACACTGCTCCGAAGCTCTCGATCCCCGTGGCCTGCGTCGCCGACATGGACGTGATGCCTGACTGTGCACCCCCAATTCTCGGGCTGGTTACCGGTGACGATGACGAAAAATGGAAGAGCTCAAGACGTCGCTGGAAGGCGCTGCGTGACTTCGGCGGGGCCGGCAAGACACAGGAGCAGGCACTGAACGAATGGCGAGCACGCTTGCAACGCAACGACGGGCAATCGGTGAAGACCTTTGTCGCCAACCATTGGACGCTGGAATACGATTTGGCGTTCTGCGGCCTTGCGGAAGAGGTCTATGTCGCCGCTGCCCTCGCCACAAACGACGACCCGCTCAATGAGGAAAAGAAGCAGCGCGCTGATGTCGAGGCGGCCGCACGGACGGCGTTCAAGGAAATGGAGACCGCTGCCAAAGGGGACCGTGCGGCGCTGTGCACGCGGGTCTACCAGCTCTTCCATTCTGGCGGCGCGTCAAAGGCAATCGCCGCGCAGTATCTGGCCGAGTCGTTGGCGAAAGCGGGCGAGTCGACGACGTGCGATACGGCGACGTTTGCCGGAAAGCTGCCACGCTACATTGTTGACGCGATCGCGCACGTGAAGCGCCCAGCACCGGCGCCCGCTCCGCCGGCTCCCGCAGCGGGTAACGGCAATGCCTGACGCATTGCCTCTTGTCCCGGAGATCACGGACGAGGACATCGATTGGGTCCGCGACTTGATGGGGCTGGAGGTTCTCGATGCACCTCGTCGCGCGTTTTTGTCCGCACGCTCCACCTTGGACGTCTCCGCATGTCCAGGTAGTGGCAAGACTACTCTCATCGTCGCCAAACTCGCCATCCTGTCAAAGAAGTGGCCGCATCGGACCAAGGGCATCTGCGTTCTATCCCACACCAACGTCGCACGCGAGGAAATTCAACACCGGCTAGGCACTGTCGTCGTCGGACAGCGCTTGCTCGACTACCCGCACTTCATCGACACCATCCACGGCTTCGTGAACCGCTTTCTGGCGCTCCCGTGGCTTAGCTCAAATGGATTTCCTTCGCCGACGATCGACAACGACGTGGCAACTGCTTATCGACGAGGCGTGCTCGAAAAGGCGGACTATTGGTGGGTGCAGAAGTTTCTGGAGCAGAAAAACAGCGACTTCGGCCGCCTACGAATCTGCGCCCGCGACCTTAGCTTCGATCTCGGAGGGAGGAAGTTTCCCGCTGGGCCAGACGCAAAGAGTTTCAATCTGGCGAAGCAGGCCATTAAGTCCGCCGCCCAAGCAGGATACTTCTGTTATGATGAGATGTTTGTCTGGGCACGGGCGCTTTTAGAGGATTTCCCGGAGGCTGCCTCTTGGCTGAGGCGCCGGTTCCCGCTCGTCATCGTCGACGAGATGCAAGACACCTTCGAGGCCCAGGGTGCCCTACTGCATGCTGTCTTTCCGCGCGCGTCGTCTGATTTCGTCGTGCAACGGGTCGGAGATCCCAACCAGGCGATTTTCGATGATGCTGACGCCGAGCCAGATGAGCACGACCCCTTTCCCGATCCCGTTAGTTTTCTCAGTATCCCGAACAGCCACCGCTTTGGGCCTGAAATCGCGGCGCTGGCCTCGCCCTTCGCTGTCACGCCAGTGGGTACCGGTGGCCTCTGCGGCATCGGTCCGAAGGCGATTACAGGTGTGCCAGATTCATGCCCACCCGCCATCTTTATTTTTCCTGACAACAGCACCGCAGGAGTCCTCGACGCCTACGGGAAGTATATTCTCGCAAACTTCAGCGACAGCACCCTGGCGAGTCTAGCAGTGACCGCTGTCGGGGCGGTTCATCAGGACGCATCGGATGTCGCACCAGGACACGAGCACTATCCCAAATCAGTGCCACACTACTGGAGCAACTACACCGCCGAGATTGCTCGGAAGGAGCCGCACCCCAAAACCCTTGCCCAATATTTTCAGGCGGCACAAGCAATTGTACGAGACCGTCGGGACCTCGCTCCAGGCGTCGAGAAGATAGCATTTGGCCTTATTCGCCTCGCCAGTTCCGTCGGAGACGCTGGCCAGTTTAAGCGCAAGGCACGGACACACCGCGCGATCATCGACGCGCTCGCGGCTGACGCCACGGTGCTTGCAGCCTATCGCCAGTTGGTCAAGGCGCTTCTCATCGACTGGATGCCGCTGACCGTAGCCAACTGGGGCACGATGCAGAACAGCATCCTCGCCATGGTCCGTGCCCTCTGCAAGGGAGCCACTGAGCCGGCCAACGCGGCCAATTTTATCGCGTGGCCGGGGGTCGATCCATCCCTGACTGTCGGCCCTCCAGCTTCGCCAAGGGATGCTGGCCCCAATGTCTACCGCGTCGAGGACGGCAACAGGCGCCTCGACATCCGACTCGGCTCAATTCATTCTGTAAAGGGGCAAACCCATCTGGCGACGATGGTACTCAACACTTTCTGGTATGACCACTCTTCGCAGCAGATGCTGCCGTGGCTCCTTGGTACGGAGGTCAACGCGAGTGGTGCCAAAATTCGAGACCGCAAGCGCCTCTTGCAGACCTACGTCGCGATGACGCGGCCAAGCCACCTGATCTGTCTTGCGGTTCCGCGCTTCATATTCGGTGACGATCACGCTCTCGCTAAACACTTGACCACCTTGGGTGGGCGTGGGTGGCGCGTGGCCGAGATCGAAAATGGCATCGCGCAATGGCGAAACTGATAGGCGTCAACACCAGATGTTGGCCTCCTTCGGGGGGGCCGGGTCCGATTAAGTCACACCCCGCTTAGTCTGAACGCATACACTCCGTTTTAAGTCGGTTTCGCCTGTAATCAGGGATTACGGTCTACTCAGAGTCGTGCACAAAAGTCTGAGATTCGAGCTTGAACTTTTTCGACCTTGACATGTTCCATTCAAGTTCCTATAATAAAAGCTCCCCTCGCTCCCAGAGCCTCCCTCCACCGGGGTCTTGCGGGCGGGCGCTGATGGACAAGTAAAATAAGTTCCGTGCCCTCCGGTATTCTGCAAATGACCGGGTCTTTCGGCGTTCGACCAAGCGCATTAACCGCCCAAAATCGGCCCTGCCACCCGACATACCCGGATTGCTGTGCAATATCAACGCACTAGGCCGTTACAAATGGTCCATTTGCGCGCATTTCCGCGTATTTCCGGCTCGACTCCGCGCATTTGGCGACCGGCTCCGCGCCTAGCTGGCCCCAACCGGCCTGGTTCCGCCGCTTTGCGCGCGATCGTTTCTCTGCGCGCAAGTGTGCGCGACTCTCTGCGCGCAAGTGTGCGCGACTCTCTGCGCGCAAGTGTGCGCGACACTCGGCGCCGGGTGGTCGATCGAAGCCTCACTCTCCCGCCGGCGGCGTCCAGGCGGTGTGGTCGTCCAGCGGGTAGACCGGCCGCGGCAGCTTGGTCCACTTGAAGTTCTGCAGCGCCGGCGAGGTCAGGCCCGGGCAATCGACCTCGACGATGCGCTCGGGCGGGAAGAACTCGTCGAAGCCCGAACGGAAATGACCGCGGCTTTTGAGGATCACGACCCGGGCCTTGGCGATGTCGATCCCGAACAGTTCGAGCTGCATCGGGTCCATGCATTGCTGGCGCTGGCTGATGACCGCGACCCGGATGCCGCCCAAGTCGAGCAGGGCCGAGGGGCCGAGATCGCCCGCCACGCCCTTGATCAGCCCGCGGCGGCCGACGAACTTGCCGTCGTTCAGCGCCAGCACCTGGGCGCGCGCCGTCAGGGGTTGCGAGAATGCGTGCGTCTCGGCGGCGTTGAAGCGGGCCTCGAAGCCGGCGCCCTTGCCCAGCCGGTGCGCCTCGGCCGCCAGCGCCGCGTCGTTGAACACCCCCAGCACCGCGCCCTCGACCTTGGCCTCGAGCAGCGCCCGCAGCAGGTAGGTGGTGTTGCCGCGCCCGCCGCCGCCCGGATTGTCGGCCACGTCGGCCAGCAGCACCGGCTCGCGCTTTCCCTGGCCTGCCGCCAGCGCCGCCGCCACCGCCTCGGGCAAGGGCGTCATCGCCTTGCGATAGCGCGGCCGTTCGTTCCAGATCCGCGCCGCCAGCTCGCGCGCCAGCGCGAACGCCGCCCGGCGGTTGCGGTTGCGGGCGGTGACCACCACGGTCAGCCCGTTCTTGGGACAGTCGCTGAAGGCGAAGCCGGCCATGATCGAGACGTTGATTATGTCGCCGGCGATGCGGCGCTGGCCCTCGGCGATGGCCTCGCCATAGGGGCCACTCGCGGTCAACAGCGCGATCGAGGGCGCCACCAGCGGGATCTTGACCATGGCGATGGCGGTGCGCTCGCCGGCCAAGGCCGCCCGCATGTGCCGCGCCGCCTCGCGCCCGCGCTCGCCGATGTCGGTATGGGGATTGCACAAATAGCCCACGAACGCCGACAGGTTGTCGGTCATCTGGCGCGAGACGTTGGCGTGCAGGTCGAACACGCCGATCACCGGCAGGTCGGGCCCGACCGCGCCGCGGATGGCGGCGAACAGATCGCCGTCGGGATCGTCGCTGCCGGTCGCAAGCGCCGCGCCGTGCGAGGCGATGAAGACCCCGTCCAGCGGGCCGGCCGCCTTCAGGCCTTGGACGATCTCGGCCACCAAGCCCTCGAAGAAGGACTGCTCGACCGGGCCGCCGGGCTGGGCGAGGGCGATGCGCAAGGGTACCGGCGTCCACGGCCCGCCGCGGTCCATCTCGGCGAAGAAGCCGGGGGTGTCCGGCAGCAGGCCCGAGGCCTTGGCCCGCGCTTCGGCCAGGATGGCCTCGCCCCGGATGTCGACATCGGCGGCGAAATCGGCCGCGGTCGAGACCGGCGAGAAGCGATTGCACTCGATCGCGAAGCCGAGGATGGCGATGCGCGGATTGGCGGCGGACATGAAGGGCCTCGCGGTCGAGAGTGCGGGGAGGGAAATGGTGGGCGCTGCAGGGATTGAACCTGCGACCCCACCCGTGTGAAGGGTGTGCTCTCCCGCTGAGCTAAGCGCCCGCCCGGTTCGGCCGTTCCTCTACCCCGCGCGGGCGCCGGCCGTCAAGAAAGCCGTTCCAGCGCGCGCGGCAGATCGCGGAAGTCGTCGATCACCGCTTCCGCCCCCAGCTCGCGCGCCGGCACGGCGGTGTAGCCGAAGCTGACCAGGACGCAGGCCACGCCGGCGGCACGTGCCGTAGCGGCGTCGTTGCGCGAATCCCCGATCATGGCGGCGCGCTCGGGCGGGACACCCAGCCGCTTCAGCACCGCGTTCAGATGTTCGGGATCGGGCTTCTTCACCGCCAGGCTGTCGCCGCCCAGCACCACCGGAAAGAACTCGGTCAGTTCCATGGTCCGCAGCAGGGATTGCGTCAGCGCGATCGGCTTGTTGGTGCAGATGCCGAGCTTGCGGCCCTCGTCGCGAAATTTGACCAGCACCGGCCCGACGCCGACGAAGGGCGTCGAGCGGTCGGCGATGTGGGCCGAGTAGTAGTCGAGGTACTGGCGATGCATGGCGGCGAAGCTCGCGTCGTCGACCGGCGGCCCGGCCGCGGCCAGGCCGCGCCTGAGCAGCGCGACCACGCCGTCGCCGATCATGCTGCGCACCTCGGATGCCGGCAGCGCCGGCCGGCCGGATGCGGTCAGGACATGGTTGAGGGCGGCGGTGAGGTCGGGGGCGGTGTCGATCAACGTGCCGTCGAGATCGAACACGATCGCCTGGAATCGGTGGTTCATGCGGGGGCCTGCTTAGCAAAGCCGCGGCGCGCAATGCAACGCAACAAATGGTGACTTGGCGCTTGGCGCGAAGCGTGGCATATCGCCGGCCGATGACACCCAAAGCCCAATCCCTGGCCGTGGTGGTGCTGGCCGCCGGCAAGGGCAAGCGCATGAAGTCGAACTTGGCCAAGGTGCTGCATGCCGTGGCCGGCCGCAGCCTGCTGGGCTGGGTGCTGGCGGCAGCCCGCGCGCTCGATCCGGCGCGGCTGGTGGTGGTGCTGGGCAAGGAAATGGACGAGGTGGCGCGTGCCGCCCAGCCGGCCACGATCGCGATCCAGGACCCGCCGCGCGGCACCGGGCACGCCGTGATGGCGGCGGCGGGCGAACTCAAGGGCTTCAAGGGCGACGTGCTGGTGGTCTTCGCCGACACGCCGATGCTGACCGCCGACACCTTGCGGGCGATGGTCGAGGAACGCCGCAAGCGCCGCGCCGGCGTGGTGTGCCTCGGCTTCCGGCCCCAGGACCCGACGCTCTACGGCAGGCTGGTGACGGCGCGCGACGGCTCGCTGTTGCGTATCGTCGAGCACAAGGACGCCGGGGCGGCCGAGCGCCGCATCGGCCTCTGCAACGCCGGTGCGATGTGCCTGGACGGCGCCTTGCTGCCCAAGATCCTGGCGCGGCTGCGCGACGACAACGCCCAGGGCGAATACTACCTGACCGACGCCGTCGGCATCGCCCGCAAGCTCGGCCGCAGCGTCGGCGTGGTCGAAGCCTCCGAGAACGAGGTGATGGGCGTCGACACCCGCGCCAAGCTGGCCGCGGCCGAGGCCGTCGCCCAGGGCCGGCTGCGCGCGGCGGCGATGGAGGCGGGGGCGACGCTGATCGGCCCCGAGACCGTCTACCTCGCGCACGACACGGTGCTCGGGCGCGACGTGACGGTCGGCCCCTTCGCCTGGTTCGGGCCGGGAGTGACGGTCGAGGACGAGGTGACGATCAAGGCTTTCTGCCATCTCGAAGGCGCCCAGGTGGCGCGCGGCGCCATCGTCGGTCCCTATGCTCGGCTCAGGCCCGGCGCTCGCATCGGCCGCGGCGTGCACATCGGCAATTTCGTCGAGGTCAAGGCGGCCACGATCGAAGACGGCGCCAAAGTCAACCATCTAACCTATGTCGGCGATGCGCGGGTCGGCCGCCGGACCAATGTCGGCGCCGGCACCATCACGTGCAATTACGACGGCTTCGCCAAGCATTTCACCGATATCGGCGCCGACGTTTTCGTCGGCTCGAACTCGGCCCTGGTGGCGCCGGTGCGGATCGGCGACGGCGCCATGATCGGCGCCGGTTCGGTGGTGACGCGCGATGTCGCTTCCGATGCGCTGGCGGTCGAGCGTTCGACCCAGTCCGAACGCCCGGGCTGGGCGGCCGAGTTCCGTGCCCGCCGCGCAGCCGAAAAACTGTCGCGCAAAGGGTAGTCGGGCATGTGCGGCATTGTCGGCGTGATCGGCAAGAGCGAGGCGGCGGCGCCGCGCCTTCTGGCCGGGTTGAAGCGGCTGGAATACCGCGGCTACGATTCCGCCGGCATCGCCACGCTGGTCGATGGCCGCATCGAACGCCGGCGTGCCGAAGGCAAGCTTGGGGCGCTGGCGGATCTTCTTGCAGGCAAGCCGCTGCCCGGCACCACCGGCATCGGCCACACCCGCTGGGCCACGCACGGCGCGCCGACCGAGCGCAACGCCCACCCGCACGCTACCGCCGACGTCACCATCGTCCATAACGGCATCATCGAAAACTTCCGTGCGCTCCGCGACGAGCTGCGCGGCGAGGGACGCAACTTCGCCACCGAGACCGACAGCGAGGTCATCGCCCACCTGATCCAAAGCCAGCTCGATCGCGGCAAGACGCCGAGCGATGCGCTGGCCGCGGCGCTGAAACGGCTCGAGGGCGCCTTCGCCATCGCCGTCATGATCCGCGGCCAACCCGGATTGATGTTCGGCGCGCGCCGCGGCAGCCCGCTGGCGGTCGGTTGGGGCGAGGGCGAAATGTACCTTGGCTCGGACGCGCTGGCGCTGGCGCCGTTCACGCGCCACGTGACTTATCTGGAAGAAGGTGATTGGGTCGAACTCGGCCGCAGCGGCGCCCGCATCCACGATGCCGAGGGCCGTGCGGTCGAACGCCCGCGCCGCGAAATCGCCCATCGCGGCGACGTCACCGACAAGGGCAATTTCCAGCACTTCATGCAGAAGGAGATTCACGAGCAGCCGGCGGTCATCGGCGACACGCTGTCGATCTATCTCGATCCCGCCGAGCGTACCGTGCGGATGCCCAAGCTGCCGTTCGATTTCGCGCGCATATCGCGCCTCAACTTGATCGCTTGCGGCACCTCGTTCTATGCCGGCCAAGTGGCGCGCTATTGGTTCGAGGGTTTGGCGCGGCTGCCGGTCGAGGTCGACATCGCCTCCGAGTTTCGTTATCGCCAGCCGGTGTTCGCGCCGGGCGGTCTGTCGCTGTTCGTCTCGCAATCCGGCGAGACCGCCGATACCTTGGCGGCGCTCCGCCTTGCCAAGTCGGCCGGCCAGCATGTCGCCGCCCTGGTCAACGTGCCCGAAAGCAGCATGGCGCGCGAAGCCGACGTCATGTTGCGCATCGACGCCGGCACCGAAGTCGGCGTGGCCTCGACCAAGGCCTTCACCTGCCAATTGGTGACGCTGGCCTGTCTTGCTGTCGCCGCCGCCAAGGCACGCGGACAGATCGACGCCCAGCGCGAACGCGCCCTGGCCCAAGCGCTGATCGAGGTGCCGGCGCGGGTCAACGAAACCCTGACCGGCGAGGCGCGTTTGCAGAAATTGGCCGAGGAAGTCGCGCGGGCGCGCGACGTGCTCTACATCGGCCGCGGCACGTCCTACCCGATCGCGTTGGAAGGCGCGCTCAAGCTCAAGGAAATCTCCTACATCCACGCCGAAGGTTACGCTGCGGGCGAACTCAAGCACGGGCCGATCGCGCTGATCGACCCGGCGGTACCGGTCATCGTCGTGGCACCGCCCGACGAGCTGTTCGAGAAGACCGTGTCCAACATGCACGAGGTGATGGCGCGCGGCGGCCGGGTGCTGCTGATGTCGGATCGCGAGGGCATCGACAAGGCCGGCCGCGACTATTCCGCGAGCTTCCGTATGCCGAGCTGCGATCCGTTCGTGGCGCCGATCCTGTACGCCGTGCCGGTGCAGCTTTTGGCCTATCACGTCGCCATCCTCAAAGGCACCAATGTCGACCAACCCCGCAACCTGGCCAAGAGCGTGACGGTCGAGTAGGGGATTGAGGCGCTAGGCAAGATTGGTTATCGTCCGTTTATCTGGCTAGCCATCTGGCTAGCTTGTTGGAGTGGCGATCATGGACGATGCCGGCCGCTGGACGCTACAAGACGCGAAAAACAAGTTCAGTGAAGTGGTGCGTGAGGCGCGAGCAGGTTCGCCGCAGCATGTCAGCGTTCGCGGTCAGCCTGCCGTGGTGGTGCTGTCAGAAGCCAATTATCGTCAGTTGAGCGATCGCCAGGCTGGCTTTGGCCTCCACCTTCGTCATTTGCCGCGCGGCAAAATCCGATTTCGCCGCCCGAAAATCACGATGCGGTCGGCCTAAGATTGAATTACCTAATCGATACGGACGTATTGTCGGCGCAGGCCAAGCGCCGACCGAACCCGCGCATCGACGCATTCCTGTCGCGACTGCCGGACGATGCGCAGTATCTCAGCGTCGTCACCCTCGCCGAGATCGCTCGGGGCGTCCATTTGCAGCGCCGTCGCGACCCGGGGCATGCCCGCGCACTGGAGCGATGGCTCAATCACACGCGTTCGTCGTTCGCTTCCCGTATCGTTCCGATATCGCCCGACATAGCGCTGCGGTGGGCCGAATTGACCGTGCGGCTCGGTCACGTTTCGCTCGATCTCATGATTGCCGCGACGGCACTTGTCCACGACATGACGGTGGTGACGGGAAACATCCGACACTTCAAGCCGACCGGCGCACGCGCGATCGATCCTACCGCTTAAGGCCTTGCCGTCAGGCCACCGTCGACGATCAGTTCGGTGCCGGTGATCCAGCCGGCCGCGTCCGAAAGCAGGAACAGGCAGGCATTGGCGATGTCCTGGGCGCGGCCGACGCGACCCAGCGGCACATGGCGGGCGGTAGCAGACTTGCGCGCGGGATCCGCGTCCCACCGCGCTTGCATCGGCGTGTGGGTCGGTCCCGGCAGCACCGTGTTGGAGCGGATGCCCGCGCCGCCGAACTGGATGGCGATCGACTTCGACAAGGCGATCAGCCCGGCCTTGGCGGCCTGATAGGCGTCCTGCGGCCGGTCGTCGCCGCGCAGCGCCTGGATGGTCGAAAGATGGACCATCGCCCCGCCGCCGGCGCGCTTCATCGCCGGCACGCAGGCTCGTGCCATCGCCGCCGCCGCCGTCAGGTTGATGGCGATGACTTCGTCCCATACCCGCCAATCGATCTCGGCGAAGGAACGATCGCGTTCGAACCACAGCACGCCCGCGGCATTGGCCAATCCGTCGAGCCGGCCGAAACGGCCTTCGGCCTCGGCTACGGCCTGTGCGGCCACACCCTCCGAGCGCAAATCGCCCTGCAGATAGATCGCGCGATCGCCCGTCAGGGCCTCCGGCCGCGGCTTGCGGTCGATCCCGACCACGGCTCCGCCCAGATCGAGCACGCCGCGCGCAATCTCGAGCCCGATGCCGCCGCCGGCGCCCGTAACGACGACGACGCGGGAATCGAACCGAATCACGACCCGCGCCCCGAAAAATTCACTTCAGCCGGCGCGCAGTTCGGTCTCCACCAATCGCGCCCAGTAGCTGGCGCCCAGCGGCAGCACGTCGTCGTTAAAGTCGTAGCGCGGATTGTGAAGCATGCAGCCGCCCTCGCGCATGCCGTTGCCGATCCAGACATAGCTGCCGGGCTTGGCTTGCAGCATGAAGGCGAAGTCCTCGGAACCCATCACCGGCACCGGGTCGGTGACGACCTGTTCGCCGCCGGCAACCTCGCGCGCCACGCGCGTCGCGGCGGCGGTCTCGGTGGCGGTGTTGACGGTCGCGGGGTAGCGCCGTTCGTAGCGCAACGCCGCCTTCGCTCCGAAAGCCTGGGCCACGCCGTCGGCGACGCGCCGGATACCGGCCTCCAAGGCCCGCCCGACCTCCTTCTTGAACCAGCGGCAGGTGCCGCGGATCACGGCCCTTTCGGGAATTACGTTCCAGGTGTCGCCGGCATGGATCTGAGTCACGCTGACCACCGCCGCGTCCTGGGGGTCGGTATTGCGACTGACCAGGGTCTGCAGCGCCTGAACGATGGCGGCAGCGGCGACCACCGGATCGCGCGAATGCTGTGGCTGGGCGGCGTGCGAGCCATGGCCGGTGACGGTCAGCTCGAAAATGTCGAACGCGGCCATCATCGGACCGGGCAGGGTGGCGAACTTGCCGACCGGCAGGCCCGGCATGTTGTGCATGCCGTAGACCGCCTCGACCGGAAACTTGTCGAACAGGCCTTGTTCGACCATCACCCGGCCGCCGCCCTCGTTTTCCTCGGCCGGCTGAAAGATGAAATGCACCGTGCCGTCGAAATTGCGGGTCTCGGACAGGTACTTGGCCGCGCCCAGCAACATGGTGGTGTGGCCGTCATGGCCGCAAGCGTGCATTTTGCCCTGATGCGTCGAGCGATGCGCGAACTCGTTCTCTTCGTGGACATGCAGCGCGTCCATGTCGGCACGCAGGCCGATGGCGCGCTTGCCCTTGCCGGCCTTGAGCGTCGCCACCACGCCGGTCCCGGCCAGGCCGCGGTGCACCGTCAGGCCGAAGGATTCCAGCTTGGCGGCGACGTAGTCGCTGGTCTTGTGCTCCTCGAAGGCGGTCTCGGGATGGGCATGGATGTGATGACGCCACTCCGCCATCTCTGACGTGAACCCGGCAATGCGGTTGACGATCGGCATGAGCCTACTCCCTCCGGCCAGAACCGGAGGGAGTTTAGAACCTGCCTTGGAGCCTCGCCAGCGCGAAAGCGGCTTTCAGTGGCTCAGCACCACCGGGCAGGTCATGTGGCGCAGCATGTGGCGTGTCGCGCCGCCGAAGATGGCTTCGCGAGCGCGCGAATGGCCGTAGCCGCCCATCACCACCAGATCGGCGCCCAAATCGGCCGCGGTCGACAACAGCACATCGCCGATGTCGAGATCGCCGCCGACGGTGCGCCTTGCCTCGACCTTGACGCCGTGCCGCGCCAGATGCGTGGCGATGTCGGCACCCGGCAAGCGGTTCGGATTTTCGGGGTCGACCGAGAGGATGTTGACCGATTTGGCGCGCTCCAACAGCGGCATGGCGTCGTGCACCGCGCGGCTGGCCTCGCGCGAGCCGTTCCAGGCGATCATCACCCGATCGCCGACCGAATCGTATTTGCTGATATAGGGCACCACCAGGATCGGGCGACCGGCGACCAGCAGCATCTCTTCGGCCAGATTGTAGTCGTCGCATTCGGGCTCGTCGTCGGGCGCGGTCTGGCCGACCACGATCAGATCGGTGTAGCGACCTTGCCAAGAGACCACGTCCAGCGCCGGACCCTCAACCGTGCGCCATTCGTGCTTGACCCCAGCGCGCGCGGCGCGGGCGTGGAAGGCCGCGGCCGCCTTGGCCGCCATCGCCTCGGCCTCGGCCTGCTGGCCCTTGATCACGCTTTCCGGAATGCGACCCGAGATGTAACCGGGCATGCGGAAATGATCGAACACGTAGAGCGCGGTGACATGGGCGTCGTGCTTTGCGGCGATCGCCAAAGCCACATCGGCGACGATCGTGCTGCGCGGCGAGCGGCTTTGATGCACCAAGATGTCGGCGGTCGTCATAGGGACACTCTCCTGTCTTGACCACTTGCAAGATAGGGAGAGCTTGGGAGCGGAACCTTGACCTAGGTCAAGAAATCAGATGCGACCCTCTTCAACGGCATGACAAGCGACCGAACTCCCTGAAACGTCGCGCAAATTTGGCGGTTCGGCCCGGCAACGCTCGGTCGCGAACGGACAGCGCGGATGGAAACTGCAGCCCGAAGGCGGATTGATCGGGCTCGGCACCTCGCCGCCGACCGGCTGGCGCTGGCGGCCGGTCAAGTCGAGATCGGGAATGGTGTCCAGCAGCATGCGGGTATAGGGATGCCGCGGGCGCTCGAACAGGTGCGCCGTGTCGGCCCATTCCACCAGCTTGCCGAGATACATCACCCCGACCCGGGTCGAGAGATGGAAGACGACGGCAAGATTGTGCGAAATGAACAGATAGGTCAGGCCGAATTTCTGCTGCAACTCGACCATCAGGTTGAGGATCTGGGCCTGGACCGAGACGTCGAGAGCCGATGTCGGCTCGTCGCAGACCAGGAATTCGGGCTGGCCCGCCAAGGCGCGGGCGATCGAAATGCGTTGGCGCTGGCCGCCCGAGAACTCGTGCGGGTACTTGTCCATGTCGGCCGGCGCCAGCCGCACTTGGGAGAGGAGTTCGCCGACGCGATCGCGAATCGCCTTCTTGCCCTCGATCAGTTTTCGGGTGTGGATCGGCTCGGCAATGATGTCCTCGACCCGCCAACGCGGATTGAGCGAGGCGTAGGGGTCCTGGAAAATCATCTGCATGCGCGATTGGACTTGCGCGCGCGCCGTACGGTCCTCGCCGATCTCCTTGCCCTCGAAGGCGATGCGACCGCCCGAGGGCGGGTAGAGGCCGACCACCAGCCGGGCAACCGTCGACTTGCCGCAGCCCGACTCTCCGACCAGGCTGAAGGTCTCGCCTTTGGCGATGCCGAAGGACACCCCGTCGACCGCCTTGACGATCTGGCGCGGCCGCCCCTCGATGACGCGGTTGAGCCAGGGCGACGAGACGTCGAAATAGCGCTTGAGATCGGTGATCTCGACCAGGCGCGGCGCGGAGCTCATGCCGGCCTCCCGGCGGCGGCGTTCAGCCAACACGCCACCGCGCCGCCCGGGGTCGGCCGCGGATCGGGCCGCTCCTCGCGGCAGCGCGCAAAGACCTTGGGGCAGCGCGGATTGAAGGCACAGCCGCGCGGAATGGCGTTCAATCGCGGCATGGTGCCTTCGATCTGAGTCAGCTTCTCTCGCCGCTGACCGACCTTGGGGATCGAGCCCATCAGGCCGACGGTGTAGGGATGGCGCGGATGCTTGATCACCTCGCGCACCGGTCCGATTTCAGCGATGCGGCCGGAATACATCACCGCCACCCGATCCGCGGTCTCGGCAATCACGCCCATGTCGTGGGTGACCAGCATCACCGCCGTACCGTGCTCGCGGCAGAGCCGCTTGATCAGCGCGATGATCTGGGCCTGGATCGAGACGTCCAGCGCCGTGGTCGGCTCGTCGGCGATGATCAGCCGCGGATTGGCGCACAGCGCCAGCGCGATCACCACCCGCTGGCGCATGCCGCCCGAGAATTGGTGCGGATAATGGTCGATGCGCGCCTCGGCCGCCGGGATGCCGACTTCGCGCAGGAGGCCGAGGGCGCGCGTTCGAGCATCGGTCTCGCCGACCGCTTCGTCGTGGGTCCGAATGGTCTCGATCAATTGGCGGCCGACGGTGTAGAGCGGATTGAGGCTAGTCAGCGGGTCCTGGAAGATGGCGCCAATGTGGCGTCCGCGGATCTTGCGCATCTCCTCGTAGGGCAGGTCGTCGATGCGGCGGCCTTCGAACAGGATGCGGCCGCCGGCGACGCGGCCGGGCGGCTCCAACAGGCCGATGATGGCGTTGCCGGTCATCGACTTGCCGGCGCCCGACTCGCCGACCACGCCCAGCACCTCGCCGGGATCGATGTGCAGCGATACGCCGTCGACCGCGACCAGCGTCCCGCGCCGCGTTGGGAACTCGACCTTCAGGTCCTCGACCTTGAGCAGGGGATCGGCCATCGGCGCCCGGATCAACGCAGCTTGGGATTGAGGGCGTCGCGCAGCCAATCGCCCAAAAGGTTGACCGATAGCACTAGGATCGCCAGCGCGGCGCCGGGGAAGATGGTGATCCACCATTCGCCCGAGAACAGGAAATCGTTGCCGATGCGAATCAGCGTGCCGAGCGAGGGCTGGGTCGGCGGCACGCCGACGCCGAGGAAGCTGAGCGTGGCTTCGGTGATGACGGCGGTGGCAAGGTTGATGGTGGCGATCACCAGCGTCGGGCCCATGACGTTGGGCAGGACGTGGCGCAGCATGATCAGCGCCGGCGGCACGCCGATGACCCGCGCCGCCAGCACGTATTCCTTGTTCTTCTCGACCATGGTGACGCCGCGCACCGTGCGCGCGTACTGCACCCAGAAGCTGAGCCCGATCGAGAGGATCAGCACCAGGACCGCCAGTTCGGTATGGCGGCTGCCGGGGATCGCCAGCCGGACCATGCCGTCGATCAGGAGCGCGATCAGAATGGCAGGGAAAGAGAGCTGGATGTCGGCCACGCGCATGATGAAGGCATCGACCGATCCGCCGACATAGCCCGAGATCAGGCCGAGCGTGACCCCGAGCAGCATGGCGAACAGCACCGAGGCCACGCCCACCAGCAGCGAAACCCGCGAGCCGAACATGATGGTCGACAGCACGTCGCGGCCCTGGTTGTCGGACCCAAGCGGGAAGCGCGCCTCGCCGCCCTCCATCCACACGGGAGGGGTAAAGGCGTCGAGCAGTTGCAGCTTGGCCAGATCGAAGGGGTCCTGCGGCGCCAGCCACGGAGCCAGCATGGCGCCCGAGAAGTAGATCGCCGCCACCGCCGCCGACAACATCACCAGCCGCGACGACCGAAAGCTGTGCAGCACGTCCGATGCCAGCACGCGGCGCCACCAATCGGCAACCCGGGCCACGGCGGTATCCATGTCAGTTCGCCCGGATCTGGACATCGATCCGCAGCCGCGGATCGACCACGTAATAGAGCAGATCGACGATCAGGTTGATGACGACGAAGAAGAAGGCGATCAGGATCAGGTAGGTGGCCATCACCGGAATGTCGGCGAACTGCACCGATTGCAGGAACAACAGCCCCATGCCCGGCCACTGAAACACGGTCTCGGTGACGATGGCGAAGGCGATGATCGCGCCCAGCTGCAGGCCGGTGATGGTGATCACCGGCACCAGCGTGTTCTTGAGCGCGTGCCCGAAATGGACCGCGCGATCGGTCAGGCCGCGGGCACGCGCGAACTTGATGTAGTCGGTGCGCATCACCTCGAGCATCTCGGAGCGCACCAGCCGCATGATCAGGGTCATCTGGAACAGGCCCAGCGTGATCGCCGGCAGGACCACCGCTTTCCAACCCGATGCGGTGAGGAATCCCGTGCTCCACCAGCCCAGCTTGACCACGTCGCCGCGGCCGAAGGACGGCAGGACGCCCAGCAGCACCGCGAAGACCAGGATCAGGAGAATGCCGATCAGAAAGGTCGGCAGCGATATCCCGATCAGCGAAATAGTCAGGAAGAACCGGCTCGACAGCCGCTTGGGATAGAGCCCGGTATAGACCCCCATCGGAATGCCGACCAGCAGCGCGAAGCTGGCGGCCATCAGGCTGAGTTCGAGCGTCGCCGGCAGCCGCGAGGCGATCAGCCGGCCGACCGGCTCGGCCATGCGATAGGACACCCCGAACTTCCCCTGCAACGCGTTGCCGACGAAGGTCGCGAACCGCACCGGGAAGGGGTCGTTGAGACCGAGGTCCTGGCGCAGGCGTTCGCGGTCGGCCATCGAAGTGTCCTGGCCGACCATGTTGTTGATCGGATCGCCGACGAAATTGAACAGGAAAAAGGCGACGAACGCGACCGTCAGCATGACGACGATCGACTGCAGCAGCCGGCGAATGACGAAAGCGATCATGCGTGAGGCGGGCCCGGAAACGGCAACGGCCCGGGTGTCTAAACCCGGGCCGTTACTTAATCAAGCCCTACGATCGGGCCCTACTTAAGATTGACGAAGCGCAGCGGGAAGGAATTGTCCGCGGGCTGCACCAGGTCGACGTTCCGCTTCATCGCCCACACCAGCGCCTGCTGGTGCAAGGGGATGTAGGCGAAGTCGTCGCGATAAAGGCGATGCGCTTCCTTGATCATGGCGTCGCGCTTGGCCTTGTCGGTCTCGACCTCGATCTTGTCGGCCAAAGCGTCGAACGCCTTGTTGGAATAGCCGCCGACATTGAACAGTCCCTTGCCGCGCTCGGGCCGGCTTTGGATCAGCTGCTCGAACGGGTTGTGGGTGTCGTAGGTCGCGGCCGGCGACCAGCCCAGCATGAAGAAGCTGGTGTTGTAGGCCGGCCCCAGGATCTGGGCGAAGTAGCGCGTGCGGGTCTGCGCCAGCAAGAACACGCGAATGTTGATGCGCGCCAGCATCGCCACCACCGCCTGGCAGATCTTCTCGTCGTTGACGTAGCGGTCGTTGGGGCAGTCCATCTGCACTTCGAAGCCCTCGGGGTAACCCGCCTCGGCCAGCAGCTTCCGGGACAGCGCCGGATCGTATTTCGGCCGCACGTCGAGTTCCTTGGCGTAGCCGTTGATGCCGGGCGCGACCATCAACGCCACCGGCGTCGCCTGACCGCGCATCACCTTGGTCCGGATCGATTCGACATCGATGGCGCGATAGAACGCCTCGCGCACCCGCTTGTCCTTGAACGGGTTCTTGCCCTTGACGTTGGAATGCAGCAACTCAGGCCGCAGGTGGTCGAAGCCGAGATAGACCACGCGGGTCTCGGGGCCTTCCAGCACCTTGGTGGTGGCCGCGTTCTTGAGCCGCTCGGTGTCCTGGGGCGGGACGGTGTAGATCATGTCGATCTCGCCCGACAGCAGCGCCGCCACGCGCGTGGCGTCGTTGGCGACGCGGCTAAAGATCACCTCGGTCAGATTGTGCTCGGGCTTGTCCCACCAGCCGGCGTTGGGCTTGAGCGTGGTGCGCACGTCGGGCTCGCGCCCGCTCAGGACGAACGGCCCGGTGCCCATGGCGTTACGGGTGGCGAAGTTCTCCTGCATCTTGGTCAAGTCGGCCGATTGCTGGGCGTTGTTCTTTTCGGCCCAGGCCTTGCTCATCATGCCGAGCGCGGCGAACTTCTGGTCGAGCAGGGGATCGGGGTACTTAGTCTCGACCTCGACCGCCAGATCGCCGGCCTTGCGGATCTCCTTCACCGACACGAAATAGCCGGTCATGTTGGAGCCTTGGCTGTTGGCGCGGGTCAGCGAGAACACCGCGTCGTCGGCCGTGAAGGGCGAGCCGTCGGAAAACTTGACGCCTGGGCGCAAGTCGAACCGCCACACCGTCGGCGAGGCCTGGCCCCACTTCACCGCCAATGCCGGCTCGAGTTTGAGGTTGCGGTCGCGGCGCACCAGCGGCTCGTAGATGTTGCTCATGAAGGTGAGCAGGAAGGTCTCGTTGCGCGCAAACGGGTCCATCGAGGACACGTCGCCGTCGTTGGCCCATTTGAAGGTCTTGGCCGAGGCCGGCATGCTTGCCGCCGCCAGCGCCAGCGCGCTTGCGGTCACCAGGTTGATAAGGCGCATCAGGTTCTCCCCTCGAGAATCGTCAGTTGGTCGCCACCATGCGGCGGATTGGCGCGGATTGTAGGGACCTGGGCGGCGCGTTGTCCAGCCTCAGCCCCGCTTGCGGGCCAAGGTCACACCCTCGCGGCCGACGACGATGCGCCGGGTCGGCATCACCAGCACGGTGCTTTCCTCGGGCGCGCGCACCTCGACTCCGCCCTGGGTGCAAATCAAGCGGCCCTTTTCGAGTTCCTCGAAGCCGGTCCAGTTCTCGGCGAACACGAAATCGTCGTGGCGGACGACCACGACTTCGAAAGTCTCCAGCAGCTTGGGCGCTTTGGGCGCCGGGAACTTCGGCCGTACCGGATCGATCGCCCCGAAATGAGCCAGGAACCGCAGCGAAGTGTCGATAGCGACGGCGCCGGCCGAGGAGGCGAAATGCTGGCCGCACTCGACCAACAGGCCGCAGGCCGTACCTTCGGCGGCACCGAACTTGTCGTATTCGATCAGCACCGGGCCGGTCATCTTGCCGCCAGAAGTGAATACGTGATGCTCGGGAAAGCCGATCGCCCGCGCCGCAGCCTGATGCCGGGGCAGGTTCTTGTAGCACCACATCGCCGGGTTGACGTGGCTGGTCGAATGCAGGTCCAGCAACGCGTCGGCCTCGCGGAAGATCGGACGCAGTTCGCGGGCGCGATCGTATTCCGGCGAACGCTCGCCGCGATCCAAAATCTCGTCGGACCAAATGCGGTTGAAGTTCTGCACCAACAGGCGCGATTCGAACGGCCGCCTGGGATCGAAGCTTTGGTAGGCGGCGACGTTCGACAGACTCAGCGTCAGCTTGCCGGCCTTGGGGCGGATACCGTGTTCCAGCAAATGGCAGAAGGCGGTCATGCCGCAGAACTCGTTGCCGTGCGTCAGCCCGTTGATCAGCACATGCTTGCCGGGCCGGCCCGAGTCGAAGGTGTGAACGTAATCGACGCCGCGATTGCCGCGCCGAAAGGCGGACAGATCGCGCGGCACGACTTCAAGCGGCGGCAGCGGCAGTTCTCTGCGGGCGGATTTGGGCATGGCGCGGGGGCTCTTGTGCGTTAGGCGGGAGCGTGAGATTAACCGAAGCAGGCCCGCATGTCTTCCCATCACACCCGTCGCGGCATCCTCTGCGTGCTGGCGGCCATGGCGCTGTTCGCCGTCATGGACGCCGGCGTCAAGCGCTTGGCGCAGGATTATCCGGTGCCGCACATCCTCTGGGTGCGGTTCCTGTTTTTCTTTGCCTTTGCCCTGATCATCGCCGGACCCAAGCGCCTGAGGGGAGGGCTTCGATCAGCGCGGCCAGGCCTTCAGGTTCTGCGTGGCATCCTGCTGATGTGCGAGATCGCCTTGTTCATTTTCGCCGTGCGCTACCTGCCCTTGGCCGAAACCCATGCCATCGCCTCGCTGGCGCCGCTGATCGTCACGGCGCTGTCGGTCCCGCTGCTGGGCGAGCAGGTCGGGTGGCGGAGATGGTTGGCGGTGCTGTGCGGCTTGGTCGGCGTAATAGCGGTGATGCGGCCGGGACTGGCGGTGTTCCAGCCGGCTTCGCTGATCGCCCTGACCGGCGCCGGACTTTGGGCGATCTATCAGATCCTGTCGCGGCTAGTCGGGAGAGTCGACGATCCGTCGATCACCTTGCTCTATACCGCGGTGATCGGCTTGGCCCTGACCACCTTGATCGGGCCTTGGTTCTGGACGCCACCCGATACCCTCGGCTGGGCGTTGCTGCTGGGCGTGGGGCTGATCGGCGCGATCGCGCATTTCTTGATGGTGCTGGCTTTTCGCCTGAGCGAGGCGGCACAGTTGCAGCCCTACGCCTTTACGCTGTTTCCCTTTGCCGCCCTGTCGGGTTGGGCCTTTTTCGGCGACGTGCCTGATATGTGGACCCTGATCGGCGGTGCGATCATCGTCGCCGGCGGCCTTTACGCCTGGAACCGCGAGCGGGTCCGGGCGATTGACACCGGCCAGACCGCCACCTAAGTCTCGTTCACCACGGGGTGCTGGGCATCTTGCCCGGCTGAGATCAGACCCGCGAACCTGCTCTGGGTAATGCCAGCGAAGGGAGAGGCATGAAATTCGACCCTCGACTGTGCGTCGTCATCGGACCGACCGACACCAAAGGTCGCGATGTCGTCGCCGTCGCTTTGGCTGCGGTGGCCGGTGGCGCGACCATGATCCAGTTGCGTTGGAAGGACGCGGCGGATCGGGACCTTGAAGCCCTGGCCCGGCGCCTGATCGAAGCGCTGGGAGCCAGCGGCGTTCCGTTGATCGTCAACGATCGGGCGGAAGTGGCACGCGCGTCAGGCGCCGCCGGGGTCCATCTCGGCCAAGCCGACATGGCCCCGGCGCAGGCCCGCGCCATGCTGGGAGATGGCGCCATCATCGGCTGGTCGATCGATCGGCTCGAACTGGCCACCCGCATCGACGACGCCGTCGACTATGTCGGCATCGGCCCGATCAAGCCCACCGCGACCAAGAGCGACCACAAGACGCCGTTGGGCGTCCAAGGATTTGGTACCATTCGTGCCGCGGTCCGCCGGCCGGCAATGGCGATCGGCGGCGTGACAGCGGCCGAAGCCAGTCCGTTGCGCAGTGCCGGTGCCGACGGCTTGGCTGTCGTCTCGGCGATCTGCGGTGCTGACGATCCGGAGACCGCGGCGCGCGGCTTGCGCACGGCGTTCGGCCGATGATTCCGAACGTGCTCAGCATCGCCGGCTCGGACCCCTCGGGCGGAGCCGGTATCCAGGCCGATCTCAAGACCTTCGCCGCCCATGGCGCCTATGGCTGCGCAGTGCTGACCGCGCTGACCGCGCAGAACACCAAGGGTGTGGACGGGGTTCACCCGGTCCCACCCGCATTCGTCGCCGCCCAGATCGATTGTCTGTTCGCCGATTTGCGGATCGATGCGGTCAAGATCGGCATGCTGGGCTCGTCCGAGACGATCGATGTCGTGGCGGCTGCGATCCGGCGGCATCGGCCGCCTATCGTCGTGCTCGACCCGGTGATGGTCGCAAAGTCGGGGGATCGGCTGCTGTCCGAAGACGCGGTCGGCGGCCTGCGTCGTACCCTGTTGCCGATGTCGACCGTCCTGACACCCAATTTGGACGAGGCGGGGGTGCTGTTGGATCGGGCGCAAACGATCAAGCAGGGCGACATGAAGGAGATTGCCAAGGCCTTGCACCGGCTCGGTCCTCGATGGATCTATCTCAAGGGCGGGCACTTGCCAGGCACCAAGTGCCCGGACCTGGCGTTCGACGGAACGGTCGTCACAACGTTGCCGGGGCGACGCATTCAAACCCGCAACACCCACGGCACCGGCTGCACGCTGTCGGCGGCCATAGCCGCGAGGCTTGCAAGGGGCGAAAAGCCGCTGGCGGCGTTTCGCTCAGCCAAGGCCTATGTCGGCGAAGCCATCGCCCGCGCCGGCGAATTGTCGGTCGGCATGGGTCATGGCCCGTTGCATCATTTCCACGCGCTCTGGTCGCGCTCCGAAACCCGACGATTGTCGCCAGGCCGACGCTCGATTAACCTGGGCGGAAAATAGACAGGGGACTCGCATGACTCGGGATTTGACACGGCGCCGGATTCTGGCCGCTGCCGCCGCGGCAGGCGTAGTGCCTGCGGGATCGGCGCAGGCCCAAGCCTGGCCGCAACGGCCGATCAGGATCATCGTCGGCTTTCCGCCGGGAGGCCTGACCGATTTGTATGCGCGCTCCTACGGCGATGCCATAAGCCAAATCCTCGGTCAGTCGGTGGTGATCGAGAACCGCGCCGGCGCAGGTTCGATCATCGCCTGCGAGGCGGTCGCCAAGGCGCCGCCGGACGGCTACACGCTGCTGTTCACCATCCAGACGGCAATGGTGCAGAATCAGGTGCTCTACAAGAAGCTGCCCTACGATCCCAACAAGGACTTCACCTTCATCGGCGGTTTTGGCGCGGGACAGCTGCCGCTGGCCGTGCCGACCAGTCTGCCGATTCACAACGCGCCGCAACTGATCGAATATGCCACCCGCAACGAGGTCAATTTTGGGACCTACGCGCCGGGCTCGTACCCGCACATGGTGGCGGCACAGATGAACAAGCTGTTCGGCACCAAGTTCGAGGTGGTGCATTTCCGCGGCGAAGCGCCGATGTGGATCGAGTTGGCGGCCGGCCGCATCCATGCCGCCATCGGCAGCTATGCCGCGCTGTCGCCGCATATCCAGGCCGGCAAGGCGCGGGTCGTGGCCGTGCCGACCACCAGCCGGTCGCCCAAACTGCCCGAGATTCCGACCTTCATCGAACAGGGGCTGACGCAAAAGGTGTTTGGGTTGCGGGGCTGGCTGGGGTTGTTCGGGCCCGCCGGCATGCCCGAGGAGGCCACGCGCCGCATCGCCGCCGCGATCGACGCCGGCTTTTCGACGCCGCGCGTGCAAGCGGTGCACGGGCAGTTCGGCATTCCCGACAAACCGCTGGGTCCAGCCGATTTCTTCAAGCTCTACCGCGAAGAGGGACCGGACTGGATCGCGATCGTCAAGGAACTGGGCGTAAGCCTGGACTAGTCGGGGCAGGCGGTCATGGCTGGAATCGATACCGCGCCTGTCACCCTGAGCGGAAGCCGGGTCCGGCTGGAGCCGCTGGCACGCGGGCATCTCGATGCGCTGTGGGAGGCGGTCGGCGATCCGGCGGTCTTTCGCTGGTACGTGGCGCCGATGGACACGCGCGACAAGCTGGCGGCCTGGGTGGATGAGGCGCTGGCGTCGCACGCCAGGGGCCAGGCGCTGCCCTTTGTCACTTTGGACGCGGGCGATGATGGCCGGGTGATCGGCGCCACGCGCTTCATGGCGATCGACCGTCCCAACCGCCATGTCGAGATCGGCAACACCTGGCTGGGCCGCGACTTCCAGCGCGGCCCCTACAACACCGAAGCCAAGCTGCTGATGATGCGGCAGGCGTTCGAGGTCTGGGATTGCGTTCGCGTCGAGTTCAAGACCGACAGCCTCAACGTCCAGTCGCGCGCCGCGCTGGCACGCATCGGGGCGCGGGAGGAAGGCACCTTCCGCAACCACATGGTCTGCGCCGACGGTCGCTTGCGGCATTCGGTCTGGTTCAGTGTCACGCGCGAGGAATGGCCGGCGGTCAAGACCGGGCTCGAGACCAAGTTGGCGAGCCGCAAGTGAAGGTGTTGGCGGTCTCGGGCGGGGCGCAAGGCATCGGCCGCGCCGTGGCCGAGCATTTCGCCCGCGCCGACTATGCCGTCTCGGTGATCGATCCGGCGGTCGATGCCGGCGAAGATCTGGTGCGGCGCATGCGGGGCGAAGGGCGCAAGGTCATCCATGTGACGGGAGACGTGGCCAACAAGTCCGATGTCACGGGCTGGATGGCGCGGACCGAAGCCGAGATCGGCTGCCCCGACGTGTTGGTGGCCAATGCCGGCATCAACCGTCGCGCCCCGGCGCTGGAGCTGGCGACTTCGGATTTCGACCGCGTGCTTGCGGTCAATCTGCGAGGCGCGTTTCTTTGCGCGCAGGCCGCCGCCCAGGCCATGGCGCGCCGCAAGCGTGGCGGAGCGATCGTGACTATCGCCTCGACTCGCGCCTTCATGTCCGAGCCCGATACCGAGGCCTATGCAGCTTCGAAAGGCGGCATTGTCGCGCTGACCCATGCGCTGGCCCTCAGTCTCGGGCCGATGGGAATTCGGGTGAATTGCGTAAGCCCGGGTTGGATCGAGACACGCGACTGGCAATTCGGCGGCCGAGCTGCCCAGCCGGTCCACACCGAGCGCGATCGGTCTCAACATCCGGTCGGCCGCGTCGGGCGGCCGGAGGACATAGCTCAGGCTTGTTTCTATCTGGCCGAGCAAGCGGAATTCGTGACTGGTCAAAACTTGATTGTCGACGGCGGCATGACGGTCAAGATGATCTACGAAGAGTGAATGCCCGCGCTTGCGTTACCGGCTTGATTCGCGGCAGCCGAACTTGGTCCAGTCGAATCGCATAGACGGCAAAGTTATCAACAGGATTCTGCCACCGAAAGAGGGTCTCGGGACTCGCGTAGCCGGGCGGGGATTGCCTATAATTCCGATCTCGGCAGACGAATCGGGGAGAGGGCAATGATCCGGACCGGCATGGCAGCGACTTTGGTCGCGGGCGCGATGGTCGCCAGCATGGCGACCGCGCAAGAGAAGGTCACGTTCGGCACCAATTGGAAGGCGCAGGCCGAGCACGGCGGCTACTACTACGCGGTGGCCGAAGGCATCTACAAGAAATACGGCCTCGACGTCACGATTCGTCCGGGCGGCCCTCAGGTCAACCACAACCAACTCATCGCCGCCGGCAAGATCGACTTCAACATGGGTTCCTCGCTCAACGGCGCGCTCAATTTCCTTCAGAACAAGATTCCGGTGATCACCATCGCCGCGGTCTTCCAGAAGGATCCGCAGGTTCTGATCTGTCACGCCAATGCCGGCGCCGACAAGCTGTCGGAACTCAAGGGCAAGACCATCCTGATTTCGTCCGGCGCGCGCACCACCTATTGGCCGTGGCTCAAGGCGGCGTTCGGCTACACCGACGACATGATCAAGCCCTACACTTTCAACCCGGGACCGTTCCTGGCCGACAAGAACGTCTGCCAGCAGGGCTACGTCACCTCCGAGCCGTTCAAGATCGCCGAATTGACCAATGTCGCGCCGGTGATCCATTTGCTGGCGGACAATGGCTACGACACGTATTCGACCACAATCGAGGTGGTGCGGGAAGTAGCGGAGAAAAAGCCCGACATGGTGCAGCGCTTCGTCAACGGCACGATCGAGGGTTGGTACGGCTACATGTACAAGGATCGGGCCAAGGCCAATGCGCTGATCAAGACCGACAATCCCGAGATGACCGACGCCCAGCTGGCTTTTTCGCACAAGGAGTTGCTGGCCCGCGGCATCGTCGATTCCGGCGATACCAAGACCATGGGCATCGGCGCCATGGTCGATGCGCGCTGGGACTCGTTCTACAAGAAGATGATCGGCGCCGGCGTGTTTCCCGCCGGCATGCCGATCAAGGAGGCCTATACGCTGCGCTTCGTCAACCAGAAGGTCGGCATGTGAGGGACGGCGCCATGGCGATCAGCCGAGCCCTGCCGGCGCTGGCGCTGGCTCTGGTCTTGGCGGCGCCCGCCGCCGCCCAGGAGAAAGTCGTCTTCGGCACCAATTGGAAGGCCCAGCCCGAACACGGCGGCTACTATCACGCCGTGGCCGAGGGCATTTACAAGAGGTACGGCCTCGACGTCACCATCCGGCCGGGCGGGCCACAGGTCAACCACAGCCAGTTGCTGGCCGCCGGCAAGATCGACTTCAACATGGGCTCGGCGCTCAACGGCGCCTTCAACTACGTCCAGAACAAGGTGCCGGTGAACGTAGTGGCGGCGATCTTCCAGCGCGACCCGCAGGTGTTCATCGCCCATCCCGGCCAGGGCAACGACACGCTGCAGGCGCTCAAGGGCAAGCCGATCCTGATCTCGCAAGGCGCGCGGCTGACCTATTGGCCATGGATGAAGGTGGCGTTCGGCTACACCGACGACCAGATCCGGGTCTACACTTTCAATCCGGCCCCGTTCCTGGCCGACAAGGCCATGGTCCAGCAAAGCTACATGTCCTCCGAGCCGTACAAGATCAAGCAGCTTGGCGGCTTCGAGCCGGTGGTGATTCCGTTCTACGAATACGGCTGGGACACCTACGCCACCACCATCGAGTGCCTGGCCAAGTGGGTGATCGAGAAGCCCGACACGGTGCAGCGTTTCGTCAACGCGACGATCGAGGGCTGGTACGGCTATCTCTACGGCGATCCGGCCAAGGCCCATGTCATGATCAAGCAGGACAATCCCGACATGACCGACGACCAGATCGCGTTCTCGCGCGACGCCCTCAAGCGCTATGGCATCGTCGATTCCGGCGACGCCAAGACCATGGGCATCGGCGCCATGACCGAGGCGCGCTGGTCCTCGTTCTTCAAGAAGATGGCCGATGCCGGAGTGTTTCCGGCCGATCTCGACTGGCGGCAGGCGATGCGCCTGCAATTCGTCAACAAGAAGGTCGGGATGTAGCGGGCGGGCAGGGATCGAGTTCGCGTAACCATGTCCGCCTTGCCGGTCGCGGCGCCACGCGCCGCTTTGTCGCCGTTGGTTCGGCTCGCGGCCGTCAACAAGGTATTTTCCAACGGCACGGTCGCGCTCAAGGCGATGGACCTGGCGGTCGGCGACAACGAATTCCTGTCGCTTTTGGGGCCGTCGGGCTGCGGCAAATCGACTGTGCTGCGGCTGATCTCGGGCCTGGGCGAGGTCTCTTCGGGCAGCATCGACTGGCCGCGCGCCGGCACCGATGCCACCGGCGAGCCGCAGCGCGATTTGTCGTTCGTCTTCCAGGAGCCGACGCTGATGCCGTGGGCGACGGTGCTGGACAATGTCGTCCTGCCCTTGCGGTTGGCGGGCGTGGCCAAGACCGAGCGCATCGAACGCGCGCGTGAGGCCATCCGCCTGGTCCATCTCGACGGCTTCGAGGGGGCTTATCCGCGCGAGCTGTCGGGCGGCATGAAAATGCGGGTGTCGATCGCCCGCGCGTTGGTCACCCGACCCAAGATCCTGCTGATGGACGAGCCATTCGCCGCGCTCGACGAGATCACGCGCTTCAAGCTCAACAACGACCTGCTCGAGCTGTGGCAAAGCCAGAAATGGACCGTGATCTTCGTCACCCACAGCGTGTTCGAGTCGGTCTATCTCTCGAACCGCATCGTCGTCATGGCAGCGCGGCCGGGACGGGTGTTCAGCGAACTGGCCATCGACGCGCCCTATCCGCGCGACGAGAGCTTCCGCACCTCGGCGCGCTATGCCGAACTGTGCCGCGTCACCTCGGAGTCCTTGCGCAAGGCCATGGCCCAATGAGCGCTGGCACACGCGATCGCGACGACACCGCACCGGTGTTCGTTCAGGAGCCCAAGGTGCTGGGCATCCCGCGCTCGGCGATTCCCAAGATCCTAATGCCGCTTGCCATCGGCATCGTCACGCTGATCGCTTGGGACGCGGTGGTGCGAATCAACAACATTCCCTATTACATCCTGCCCGGTCCGCTCTTGGTGGGCGAGACCCTGATCAAGGATTGGGGCACGCTCTATCCCTCGCTGGTGATCACCCTGCAGATCATGGGCGCGGCGCTGACCGTGGCTGTACTCGGCGGGGTGACGCTGGCGGTGATGTTCTCGCTGTCGAAATGGGTCGAGCTGAGCTTTTTCCCCTATGCCGTCATCTTGCAGGTGACGCCGATCGTCGCCATCGCGCCCTTGATCCTGATCTATGTCGACGACATGCGGCTGGCGCTTTTGATCTGCGCCTGGATCGTCGCCTTCTTCCCGATTCTCAGCAACACCACGCTCGGACTCAATTCGGCCGATCACAATCTGCGCAATCTGTTTCAGCTCTACGGCGCCACCCGCACCCAGGAGCTCTTTCTTCTGCGCCTACCGGCGGCGATGCCGTTCTTTCTCGGCGGCCTGCGCATCGCCGGCGGCTTGTCGCTGATCGGCGCGGTGGTGGCCGAGTTCGCCGCCGGTACTGCCGGCGCCGGGTCTGGCCTGGCCTATCGCATCCTCGAGGCCGGTTACCGGCTCAACATTCCGC
Organism: Alphaproteobacteria bacterium; assembly: GCA_016869515.1. GTDB lineage: Bacteria > Pseudomonadota > Alphaproteobacteria > VGDZ01 > VGDZ01 > VGDZ01. Next base: position 14,554 of record VGDZ01000002.1, on the reverse strand, counting down.
GCATGTTCGCGGCGTTGATCTTGATCTCGCTCACCGGCATCTGCATTTTCATGATCTTCACCGCGCTCCAGCACTTCGTCCTGCGCAAGTGGCACGAGAGCGCGGTCAAGCGCGAGAACTGATGGCCGGGGCGGGGGCGATGCGTCCGCCCGACGCGGGGCGCTATCGCTTGGTGCGGACGCGAGTGCCGGCCGTGCTGGTCGACGGCGCGCCGGACACGGCGCGACGCGACCGCGACGATCTGCTGCATCTCGACTTGGCGATCGCCGACGGCCATGTCGCCGGCCTTTACCCGGCCGGGTCGAGCGATCCGGCGCTGGGGCCGGCGATCGATCTCGATGGCGGGCAAGTCTGGCCGTGTTTCGTCGACATGCACACCCATCTCGACAAGGGGCATATCTGGCCGCGAGCCGCCAATCCCGACGGCAGCTTCATGGGCGCCCTCAATACGGTGCGCGCCGATCGCGACGCCAACTGGGAAGAGGCGGACGTGCGGCGGCGGATGGATTTCGCGTTGCGCTGCGCTTTGGCGCACGGCACGCGCGCCATCCGCACTCATCTCGATTCGGCGCCGCCGCGGGGGTTGTCGAATTGGGCGGTGTTCAAGGCGATGAAGCGCGAATGGGCCGGGCGGATCGAGCTTCAGGGCGTGGCGCTGATGCCGGTCGATACCTATGCCGAGCACGCCTATATCGAGCGCCTGGCCGATGCCGTGGCCGATGCCGGCGGCATGCTGGGAGGCGCGACGCATTTTTCGGTCACCGGTAACCCGGTGCCGTTGATCGATCGCGCCGCGGCAGTGGCGCGCGATCGCGGCCTCGGCCTCGACTTCCATGTCGACGAGACGTTGGACCCCTCGATTTTGACTATCGAGCCGGTGGCGCGCGCCGTCATGCGCGAGAAAATCTCAGGCCCGGTGGTGTGCGGACATTGCTGCGTGCTGTCGGTGCAGCCCGAGCCTGTGCTGGATCGCGTGCTGGGCTTGGCGCGCGACGCCAACCTGGCCGTTGTCAGCCTGCCGATGTGCAATATGTATCTGCAGGATCGCGGCCCCGCCGGGCGCACCCCGCGCCGGCGCGGCACGACCGCCTTGCACGAACTCAAGCGTGCCGGGATTCCGCTCGCGCTGGCCTCCGACAACACCCGCGATCCGTTCTACGCCTATGGCGACCTCGACATGCTCGAGGTGTTCCAGCAAGCCGTGCGCATCGGCCAGCTCGACCATCCGATCGGCGAATGGCCGGCGGCGGTGACGCGCATCCCGGCCGATCTGATGGGTCTGCCGCAGGCGGGACGTATCGCCGCAGGCTTGCCGGCCGATCTGGTGCTGTTCCGCGGCCGCGCCTACAGTGAACTGCTCAGCCGCCGTCAGGCCGAGCGTGTGGTGCTGCATCGCGGCCGGGCGATCGACGCCGTGCCGCCCGACTACCGCGAACTCGACGATCTGTTTGGGAGAACCCCGCCATGAGCGCCCAACCCGAAGCCGCCGCCGAACCGCGCCGCTGGGACCGCGACGCCTTTTTGTCCGATCTCGGCGACGTTCCGGTGCAGTCCGAGCCGGCGCTGGTCAAGCAGAAGAGCCGCGACTTCTATTGGTACAGTCCGATCCTGAAGCCCCAACTCGACCGCAAATTTGCCGATCTGCTGGTCGTCCCGCGCTCGATCGACGACGTCATACGCATTGCCAAGGCCTGCGTGCGCCACAAGGTTCCGGTCACGGCGCGCGGCGGCGGCACCGGCAATTACGGTCAGGCGGTTCCGCTGGAGGGCGGCATCATCCTCGACACCACGCGGTTGGATCGCGTGCTGTGGCTGAAGGACGGCGTGGTGCGGGTCGAGTGCGGCAAGAAGATGACCGAGAGCGATCTCGAAACCCAGAAGCAGGGCTGGGAATACCGCATGCACCCCTCGACCAAGCGTACCGCCACGGTCGGCGGCTTCATCGCCGGCGGTTCGGGCGGGGTGGGATCAATCGGCTGGGGCGTGCTGCGCGATCGCGGCAATATCCATGGCCTCAAGCTGGTGACGTTCGAGGCCGAACCGCGCTTCATCGAGCTGCGCGGCGACGACGTGCAATGGGCCAACCACGCCTATGGCGTCAACGGCATCATCGTCGAACTGGAATTGCCGATGGCGCCGGCGCGGCCCTGGATCGAGGCACTGGTGGCGTTCGGCGACGCCGCCACGGCGATGAACTTCTGCCAGGCCTTCGCCGAGCACGACGCCATCGTCAAGAAGGAATGCGCCTTCGTCGATTGGCCGATCACGACCTATTTCAAGCCGATCCGCCAATACTGCCCGGACAACCAGCCGGTCGCGATCGTGATGGTCAACCGTTCCTGCATGGCCGCGTTCAAGGACCTGGTGGCGAGTTTCAAGGGCGAGATCACGCTCGAGCGCGAATGCGTCGAGACCGGCGGCACGATACCGCTCTACGAATACACCTGGAACCACACCACGCTGCAGGGCCTCAAGGTCGACAAGTCGATCACCTATCTGCAAACCCTGTTTCCGGCCGGCCGCAACATCGAGCTCATGCTCCACATGAAGGAGAAGTTCGGCGACGAAGTCATGATCCATGGCGAATTCGTCCGCACCGGCGGCAAGGTCACCAACTCTGCCCTGCAGATGGTGCGTTACACCACCAAGGAGCGGCTTTACGAGATCATCCGCTACCATGAGGGGATGGGCTGCCGTATCGCCGATCCGCACACCTACATCCTCGAGGATGGCGGCAAGAAGGCGGCGGATCTGGGTCAATTGCGGCTGAAATACGAGACCGACCCGCATGGACTGCTAAATCCAGGCAAAATGCGCGCCTGGATCGAGGCGCAGGCCAAGGGCATCAAGCGTGCCGAGGACGTCGAAAAGCTGGTGGCCTGAGCGCCGTTACCGCAGCGTCAGATCGGGCCACAGGTTGTCGGCGCCGCGGGCCAGCGCGGCCCGGCCTAGTTCGCGATTCCAATAGCGCTCCGACCCGAACTCGGCCCGCCAGGACCAAAGCCGGCGGGTCAGGCGGTGCAGGGCGTGCTCATGGGTAAAGCCAATGGCGCCGAAAACGGCATGCGCCTGGGCCGCGGCCTGGCCGGCGGCATCGCCACAGCGGGACTTTGCCGCCGCCGCCCAGAATTCGAATCCGGTTTCGCCGATCGCCGAAAGCGCCCCTTCGGCCGCGGCCGATGCCGCCGCGACCTCGACCGCCATCGCCGCCAGGTTCTGCTGAATGGCCTGGAACTTGGCGATCGGTTTGCCGAACTGGACGCGTGTATTGGCGTATTCGACCGCCAGCTCGAGCGCGGCGCTCATCGCCCCCGCCATCTGCAGCGCGCGCATGGCCGCGCCCAGCCGTCGCACCGTCCCAGGTGCGATGCGGTCGGTTCCGAGCGTGCAGGGCCTGCGATCCAAGACCAGGCTCACGCGCGGCTCGCCGGCAAGATTGGACTCGAACACCATGGGCAGATTGGGGCAGGGGATCAGCACCAATTCGCCTGCCGCCTCGGCCACGACATGGCTCGCATCGCCGCCCCAGGGGACGCGCCAGAGATTGCCCGTGACTTCGCTGCGGGCGAGTTCGATTTCGCCCTCTCCGAGGGTAAGGAGTCCCGGCGGCGGCTCGATGCCGACCTGTTCCAGCAACCAAGACGCGGCAATCGATTCCGCCATTGGCACCGGCAGCGCATCGCGGCCGGCGGCCTGAACGATGGCCCCGGCCTCTGCCCACCCGCCCGAGGCAAAGGGTCGGGTGAAGCCCGCATCCTCGGCCGCCTGCCACAGCGCGGCCGGGAACGCGCCGGCCTCGGCACCGTCCCGCACCGCCGGCGTGGCGTGCTCGACGGTAAAACGCCGCAATGCCGCATGCAGAAGTTCGAGGCTCATCGCAGCCCCAGGCCACGGGCGATGATGCCGCGCAGGATTTCGCGCGTGCCGCCACGCAAGGAGAAAGACGGCGCCGCCAAAGTCAGATAGCCCTCGACCGTCGCCGGCGGCACTTCGTCCTCCGACAGGGCATGGGCTATGCGCGGCATGGCCTGTTCGAAGGTCGTGCCGAGTTCCTTGACCAGCGCCGCCTCCTGCGCGGGGTTCTGCCCGGCCTGCAGCAGGCCCGCGACCGACAGCGACATGCGTCGCAGCGTCGCCAACTCTGCCACCATGCGGCCGACCGCTTCGGCCAGCGCCGCATCGTCCGGCCGGCGTTCGGCCCGGCGCGCCAGTTCGAGGCAAAGCCGAAAGGCCGAAAGATAGCGTTCGGGTCCACTGCGTTCGTAGGCCAGTTCGGCCACGACCTGATCCCAGCCCTGACCCTCAGCGCCGACCAGTCGGTCGGCGGGGATCGTGACATCGTCGAAATGCACCTGATTGAAATGCGCCTCGCCGACCAGGTTCTTGATCGGCCGTACCGATACGCCCGGCGCCTTGAGATCGACGATCACCTGCGACAGGCCGGCATGGCGCATGCCGTGCTCGCCCGAAGTCCGCACCAACGCGATCATGTAATGCGCCTGGTGCGCGTTGGAAGTCCAAATCTTGGACCCGCTCAGGCGCCAGCCGCCATCGACCGGGCGGGCGCGGCTGCGCACGCTGGCCAGGTCCGAGCCGACATCGGGCTCGCTCATGCCGATGCAGAAGAAGCACTGGCCGGACGCGATGCGCGGCAGGAAAAAGCGGCGCTGCTCCTCGCTGCCAAAGCGCAGGATCAGCGGCCCGGACTGGCGATCGGCGATCCAATGCGCCGAAACCGGAGCGCCGGCCGCGAGCAGCTCCTCGAGCACGACATAGCGTTCCAGCATCGACTTCTCGCGTCCGCCATAGCGCTTGGGCCAAGTCATGCCGATCCAGCCGCGCTCGCCCAGGCGGCGCGAAAAATCCGCATCGAAGGCCGCCCAGCCGCGCGCCCGCACGGCCTCGGGAACGTCGCGCAGCGCGGCCGAGGCGAAGGCGCGCACTTCGGCGCGCAAGGCCTCGGCCTCGGGCGGAAGCGTGCAAGCGGGAAAGCGAAACGCGGTCATGGTGACGACACCCGGGTGGGACTATAAGCTGCCGCCGCCGGCTTCACCATCGTTGCGAGGAGCGTCAGCATGGCCGAGTTTTTGCGTTGGGAATTGGCCGCGGACGGGGTCCTGACCCTGACCATGGACAGCCCGGATACGCGCAACGCGCTGTCCGATGCCAGCCAATTCGAGGCCTTCGTCGCCGCCTGCGCGCGCATCGAGCGCGACAAGGCGGTGCGGGCGGTGGTGCTGACCGGAAATGGTCCGGCGTTCTGCGCCGGCGGCAACGTCAAGCACATGCGCGAGCGCATGGGCATCGCCGCCGGCGCACCGGCCGCGATCCGCAACACCTACAAATACGGCATCCAGACCATCCCGCTGGCGGTGTGGAATCTCGAAGTGCCGACCATCGCCGCGGTCAACGGGCCGGCGATCGGCGCCGGCTGCGACTTGGCCTGCATGTGCGACATCCGCATCGCCTCGGACAAGGCGGTGTTCGCCGAGAGCTTCGTCAAGTTGGGCATCATCCCGGGCGATGGCGGTGCGTGGCTGTTGCCGCGCGCGGTCGGTCTGTCGAAAGCAGCCGAGATGGCGTTCACCGGCGATGCCATTGATGCCGCCGAGGCCTTGCGCTGTGGGCTGGTGTCGCGCGTGGTCGCGCCCGAAAAGCTGTTGGGCGAGGCCCAGGCCTTGGCGCGGCGCATTGCCGTCAACCCACCCCAGGCGGTCCGCCTGGCCAAGCGGCTGATGCGCGAGGGCATGCATCAGCGGCTGGATTCGATCTTGGAACTGTCGGCGGCCTATCAGGCTCTGGCGCACCATACCGCCGACCACCGCGAGGCGATGGAGGCGTTCTTCGCCAAGCGGCCCGGAAAATACGACGGAACCTAATCGACCTCGGCGCCGTAAAGGGCTTCGCCGAATTCGATCAGGCCGTCATTGCCGAAGCGCATGATCTCGGCGGCGCGCTGGGCCGTGCCCGAGCGGCGCGAGACGTAGAGCACGGTCAACGCTCGCGCCGCCGGGTCCCACAGGGCGCGGTCGAGCGTGAAGTGCAGGTCGGGAAATCGCACCGGAGCCATCGACCAATAGGCGCGCAACGCCGGTTTTCCCTGGACCAAGGCGTTTCCGGTCGCGGCCTTGGCGCGCGGACTGAGAAAACTTGCGTCCTCGGCGTAATGGGCCAGCACGGCCTCGAGGTCACGCCGGTTCCAGGCATCGACCCATGCACGGGCGAAGGTCATTGGGTCAATCATGCTGACATGATTGCGGCGAACCGGCGCGCGGTCAAGCCCGTGTTAGCATTCGCGCGGATTCGCGATGCCATGATCCGGCTCATGATTCTTGCCTTGATGGTGGCGGCCTGCGCCCGCGGCGGCGGAATGGCGCCGCTGGACGATCGCGCCTACCCCCGGCGTATTGTGCCGGTCCAAGGACCGCCGCCGCAAGCCGTCGTCCAACCGATGCCTGCACAATCGGGGGAGCGGTTTGTCCTCGCCAAACCGGGCGAAACGATTCACGACATTGCGACGGCGCAACGCATTCCGGTACGAGCGCTGATCGACGCCAACGCGCTGAAGCCGCCCTATGCCCTGGCACCTGGCCAGCGACTGGTCATTCCGACGCTCGAGACCCACACCGTCCAGCGCGGCGATACGCTCTATGGCATTTCGCGGCGTTACGGCGTCGACATGGCATCGCTAGCCAAGCTCAACGGGCTCGATCCGCCCTATACGCTGCATGTCGGCCGCGCCCTCTCGCTGCGCGGCCAACGCAAGCCGCCGGAAGCCGCGCCGGCGGCGCCGGCCGCAACCGGTTCCGCTCCTGCCAAGACCGAACTGACCGACACCGCCGCGGCGCCCGAACCCGAGCCCGAGCCCAACGCGCGCGGTTTTGCCTGGCCGGTCAGCGGCCAGATCCTGTCGGGCTTCGGTCCCAAGGATGGCGGGCTGCACAATGACGGCATCAACATCGCGCTTAGGCCCGGCACGCCGATCCGCGCCGCGCGCGCCGGCCAAGTCGCCTATGCCGGCAACGAACTCAAGGGCTACGGCAATCTTGTGTTGCTGCGCCATGAAGGCGGCTGGATGACCGCCTACGCGCACAATCAGGACGTCCTGGTCAAGCGCGGCGAGAGCGTGCGCCAAGGGCAGGTCATCGCCCGCGCCGGCAATACCGGCGGCGTGCGCGAGCCGCAGCTGCATTTCGAACTGCGCCGCGGCAGCCAGGCTGTCGACCCGCTCAAACACTTGCCGCCGCGCACCGCTTCCGCCGCAGTTCGGGATCGCGCCGGTTAGGTCAGAGTGGCGGTAACATGAGCCGCATCTGTCGATCCTCGATCTCCAGCACCCAGAGATCGGGGTCGCGCGCCACCTCGCGGGCGATACGGGCATCGGCATCGCCTTCCTTCTGCGGCGGACCGTCGGCCGTGGTCCATTCCAGGCGGTCATCGTCGCGCCGGGTCTGGACATAGACTCGGCAGCCCTGGTCGAGCCCGTTGAGCTTGATCAACACGCTGCCGAGTTCGGCCGCGCCCTTGCGCGCCACCGTCGTCGGCACGCCCAGCCCGGCATAGGTGCGGATCGCGGCGCCGATCCAGAGTTCCGTTTTCGGCCGAGCATCCATGCAGGGCCGTCATAGCAGAAGCCGCCGCCGGCGCCAGCGGTTCCGTGCTAGAAGACAGCGATGACCGCTTTGGCCGAGGATCCGCGCGCCTTGGACCGCGACGTGCGCGTGATGGCCGCCATCGGCGTGGCGCACGGCCAAAGCCATTTCTTCCAGCTTGCCTTGCCGCCCTTCTTCCCGCTGCTCAAGACCGCCTTCGACGTCAGTTATACCGAGCTGGGCGCGGCGATGACCGCGTTCTACGTCGCCTCGGCCCTGGGTCAGTTCACGGCGGGGTTTTTGGTCGATCGTTTCGGCGCGGTACGGGTGCTGGGCTGGGGCCTCGGGCTGTTGTGCCTGGGGGCTGCGCTGATCGGCGTGGCGCCGGGCTATTGGACGCTGTGGCCAGCCATGTTGCTGATGGGGATCGGCAATTCGGTGTTCCATCCGGCGGATTTCGCGATTCTCAACGCTTCGGTGGCGCCGGCGCGTCTTGGCCGCGCCTACAGCATTCACGGATTCACTGGTGCGCTGGGCTATGCCACCGCGCCGGCGGTCGGGGTGGCACTCGGCGCGCTGGTCGGCTGGCGGGCAGGGATGATGGCCATTGCCGTGGTGGGTGCGGTGGCGGCGCTGGGCGTGCTCAGCCAACGTGCCTACATGGTCGATCATCGCCGCGCCGCCGAAGCGCGGCCCTCGCGCGGGCTCGAGCGCGATCTACGCGATCTGATGACCCAGCCGATCCTGTTGTGCTTCGCCTTTTTCACGCTGTGGTCGGCGGCGCTGATCGGCCTGCAGACCTTCAGCGTTTCGGCGCTGCGCGACTTCATGGCGGTCGAGATCGCCACCGGCACGGCGGCGCTGACCGCCTTCCTGCTGGCATCGGCGGTCGGCATGCTGGGCGGCGGCTGGGTGGCGGATCACTGGCCCCGCCACGAGATCGTGGCGCTGGCGGGCATGACGGTGGCGGCGGCCGTGATTCTGGCGGTCGGCTTGAACCTGATCGGCCCGGGCCTGCTGATCGCGGCTTTCACGCTGGCCGGGTTCATGTCCGGCGCAACCTCGCCCTCGCGCGACATGATCGTACGCAAGGCGACGCCGCTGGGCGCATCGGGCAAGGTCTACGGCTTCGTCTACTCGGGCCTCGACGTCGGCTCGTCCTTGGCCCCGCTCGGTTTCGGCCTGGCGCTCGATTTCGGTCGCCCGGATTTGGTATTCCTGGTTTCGGCCGTGATCCTGGCGATCGGCTCGTTGACCGTGATCCAGGTCGGCCGCGGTGCGACGCAGGCACGGACGGCGTGACATGAGCGACCCCAAGACCTTCCCCAAGGAGTTCCGCGGCGCCGACTACTGGCGCGTGACCCTGGCCGAGGCCAAGGCGGCGCCGATCGCGCCCGGCGCGCGCTCGGCCATCCTGATGCGGCACGGCACGATGGTGCTGCGCTATTACGCGCCCAAGGGCGGCGTCGATCTCCAGACGCCGCACGAGCAGGACGAGGTCTACATCGTCGCCTCGGGCACCGGCTGGTTCGTCAACGGCGTCAATCGCGTGCCGTTCGCCCCCGGCGACGTCTTGTTCGCGCCGGCGGGCGCGGTTCATCGCTTCGAGGAATTCACTTCCGACTTCGCAACTTGGGTGGTGTTCTACGGTCCCAAGGGTGGCGAGCAGCCCTGATCAGGTGCCGTAAAGGCCGGTTCCCGGGTTGAAACTGGCCCAGGCAAACCAATAGGCCAGGTGGCCTTCGAGCGACCGCCCATTGTCGGCGTGCCGCACCCGCACATCGCGTCGGTCCATGCCGCCTTCGACCACGACCCGAGCATCGCCGATCCGATCTTCGAATCGTTTGCCGCCTTCCAGCGCCGCCAGGGGCCAGGCCCGCGCCGCGCCGCCGTGGCGGACGCCATAGACCGGATCCTTCGGATTCAGTCGACGGTCGGCAAGCACGACCGGAAACAAGGGCAGAGGATTGGCGCGATAGGCGACGTGCGCCTTTCCGGGTCCATAATCGCGTGCGTGCCCGGTTTCGAGCGACAGCACCTGGCTTGCGGGATGGGTTTTGCGCCATTCCGACCAACGCGTCGCGACCAAAGGCAGACGTTTCAGCACCGCGCCACGCTCGAACATGGTACCGGTCACGGCGCGGCCCTCGAATTGGACCCACAGCGAGTTGCTGGCAGTGTCGACCAACAGCTTGTTCGAGCGATAGAGCAGGCCCGAGGTCTCGAGCCGCAGCGGCTCCGCCGCACCCGACACGCGCCGGTCGAACACGATCGGCGCGCCCGTCAGCACGCAATAGGCCAGGCAAAGCGGCGTGCCATCGACGCTGTCGTTGACCACCTCGTGCCAATCGACGATGCGGGCCGGGTAGGCTCGCGCTGACTTACCGATCGCAACGCCGAACACCAACTCGTCCTCGGCCATGAACGCAGCCTCGGCCGCCATGACCGTCCGCGGTTCGGTCAGCGCCGGAACGCCGTCGCGCTTGATTCCGCTCCAGGCGATTTCTGCCGGGCGAATGCCGCTCGCACCCCTGGCCGGGATCAGTTCCGCAAAGCGCGGATCGGCCAGGCCGAACAGCATGCGCTTGAAGCCGGCATAACCGGGGAATGACGCGATCTCCGGACGAAGCTGCTGCCAGTTCATCCAGTCCAGCCACTCGTCGGCATCGAGGTTCCCGGTCAACCGCGCCAGCGTCGCCAGTATCAAATCCTCGTCGTCGTCGACATAGCGTGCCAAGTCGATCAAGGCCGCGACTACGTCGGTCTTGCGCCGCAGCTCCAGTTTCTTCAAGGGCTCGCGCTGGAGGTCGGCATCGCCCGATGCGATCAAGCGCAACGCGTCGAGAATCTCGTCTTCCTCGCCTGCGGCGCGGGCGGGCAGGGCGGTAGCGGCCAACCCGGCCGAGAGCAGCGCACGGCGAGTCGGATACATCACGCCCGCTTGCGCTGGGTCTGGGCGGGCCGGACCGCTCGGTCGCGGGCCAAGTAGGCGCGCATGTAGCGGCCGGTGAAGCTTGCCGGAACTTTGGCGATGTCTTCGGGCGTGCCCTCGGCTATCAGCTTCCCGCCCTTGTCGCCGCCCTCGGGGCCGAGATCGACCACCCAATCGGCGGTCTTGATGACCTCGAGATTGTGCTCGATCACGATCATGGTGTTGCCGGCAGCGACCAGCGCATGCAGCACTTCGAGCAATCGTCTTACGTCCTCGAAATGCAGTCCGGTGGTCGGTTCGTCCAAAATGTAGAGCGTGCGGCCGGTTGCCTTGCGCGACAATTCCTTGGCCAACTTGACGCGCTGCGCCTCGCCGCCCGACAGCGTGGTGGCCGATTGCCCGACCTTGATATAGCCCAGACCGACCCGCTGCAGGGTCTCGAGCTTCTCTCGCACCAGCGGCACGGCGCGGAAAAAATCGGTCGCCTCGTCCACCGTCATATCCAGCACCTGGGCGATCGAATTGTCGCGGTACAGTATCTCCAGGGTTTCGCGGTTGTAGCGCTGGCCCTTGCACTGATCGCAGCGCACATAGACGTCCGGCAAGAAATGCATTTCGATCTTGAGGACGCCATCGCCCTGGCAAGCCTCGCAGCGCCCGCCCTTGACGTTGAACGAGAACCGGCCCGCCTTGTAGCCACGCGCCTTGGCCTCGGGCAGTTCGGCGAACCAATCGCGAATCGGGGCGAAGGCGCCGGTATAGGTCGCCGGATTGGAGCGCGGCGTGCGGCCGATCGGCGACTGATCGATGTCGACCACTTTGTCGAGCAAGCCCAGACCTTCGAGCGAGTCATGTGCGCCTGCCAATACGCGCGATCCGTTCAGGCGCTTGGCGGCGGCGCGGAACAAAGTCTCCATCACCAGCGTCGATTTGCCGGAACCCGAGACCCCGGTGACGCAGGTCATGCAACCGAGCGGAAAACGCGCCGTGACCGAGGCCAGGTTGTGCTCGCGCGCGCCCTTCAGCACCAGCATCTGCCCCGATGTCGCCTCGCGCCGGCGCTTGGGTACGGCAATCTCCTTCGTGCCCGACAGATACTGGCCGGTAATGCTGGCCGGGGTGGCGACAATATCCTCGAGTCTGCCCTCCGCCACCACATGCCCGCCATGGACGCCGGCGCCGGGTCCCATGTCGACGATGTGATCGGCCTGGCGGATGGCGTCTTCGTCGTGTTCGACCACCACCACGGTGTTGCCAAGGTCGCGCAAACGTTTCAGCGTCGCCAGCAGGCGGTCGTTGTCGCGCTGGTGCAGGCCGATCGAAGGCTCGTCCAATACGTAAAGCACGCCGGTCAGCCCCGAGCCGATCTGCGAGGCCAAGCGGATGCGCTGGCTCTCGCCGCCCGACAAGGTACCGGCCGACCGCGACAAGGTCAGGTATTCCAGGCCGACATTGACCAGAAAGCCCAGCCGTTCGTCGATCTCCTTCAGCACCCGGGATGCGATCTCGCGATGCTGCGCCGAAAGCCGCGGCGGCAGGGACTTGAACCACTCTGCGGCGCGATGGATCGACATTGCCGCCACCTCGCCGACATGCGAGCCGGCGATCTTGACCGCCAGCGCTTCGGGCTTGAGGCGATGTCCGCCGCAGGTATCGCAGGGTCGGGCGCTGCGGAACTTCTCCAACTCTTCGCGCAGCCAGGGCTTGTCGTTTTCGTTCCAGCGCCGTTCGAGGTTGGGGATCACGCCCTCGAACGGCTTGTCGACATGAAAGCGCCGCATGCCGTCGTCATAGGCGATGCGCACCGGCTGCTCGCCGGTGCCGTAAAGCACGGCCTGGCGGAAGGCGGCGGGCAGGACGCCGAACGGCGTTTCCATCGCCGCCTTGAAATGACGGCACAGCGCTTGCAGCGTCTGGGTGTAGTAGGGCGAGGGCGGGTTGGCCCATGGGTAGACCGCGCCCTCGGCCAGCGACAGCCTTTCGTCCGGGACCACCAGCGCCGGATCGAAATGCCCGGTGTCGCCCAATCCGCCGCAAGCCGGACAGGCGCCATGCGGATTGTTGAACGAGAACAGCCGCGGCTCGATTTCCTCGATGGTGAAGCCCGAGACCGGGCAGGCGAAGCGGGCCGAGAACACCAGCCGCTGGCCGCTATCGGCGTCCTCGACCATGGCCAAGCCGTCGGCCAGATGCAGCGCGGTTTCCAGGCTGTCGGCGATGCGATTGCCGAGGTCGCCCTTGAGCACTAGCCGATCGACCACGACTTCGAGGTCGTGCTTGCGCTTCTTGTCCAGCGCCGGTGCCTGCTCGATTTCGTAGAGCTTGCCGTCGATCTTGACCCGCTGGAAACCGCGTTTGAGCAAATCCTGCAGCTCCTTGCGGTATTCGCCCTTGCGGCCGCGCACGATCGGCGCCAGCACGTAAAGCCGTGCGCCTTCGTTCATTGCCCGCACCCGATCGACCATTTGGCTCACGGTCTGGCTTTCGATCGGCAGACCGGTGGCGGGCGAGTAGGGCACGCCGATGCGCGCGAACAGCAGGCGCAGATAGTCGTAGATCTCGGTCACCGTGCCGACGGTCGAGCGCGGATTGCGCGAGGTGGTCTTCTGTTCGATCGAAATCGCCGGCGACAGCCCCTCGATGGCGTCGACATCGGGCTTTTGCATCATTTCGAGGAACTGCCGGGCATAGGCCGACAAGGACTCGACATAGCGTCGCTGGCCCTCGGCATAGATCGTGTCGAAAGCCAGCGACGACTTGCCCGACCCCGACAGCCCGGTCAGCACGATCAGCTTGTCGCGCGGCAGGGTAAGGTCGACGTTCTTGAGATTGTGCTCGCGGGCGCCGCGAATGACGATGGAGGTAAGCATGAGGTCCGGTCGAAAGTGGGGCGAAACGGTCGATCATAGACCCCTTCGCGCACAGGGCTCAATTCCGATATGATGCGCGCCCTGGAATCGGGCGAGGCGGGACATGGCAGGCAGCGTCAACAAGGTCATTCTGGTCGGCAATCTCGGCCGCGATCCGGAATCGCGCAGCACCCAGGATGGCGGCCAGATCGTCAATCTGTCGGTGGCGACCTCGGAAAGCTGGCGCGACAAGTCCTCGGGCGAGCGCAAGGAAAAGACCGAGTGGCACAGGGTGGTGATCTTCAACGAGAATTTGGCCAAGATCGCGACCCAGTACCTGAAGAAGGGCTCCAAGGTCTATCTCGAAGGACAGCTTCAGACCCGCAAATGGACGGATAAAGAGGGTGCCGAAAAATACACCACCGAAGTCGTCATCGGTCGGTTCAATGGCAATCTGACGCTGCTCGACAGCCGCGGCGGCGGCGGTGGTTCGAGCGGCGGTGGCCCGGACGAGGGCGGTGGCGGAGACATGGGCGGCGGCAGTCGCTCGGCCGCCGGCGGCCGCGGCAAAGCGGGCAAGGGCGATCTCAACGACGACATTCCGTTTTGAAAGACGCTAGAATATAATTTCCTGGCCACAACCGATGGGGGATGCCGTGGCCAAAAAAAGTGCGTCCATAATTCTTCTCGCATCTGTCGCCGCCATCGCGCCTGCTAGCGCAGCTGACTACGGCGCGGCTGCGGCCTTGCCTTTTGGCACTTGGGGGTTGATCTGCTTGGCGGCGACGGAGCCAGGCGACGCCTGCGGCTTCTTGTTCGAAAACGACATGTTCAACCACACCGATCGCCACTATTCGCAGGGCTTGCGGTTTTCGCTGACCAAGGCCGATTCCTGGGCGCGGGAAAAGCATCACAATGTGGACGACTGGTATCTCAGCTACGGCGAGATGGTGGGACTGTCCGGGGGCCCGGCAGGAAGTTGGACGACTTTTGCCATGCAGCAGACGATTTTCACACCTGGAAACATTCGTACTCAGACGCCGCAACCTTACGATCGCCCCTGGGCAGGGCATCTTGCCCTAAGAGCCCAACCGAGAAGTCTTGATTCACGGTGAATGGGTTGCGGCGAGGCGCCTGAGCATGATGCGGATCATGGCGAGGCGGACGAAGGCGGCGGCTTT
>VGDZ01000001.1 GCA_016869515.1 Alphaproteobacteria bacterium | reverse complement strand
TACCCCTGCCGGCACCGACCCCTGCGCCCTCCGCGGCGACCGCGCCGGCGCCGTCCGTCCCGACCGCGTCGCTTGCGCCCGCGCCGTCAGCTTTGTCTGCAGCGCCGTCCGCTCAGGTTTCTTCTCCCGCGCCTGTCGAGACCGCCGCTCAACCGGCCGCCAGCGAGACCGAACCCGCCAACCCGCCGCAGCATTTCGGCGCGGCCAATGTCGGCGGCCGCGTCGTGCTGATGGCGCGGATGGATTCCTGGGTCCAGATCCAAGACCGAAACCGCGATTTGCTGCTGACCCGGGTGCTGCGCGCGGGCGATTCCTACCGCGCCCCCAATCGCAAAAACCTGGTGCTGATCACCGGCAATGCCGGCGGCCTCGAAATCCAGGTCGACGGCAAGCCGATCCCGCCCTTGGGCCCGATCGGCGCCGTGCGCCGCGACATCCTGCTCGATCCCGACCGCCTCGCCTCGGGCAACTGAGCCGCGCCTTGCCGCGTCGAATGCGTCGCCCTAGACCGCGATCTGTTTGCGGGGAATCGCGCCCGCGATTCCATGCAAACTGCGAATCGCGGTCCAGAGCGGGATGCGAGGGCAAGATTCGCGTTTCGTGACAATCCGTCAGGTTTGTGACGAAACGACCTTGCCCTAATCGTCCGGGTTCGCTTTACCCTCCCCAACCCGCGTGCTAAAGCGCGGCGGAACGGGACCCGCGCCATGAGCCTGCGACCCTATCGCGACATCCGCCGCCGCACTTCGCGCCGCATCATGGTCGGCGCCGTGCCGGTCGGCGGCGATTCGCCCATCACCGTCCAGACCATGACCAACACCCCGACCGCCGATGCCGCCGCCACCATCGCCCAGGTGCGCGCCGCCGAGGAGGCCGGCGCCGACATCGTTCGCGTCTCCTGCCCCGACGTCGAATCCACCGCCGCCCTGGCGGCGATCGTCAAGGCGGCGCGCGTGCCGATCGTCGCCGACATCCACTTCCACTACAAACGCGCCATCGAGGCGGCCGAGGCCGGCGCCGCCTGCCTGCGCATCAACCCGGGCAATATCGGCTCGGCCGAGCGGGTGCGCGAAGTGGTCAAGGCGGCCAAGGATCATGGCTGTTCGATGCGCATCGGCGTCAACGCCGGATCGCTGGAAAAGGACCTGTTGGAGAAATTCGGCGAACCCTGTCCCGAGGCCATGGTCGAAAGCGCGCTGATGCATGCCCGCCTGCTCGAGGACAACGACTTCCGCGAGTTCAAGATCTCGGTCAAGGCCTCGGACGTGTTCCTGGCGGTGGCGGCCTATCAGCAACTGGCCGAGGCCTGCGACTACCCGCTGCATCTCGGCATCACCGAGGCCGGGGGCTTGCGCGGCGGCACCGTCAAGTCGGCGATCGGCATCGGTTCCTTGCTGTGGGCCGGGATCGGCGACACCATCCGGGTCTCGCTTTCGGCCGACCCGGTCGAGGAGGTCAAGGTCGGCTTCGAGCTGTTGAAGTCGCTCGGCCTCCGGCACCGCGGCGTCAGCATCGTTTCCTGCCCGTCCTGCGCCCGCCAGGCCTTTGCGGTGATCAGGACGGTCGAGGCGCTGGAGGCGCGGCTGGCCCACTTCGTCACGCCGCTGACGCTGTCGATCATCGGCTGCGTCGTCAACGGCCCGGGCGAGGCGCGCGAGACCGATATCGGCCTGACCGGCGGCGGCGCCGGCAACCATCTGGTCTACCTCGCGGGCGTGGCCGACCACAAGATCGACGACGCCAGGCTGGTCGACCACATCGTCGCGCTGGTCGAGCGCAAGGCGGCCGAGATCGAGGCCGCGCGCCGCGCCCAAATCGCCGCCGCCGCATCCTAGGGAGCCCCGCATGAGCGCGTTGCAGCCGGTCCGCGGCACGCACGATTTGTTGCCGGACGATTTCGCCCGCCACGCCCACGTCGTCGACACGGCACGGACGCTGGCGGCGCGCTACGGCTTTCGCGAGCTGGCGACGCCGCTGCTGGAGTTCACCGAGGTCTTCCAGCGCACGCTGGGCGAGACCTCGGACGTGGTGTCGAAGGAGATGTACGCCATCGAGGACCGCCACCAGTCCGGCGAACGGGTCTCGCTGCGGCCCGAATACACCGCCGGCATCTGCCGGGCGGTGATGTCGAACGGCCTCTACAACGCCGGCGCCCTGCGCTTCTTCGCCCACGGCCCGATGTTCCGCTACGAGCGCCCGCAGAAAGGCCGCCAGCGCCAGTTCCACCAGATCGACGCCGAGATCATCGGCGTCGCCGAGCCCCAGGCCGACATCGAGGTGATCGCGCTGGGCTGGGACATATTGGGCGCGCTCGGCCTGCGCGACAAGGCGACGCTGGAAATCAACACGCTGGGCGATTCCGCCAGCCGCCAGGCCTATCGCGCGGCGCTGGTCGAGTATTTCTCGGCCCGGCGCGACCGGCTGTCCGAGGATTCGCGCGCCCGCCTCGAACGCAATCCCCTGCGCATCCTCGATTCCAAGGACCCGGGCGACCGCGCCCTGATCGAGCACGCGCCCCTGTTCGAGCACCACCTCAACGACGCCGCCAAGGCGTTCTTCGCCCGCGTCCGCCAGGGGCTGGATGCGATCGGCGTGCCCTACGTCGTCAACCAGCGCCTGGTGCGCGGGCTCGACTACTACACCCACACCGCCTTCGAATTCGTCACCACCCATCTCGGCGCCCAGGGCGCGCTGATCGCCGGCGGCCGTTACGACGGCCTGATCGAGGCCATGGGCGGGCGACCGACGCCCGGCATCGGCTGGGCCGGCGGCATCGAACGCCTGGCCATGCTGTGCGGCCAGGCCGCCGCGACGCCGCGGCCGGTGGCGGTGATCCCGATCGGCGAGGCGGCCGAACTGCCGGCGCTGAAGCTGGCGCATGAATTGCGCGCCGCCGGCATCACGGTCGAGATGGGCTATCGCGGCAATCTCAAGCGGCGGATGGAACAGGCCAACAAGGCCAAGGCCGCCTGGGCGGTGCTGCTGGGCGAGAGCGAACTGGCGGCCGGCCAGGCCACTCTGCGAAATCTCGATTCCGGCGCCCAGGAAGCGGTGGCGCTGTCGGCCCTGGCCCAACGGCTGGCCGCGCCCAGGCCATGATCGCCGCCGAGACGCTGGGGCGCATCGAGCGCCGCTATGGCGAGATCGAGGCCCGCATGGCCTCGCCCGAGATCGCCGGCGGCGAGGAATTCGCCAAGCTGTCGCGCGAATACGCCGAGCTGACGCCGCTGGTCGAGGCGGTGCGGCGCTATCGCCAGTTGGCCAAGGAGGTCGAGGACCTCGAGGCGCTGGCCAACGACGCCGAGATGAAGCAGCTGGCGGCCGAGGAACTGCCCGGCCAGCGCGCGGCGCTGGCGGCCGCCGAGCGCAAGCTCAAGCTCCTCTTGCTGCCCAAGGACGTAGCCGATTCCAAGAACGCCATCGTCGAGGTGCGCGCCGGCACCGGCGGCGACGAGGCGGCGCTGTTCGCCGCCCAGCTTTACGAGATGTACCGCCGCTATGCCGAGCTGCGTGGCTGGAAGTTCGAGCCGCTGTCGCTGTCCGAGACCGATCTCGGCGGCGTCAAGGAGGCCAGCGCCACCATCTCCGGTTCGGGCGCCTTCGCCCGCCTCAAGTTCGAATCCGGCGTGCACCGCGTCCAGCGCGTGCCCCAGACCGAGACCCAGGGCCGCATCCACACCTCGGCCGCGACCGTGGCCGTGCTGCCCGAGGTCGAGGACATCGACATCCACCTCGACGACAAGGACCTGCGCATCGACGTCTTCCGCGCCCAGGGCGCCGGCGGCCAGCACGTCAACACCACCGACTCGGCGGTGCGCATCACCCACATTCCCAGCGGCGTGGTCGTCACCCAGCAGGACGAGAAATCCCAGCACAAGAACAAGGCCAAGGCGATGAAGGTGCTGCGGGCGCGGATCTACGAGGCCGAGCGCGCCAAGCGCGAGGCCGAGCGCTCCTCGGCCCGGCGCGGCCAGATCGGCTCGGGCGACCGCTCGGAAAAGGTCCGCACCTACAACTTCCCCCAGGACCGGGTCACCGACCACCGCGTCAACCTGACCGTCCATCGCCTGCCCGACGTGCTCAAGGGCGAAGGCATCGACAAGCTGATCGACGCCCTGATCGCGGGCGACGAGGCCGAACGCCTGGCCGAACTGGACCAGGTATCGTGACCCGCGCGGCGCCCTTGTTGGCGGGAGCCGCCGCGCGCCTGGAAGCTTCCGGCATCGCCGAGGCGCGGCGGGAAGCGCGCCTTCTGCTGGCCCATGTCACCGGCCTGGGCGCCGAGCGTTTCGTCGGTGCCGACTTGCCGGTCGACGGCGACGCCGCGCGGCGCT
Organism: Alphaproteobacteria bacterium; assembly: GCA_016869515.1. GTDB lineage: Bacteria > Pseudomonadota > Alphaproteobacteria > VGDZ01 > VGDZ01 > VGDZ01. The sequence goes on along the minus strand of VGDZ01000001.1, from coordinate 120,556 downwards.
TCGGCCAGCTGGTCGAGCGGCGGGCACGGCGGGTGCCGCTGTCGCACATCGTCAGACGGCGCGGCTTCTGGACGCTCGAACTCGAGGTCGGCGCCGAGGTGCTGGACCCGCGGCCCGACAGCGAGACCCTGATTTCCGCGCTGCTAGGTGCGATTCCCGACCGGCGCCGGCCGTTGCGCGTGCTCGATCTCGGCACCGGCTCGGGCTGTCTCCTGCTGGCGCTGCTGGCGGAACTGCCCCAGGCCTGGGGCTTGGGGGTGGACCGCTCGGCCGCGGCGCTGACGATCGCCGCGCGCAATGCCCGCCGCCACGATTTGGCCGACCGCACCGCCTGGCTGCGCTCGGATTGGGATGCGGCGATCGCGGGCCGATTCGACGTCATGGTCTCGAACCCGCCCTATATCCCCAGCGCCGACATACCCGCCCTCATGCCCGAGGTGGCGCTGCACGAGCCGAGGCTGGCATTGGATGGCGGCGCCGACGGGCTGGTCGCGCTGGAACGCGTCGCCGCCGCCGGCGCGCGGCTGTTGGCGCCCGGGGGTCTGGCGGCGATCGAGTTTGGCCAGGGCCAGTCCGAGGCCGTGTCCGATCTGCTCGCCGGCTCGGGGTTGACGCCCGTCCGCCTTCATCACGATCTCGGCAAGAACCCCCGTTGCTGGCTGGCAACGCCTTGAAAAATTCGTTCCTTTCAAGGACTTGGTAGTGCACTTAGGGGTTGGCAAAATCGCCGGATCGGGCTAGTTTAAGGGCGAGGCTGGTGCGACGAGGCGGATTCGCGCGGACAGCCCGGTTTAAGACCCTATCGACGACGCTTGGGCCAGTGGACAGGGTGCCCTGGTCATCCGCCGAACCGTTTAGAGACGCGTCGCGACGGTTGAACGAAACGCAAGGACGATGAAGCACCAACAGAACTCGAAGCGCCCGCGGGGCGGCCGCCCCAACGGCAAGCGCGGTGGATTCGGCTATCAGGGCTTCGGCCCCAACCGCTCCTTCGACTCCAACGGCCCCGACATCAAGGTCCGCGGCAATGCCTCCCAGGTCTACGAGAAGTACCTGCAAATGGCGCGCGACGCGCATTCGGCCGGCGATCGCATCGCCGCCGAGAACTATCTCCAACATGCCGAGCACTACTACCGCATCATGACCGCGGAAGGCCTGCAGCAGCGCCAGTACCAGCAGCAGCAAGGCTACGGCCAACAGGGCCAGCAGCCGATCCAGGCGCCGCAAGGCCAGGGCTATCAGCAGGGCCAGCCCCAGGGCCAGCATGGCGGGCAACAGCCCCATGTCGCCCTCAATTCGCCCCCGGTCTACGATCAGGACCAGAACGAGCCCGACCTCAACTCGCCGCCCGATCCGCTCGCCTGATGCGAGACTAACCCCTTGGAATGACTCGCCTCGCCCGCCCGTTATGTCGCGGGCGGGATGGTTGACCGGTTGCGTATCCCGCCTACAATCGTCCTCGGCGGGAGACGGACATGACACTGCGCGCGATCCTGGCTTTTGCGGCCGCGGCCATGCTGCTGGCGGCGTGCGAGACCGCCACCATCAAATCGACCGGCCCCGAGGACACCGCCGCCAACGCCATTCTCAGAGGCGAAGCCGCGCTGACGGCGCGCAACTTCGTCCAGGCCGAGGAGCTGTTCGCCCGCGCCATCGGCCTCGATCCGGCCTATCTCCAGGCCTATGACGGCTTCGGCCGCGCCGCCCTCGGCGCCGGCCATTTCGAGGACGGCATCAAGGTGGTCGACCGCGGCCTGGCGCGGGTCGTCGCCTCGCCCGAGCGCCGCCGCATGCAGACCGTCAAGATCGACCTGATCGCCGGCCAAGGCGGCACCGGCGCCTATGCCCGCGCCCGCAGCGTGCTGGACGAGGCGCTGGAGCGCGACCGCGACGCCTTCACCGACGGCGCGCTGCACATGGCCATGGCCCGGGCCGCGGTCAAGTTCGACGAGCCGGCCGAGGCGGCGCGGCTGGCGCGCATCGCCGTCAAATCGGGTGGCGCGCCGATGGCCGAAGGGCAGGCCATGCTCGGCCGCCTCGACGATCAGCTCCGCGCCGGCATCGGCAACGAGGAGACCCGCGCCATCGCCGCCTCGGCCTCGATCACGCGCGCCCAACTGGTGCGGCTGCTCTATGGCGAATACGACATCGCCAAGCAGCTCAACCTCCAGGCCCAGGCCGCGGCGCCGACGGTCGGCGACCTCGGCGCCGATCCCGCGTCCCAGGACATCCGCCTCGTCCTCGGCCAGCGCCTGCGCGGCCTCGAAGTCGTCGGCGGCAATTTCCGCCCGACCGAGCCGGCGACGCGCGAGGAGTTCGCCATGCTGCTGGAAGACCTGGTGGTGCGCGCCAACAAGGATCGCGGCCTGTCGCGCCGCTTCATCGGCTCGGCCAGCCCCTTCCCCGATCTGTCGGCGACCCGCGCCAGCTTCAACGCCATGATGACCGCCATGGGCCGCGGCCTGCTGGCGCCCGACGTCCGCGGCAACGCCGCGCCGACCGCGCCCGTCACCGGTACTCACGCCATCCTCGCGCTCAGGGCGCTGCGCGGGCTCTAGGCCATGATCCGCCGACCGGCCCTGGCCCTGGTCCTGATCGCGCTGGCCGCCTGCCAGCCGCAGGACCAGCGTCAGGCCACCGGCGTCGCCCAGCGCGCCTCGGATCTGGCCGAGGACGCGCTGACCCTGGCCGGGCTCGAGAGCGGCGTGCAAAGCTATGTTGCGCCGGATTTCGATCGTCTCGCCCCCGAGAAGATCGCCATCCTGCCCTTCGTCTATCCCAAGCCCGACCTCCAGCCGGGCGACCGCGCCGCGGCCGAGCGCGAGGTCACCCAGACCTTCCGCAACGCCTTCTCCGGCCTGCCCTATGCCGACGTCAAGGCGGCGGCGGTGCGCGAGGCCATGGCCCGCCTGGCCTTGCCCGCCGACCAGATCGTGCCCGATTCCCGCCGCAAGGGCCTGGCCGAGACGCTGGGGGCGGATGCCTATATCGTCGGCACGATCTCGGAATTCGACAAGGTCTATGCCGGCATCTACGGCCAGCTTTCGGCCGGGGTGCAGGTCGACCTGGTCCGCGCCAGCGACGCCAAGGTGCTGTGGCGGGCGCGCCATGTCGTCCGCCATCACAAGGGCGGCGTCGCGCTGTCGCCGATCGAGCTGGTGGTGACCGCGGTCGGCACGGCGATGGAAGTCAACGACAAGGCGCGGGTGGCGGCGCTAGATGCGATGATGCGCGAGTTGATCGAGGCCGCGCCGGTGCCCAAATCCCAGGCCGGCCAGCCGCGCGGTCCCTTGATCCTGGCGGCGCGGCATTCGGCCGAGCGGCCCTTGCGCGCGGGCGAGGAGGTCAAGCTGGCGGTGGTGACCTCGCGCCCGGCCCAGGTCACCGCCCGCATCGGCCAATTGCAGCTTCCCCTGGTCGCCGGCCCGGCGGGCAAGGACGGCATCGTCCACGAGGTGCCGTACCGCTTCAAGCGCGGCGAGGACGTCGAGGCCGAGCCGGTGCTGTTCCTCGCCATCGACGAGCGCGGACGCTCGGCCGAATTCGCCGATCCGCTGCAGACCCTGACGGTCGATTCGACCCCGCCCGACGCCCCGGCCGCGATCCGCGCCCGCTACATCCAGAACCAGATGCGGCTGGATTGGACCGGCGCCAAGGCCAAGGACGTGGTGGCCTACGAGATTCACCGCTCGGCCACGCCGCGCACCGGCTTCGAGAAGATCGGCGAGACCGAGTTCGACCGCTTCGCCGATCCGCGGCCGCTGGGCGACCTCGCCTATTACCGCGTGCTGGCGCGCGATCGCGCCGGCAACTTGTCCGATCCGCCCAACGCCGTCGCCGGGCGGGTGGTGCGGCCGGGCCCGACCCCGGTCAAGGGCGTGCTGGCCGACGACACCACCTGGTATGCCGGCGCCTCGCCCTATGTGCTCGACGGCGCGGTGACGGTCAACGCCACCGCGACGCTGACCGTCGAGCCCGGCACCGTCATCAAGGCCAAGCCCGGCGCCGTGCTGCTGGTCGAGGGCCGGCTCTTGGCCGAGGGCGGCGGCGAAGGCCCGATCGTGTGGGAGCCCGAGGGCACCGCGCGCTGGCAGGGGATTCGCATCCGCAATGCCCCGGCCGGACGCGATTCGGCGCTGGCCCATAACCGCATCGCCGGCGCCGACATCGCGCTGGAAGTGGTCGGCTCGTCGCCGACCATCCGCGACTCGGCCTTCCTGCGCGGCGATATCGGCCTGCGCATCGCCGAATCCCGCGCCGATCCCAAGCTGTCGGGCAATCTGATGCGCGGCAACCGCATCGGCTTGATCGTCGATGCCTCCGATGCCGAGCTGACCGGCAACGCCGTGCGCTTCAACAGCGAGGCCGGAATCGAGATCGTCGCCGCGGCGCCGCGGCTGGACGGCAACGACCTGTCCGACAACGGCCAGGTGGCGCTGCGGGTCCTGCAGCAAAGCCGCCGCGGGCTGATCCAGGCCGCCGGCAATTACTGGGGCACGGTCGAGGGCGACGCGGTGCGCGAGCTGATCAAGGGCGTGGCGGCGTTCGATCCGGTGCTGGACGCGGCGCCGCCGCGCGGCAAGCCGGTGGCGGTCAAGCTGGCCGATACCGGCCGCGCCGCCAGCGCGCCGGCCGATCCGGCGCGGCTGGCCGAGGCGGCGACGCGGCTGGGTTCGGGCTACAAGCTGATCGACGAGGGCAAGCCCAAGGAAGCGCTGGAGCAGCTGGCGCCGCTGGCGCAGCTGGCGCCGCGCAACGCCGATCTGCAATACCGCATCGCGCTGTTGCAGGTGCAGGCCGGCAATCTGCGCGAGGCCCAGGCGGCGATCGAGCGCGCCGTCGCCGCCAACCCCTTCGCCCCGCATCTGCATTTCAACCGCGGCCAGATCCTGACCGCGATCGGCGACAAGGCCGGCGCCGCCGAGGCCTTCCGCAAGACGCTCGAACTCAACCCCAACGACACCGCCGCCAAGAAAGCCCTCGGCCCGGCGGGGTGAGGTTGCCCTTTCTCGGCCTTGCCCGTCAGTCGGCACGATGCGGCAATCCTTCGCATTGAACTAGATCGCGCCTGCGGCCGCGTGGCCGATCCTGAAATCGTTGTGGCCGGTGCGGTCCTGACCCGACAGCAGCCACAACGGCCGCGTGGCGAAATCGACGCGGTAGCCGCTGGCCGATCCCGTCGCGATCAGCGCGCGGTCGAACAGCGACGTCCCGGGCATGTAGCGGATCGCCACGCCGGCGCGCCGCTTGGGCGAGCGGTTCGCGTTCGATCCGTGGATCAGGTAGACGTCGTGCATCGACATCTGGCCGGGCTCGAGCTCGATGTCCGTGGCCTTGCCCTCGTCGAACGAACCCGGGACGGCGCGCTGGTTCAGCACCAGGTCGGTGCGGTCCTCGCGCATGTGGTCGAGCAGTTCGCGCGAGCGGTGCGAGCCCGGGATCACGCGCAGGCAGCCGTTCTCGATCTTCGAATCATCGAGAGCGATCCACACCGTGCAGGTCGCCAGCGGCCGGATCGGCCAGTAGTGCCCGTCCTGATGCCATGGCACTTCCATGCCGTCGCCGCCCGGCTTGCAGAAGATCTGGCAGCCCCACAGGATCACGTCGGGCCCGATCAGCCGCGCGACGGCCGCGACGATGTCGGGATCGCGCGCGAGGTCGAGGAAGTCGCCGCTGCCGCGCACGCCCTCGGCGTTCTTGCCCTCGAGATGTGCGCTGACCAGCCGCTCCGGCCGGATCGTCGGATTGTCGGCGATGATCCGCTCGAGCGTATTGCGCAGCGTCGCGACGCGCGCCGGCGCCAGCCGCAGCGACGGGACGACGTAGCCGTCCTCCCGGTACTTCTCGATCTCGACGTCGGACAGCGTCATGTCCTGACCCGACATTCCCCAGATAGACGGCCCATCCGCCCCCGATCGACGGCAGAATAGCCCGGCTCCTGCCCTCCCGGAAGGCGGAGTCGCGCAGCGACAGCATCCGCAGCAACATTGTCGTCGGCTGGACCGCCATGCCACACCCCGGACGTGCGATTCCCGCTGGTTGTGCCACAGTGCGGGCGCGCTTCGCCTGTCTCCGGCTCCGCGCGCCCGCTTCCTGCCGTCGGCATGGTGTCGGCTCTCGTGGTCGCAGATCGTCGATCACGTCGAGGATGCGCCGGAACAGGTCACGCGCCCCGGCGACCGGCCGGCGTGGCCTCGGAGCCTTGCGGCGTGCGTTCCAGCAGCGCCGCCGCCAGAGCCGCTATCCGTCGCACGATCGTCCTCTCCGTCCGGTCGCCCGACTCTAAACGGCCCGGCCAGGGATTTGCATGCCGATCGGACGCTGCATGTCTCGGCAAGCGAAACTGCCTTCGATCGCTCTTGCCGTATTGCCACTCCAACGTCCCGCGACCACAGTCAAATCTTGCGGTCGGAAACTTCCCGCATGGCGGCAAGGTTCCAGGCGCGCACCGCGCGCCGCAGCCCCTTGAGCGTCAACTCGCCGATGTCCTCGAGCTCGGCCTTGTCGGCGATCGCCTGGCGCATGACGGAATCGATCAGGATCTGCCCGTCGCCGGCTTCGCCGCAAAGTCGCGCCGCCAGGTTGGGCACGGTGCCGATGGCCGAATAGTCGCGCCGTCCTTCGAAGCCGATCTGGCCGAGCGTGGCGAAGCCTTGGGCGATGCCGATCCCGAAGCCTAGTTCGTGCCCGCGATCGCGCCAGGATCGCCCCAACTCGGCGACGCAGCCGCGCATGGCCAGCGCCATGGTGGCCGCGCGCTCGGCCGCATCCGGACAGGGCAGCGGATCGTTGAACAGCACCATCATCCCGTCGCCGACAAAGCGTTCCAGCGTGCCTTCGAATTTCGCGACCAGCGCACCCAGACCGGCGTGATAGTCGTCGAGCACGCGCATCACCTCCTCGGGAGCGGTCGCCTCGGCAAAGGCGGTGAAGCCGCGCAGATCGCAGAACACCACCACGACTTCGCTGCGATGGCTTTTCAGCAGCTCTTCGCCGCCTGTCGTCTCCAGAACCTGCGCGAGCTGCGGCGTCAGGAACCTCCGCAGGCGCCCGGCGCGCTCGGCGCGTTCGCGCGAATCCTTGAGATCGCGCGACATGGCATTGAAGTCCTCGGCCAGGGTCTCCAGCTCGTCGCCCGTCCGCACCCGGACCTGGGCGCCGAACTCGCCGCGACCGACCTGCGCCGCGCCCTGCTGCAAGGCGCGGATCGGCACGATCATGCGCCGCGCCAGGACCAGCCCGGCAAGCGCCGAAAGGATCAATCCGACCAGCAGCAATACGCCCATGCGCTTGAAGGAGTCGTAAAGCGGCGCATAGGCCTCCTCCAACGGCATTTCCACGACCATGGTCCAGCCGAGCGGCGAAATCGGCGCAAAGGCCGCGAGCACCGGCTGGCCTAGAAGATCGACCGAAATGCGGGATCGCGTCGCCAATGCGTCCCTGGTCAGCGCCATCGCGACATGCGCCAGGCCCGCCATGTCCGAATTGCGCAGCACCAGGCTGATTTCGGGATGCGCGATCAGCCGGCCGCGCTGGTCGACGACATAGGCCAAACCGTTTTGGCCGATCTTGAGTCCGACGACGATGTCCCAAATCAGCTTGAGATTGACCTCGACCGCGCTCACGCCGGCCGCGCGGTGCGTTCCGGCGGCGGATATCGTCATGTAGGGCTCGGAGGAGGCACGAAAATGGATCGGCCCGCGATGGACGCCGCGCGCCAGCGCTTCGGCGAAAATCGGTTCGGCCGAGCGGTCGATGTCGCGGCCGTAGAGATTCGCGGCGAGGCGCGAGATCCGAATCTGCTCACGTCCTCGGGGATCGATCTGCACCACCTCGGTGACGGCAGGGACTTGACGCAACAGGCGTTCGGCATCGAGCCGCCGCTGATCGAGATTGGCCTGAGTCCAGGGCAGCAAAGTCATCCAACCGAGATGGCGCTCGATCTCTGCCAGGAATTGCCCGATCTCGCCGGCCGCGGCGTCGGCCTGCTCCTGCTGAAACCGCAGCAGTGCCGCGGTTTCCGACCGATAGCGAAACCAGGCTTCGACCGCGCCGCTGCCGAGCAGCGCCAGGCAGACCAACGCCGAAAACAACGCCATGTACTTTCGGAACAGGCGACCTTGGCGGCTTGACACGACCACCGGCCGAGGCCTGGTTTCCTGGCGAAGATCGGTCATTGCGGCGCGCCGCGTCCCCCGATTTTGATTCCCGTCCGCGTGACTTGTCCGATGCCCGAATCGAACCGGCGCAGGAACAAGACAAGCGCCTTCTTGCTATCACCCTATCAGAACCGGGTCCGGCGCGCCTCGGATTGGCGTGGCTTGCACCGTTTGGCTATGCTTCAATTTCCGATCTCCGATTGTGCGAGGGGACGAGATGGGCCTAGCGAGCGGTGTTCGTGCTCCTGCCTCAAGCGGCGGAACTTGGCGCCGCAGCGCCATCCGCTATGCCCTGGGTATCGCGGCGCTGGCTTGCCTGGGCGCCGGCGGCGCGCCACCGGTCGTGGCGATACTCGCCAGCGCGGAATTGCGCGCCGACGGCATCGACGCATTTCGGCAGTCCTTGCACGCGTTGGGCTTGATTGATGGCCGCAACCTGAACCTCGAATATGTCGCGGGCGAGGGCGATTACGGCCGTCTGAGCGCAATGGCCGCCGATCTGGCCAAGCGACGCGTAGCCGTCATCATCGCCATCAGCCTGCCGGCGGCACGTGCCGCCCAAGCCGCGACTTCCAGTGTGCCGATTCTCTTCGTCGCCGGTGCCGATCCGGTGGCCACGAAATTGGTGGCGAGCCTCAACCGGCCGGGCGGCAACGTCACCGGCGTCACCAACATGCTGGGCGAACTTGGACCGAAGCGCCTCGAGATCATTCTCGAACTCGTGCCCGACGCCAAGCGGCTTGGCCTGGTTTCCAATCCGACCAACCAGAACGCCGAGTCCCACGCCCGAAGCGTGATCGCCGCCGCCAATGCGGCCGGGCGCGAAGTGATCGTGCGCAACGCGAAAGGCGAAGACGACATCGTCCGCGCCATTGCCGATTTCGCCGCGCTTGGGGTGGGGGCCGTCTTGGTCGCCGACGATCCGGTCTTTACAGCCAAACACGAAACGCTGGTCGAGTCGGCGGCGCGGTTCAAGCTGCCGGCCATCTACTACGCCGCGACCTTCGTCGAGCATGGCGGGTTGATCAGCTACGGCCCGCGTTCTGGCCAGTCCTTCCCGCTCCTGGCCGGCTACGTGGCGCGCATCCTCAAGGGCGCAAAGCCCGCCGACTTGCCGGTTCACCGCCCGACTGCCTTCGACCTGGTGGTGAACCTCAAGACCGCGCGGGCGCTCGGCCTCGCCGTACCATCGGCGATCCTCTACCGCGCCGATGCGGTGATCGAGTAGAGCGGCGTAACGGCTTTCCTGCCGACTTGAAATCGCGCTTCCGCCTTCCCATATCGCTTTCCCCCTCGCGGTCGTGGCCGCGGGCGCTGATGGACAGGTGAAGGAATTTCAGGACGATCCGGCGGCATCCGCCGCGATGGCAGGCCATGCCGTGGCGCAGCTACGCCGGTTAACCTTCCGGCCTCGGCTCTTGCACCCGACATACCTAAATCCGCCAGCAATATCAAAGCTCTAGATGGTTACGAATTGGCCATTTGCGCGCATTTGCGCGCATTTGCGGCTCGAACGCGCGCCGGTCCGCGCGTTTGGTGACCTTCTCCGCGCCGTTGCGGCCCTGATGCGCGCCAGTGCGCGCCTTGGAACTCCGACTTCGCGCCGCGGCGTGACTTAACCCGCCGCCTTCTTCGCCAGCTCGACCAGCTTGACCGGCGCGATCATGTTGGCGTCCAGCGCCGCATCGGCCTTGGCGTCCATGCCGAAGGCCACCGCCATCAGCTGGCTGTAGAACACCACCGGGAGGTTGAAGCTGGTGCCGAACTTCTTGTTGATGGCGTCCTGGTACATCTCGACGTTCTGCTGGCACAACGGGCAAGGCGTGGCGATGACGTCGGCCCCGGCCTCGACCGCGGCCTCGACGATCTGCTTGATCAGGTGCAGGGTCTTGTCGGGGCTGTGCACCGAGACCGAGCCGCCGCAGCACGAGGTCTTGGGATCGTAGGCCACCGCCTCGGCACCACAGGCCTCGGCGAAGTTGTCCAGGAACTCGGGCTGATCGTAGGTGTCGTACTCGCCGCCCGATTGGGTGGCGGCGAAGGGCCGCACCGTCTGGCAGCCGACATAGCCCGCCACCTTGAGGCCCTTGAGCGGGTTGACGACCTGACCCTTGATGCGCTCGAGGCCGACATCGTTGACCAGCACCTCGCAGGCGTGACGGACGTTGAGGTCGCCGTCGTATTTCAGGTCGGCCGCGCCCAGCGCCTGGTTGACCCGCGCCCGGGTGCGGACATCCTGCTTGATCTTCTCGTTGACGCCATGGGTGTTGAGATAGCAGGCGGCGCAGGCGGTCAGCACGTCGTGACTGCCCTGCTGGCGGGCCTTGGCCAAATTGCGGCCCGACAGCGCGGTCTGCGGCAGCGCCCCGCCCTCGACATGGCCGACCGAGGCGCCGCAGCAGTTCCAGTCCTCGATCTCCTCCAGCGCGATGCCCAGCTTGGGCGCCACCGCCCGCAGCGACTTGTCGAGATGGATGGCCGAGGCCTGCGAGCTGCAACCCGGATAGTAGGTGTAGGTCTTGGCGCCGGCCTTGGGATCGCTCATGACGGCTTGCCTCCGGCGCGTTCGGCGCGCTCGATGTCCTCGGCCTTGGCCAGGATGGCGCGCAGATCGGCCGCGCCCTTGGCGCGATGCGGCAGGCCGAGATGCATCCGCCCGGCCTTGATCATGCGCAGAGCGATCGGCAGGTTCTCCAGCGCGCGGCGGATGCCTTCCTTGAGGCCGTGCGAGAAATAATACAGCGCCGTCACCAGCCGCTCGTCGGTGCGGCCGAAGCGGGCGACCGACAGCCAGAAGGCCTTGGAGAACTTGGGGGTCGATTGCGTGGGGGCGTAGCCTTCCTTCACTGCCACCGTCGCCAGGCTTTGCAGGATGGCGGTGACCGGAACCTTGCGCGGGCAGCGCACCACGCAGTTGTAGCACTGGGTGCAGTTCCAGATGGTGTTGGAGGTCAGCACCGCCTCTTTCATTCCGGCGCGGATCATCATGAACAGCTTGCGCGGGCCGTGGTCCATGGCGGTGCCGATCGGGCACGAGCCCGAGCACATGCCGCACTGCATGCACATCGCCACCTTGTCGCCGCCCTCGACGTGCTGGTAGACCCAGCGCGCAAAGCCGAGATCGTATTGCCGGCGGCCGGCGGAAGCCGCCGAAGCGGCGGCGGGCGCGGCGCTCATCAGCCGAAGCCCTTGAGCGGCGAGGGGCCGATCTTGTCGATCTCGGCCAGGTAGTCGTCGAGCAGCTTGGGCAGGCGCGCGGCGTCGGCGATCGAGACTTCCATCGGCCGCACCCGCTCCTTCTCCAGCGCCATGCTTTTCAGCGTCTCGCCCACCTTCTGCAGCCGCTCCTGGGCCATGGCGCTGCCCTTGACGAAATGGCACTGGTAGTCGTCGCCCGATTTGCAGCCCATCAGCACGATGCCGTCATAGCCCGAGGACAGCGCCTCCGAGACGCACACCAGGCTGACCGAACCCAGGCAGCGCACCGGCACGATGCGGACATAGGGATTGAGCCGCGACCGCGCGATGCCGGCCATGTCCAAAGCCGGCACGGCGTCGTTCTGGCAGGCCAGCACCAGCACCCGCGGCTTCTCGGCGTCCTCGTCCGGAATCTCGACCGCCTTGATCATCGAGGTCAGCATCTCGACCGAGTAGTTGTCGAAGCTGATGGTGCGCACCGGGCAGGCGCCCATGCAGGTGCCGCAGCGCCGGCAGCGCGAGGGGTTGACCACCGGCTGGCCCTGCTCGTTCTCGTCGATGGCGCCGAACGGGCATTCGACCGTGCAGCGCCGGCACTTGGTGCAGGTGGTGAGGCCGATCTTGGGGAAGCTGAGATCGCCCGAACGCGGGTGCAGGCCGCGGCCTTCGACCACGTTGCGGATCGCCTGGATCGCCTTGAGCGCGGCGCCGGTGGCGTCCTCGGCCGATTCCGCCATGTCCATCGGCCGCCGCAGCGGCCCGCAGGCGTAGATGCCGCTGCGCCGGGTCTCGTAGGGGAAGCAGATGAAATGCGAATCGGCGAAGCCGTCGGCCAGGATCGGCAGATGCGGACCCTGGCGGTATTGCAGGTTCAGCAGCGAGGCGCCTTGCGTCGCCGCGGCGGCGGGCGCCGCAGCCTGGGCGGCCGGCGCCTCGGCGGCGTAACCCGCGACCGGGATCGGCGACAGCGGATTGATGTCGGCCGGCGGCAGCGGCGCGGCCTCGCCGGAATCGCCCAGCTCGGTCGCGTTCGGCACCATGCCGGTCGCCAGCACCACCAGATCGAGCCCCTGCATCGGCACGCTTTGGCCCAAGAGCGCGTCGTCGTAGGTCACGGTCAGATCGGCGCCAACGCCCTTGACCTTGCCCTTGACGAACACCACGCCGGCTTCCTGGGCGGCGCGGTAGAACTCCTCGGCCGTGCCGGGGGTGCGCAGTTCGTCGTAGACGATGTAGACGCTGCTGTCGGGATCGGATTGGCGGATCTGCAGCGCCTGCTTGATCGACACCCCGCAGCACACCGACGAGCAATAGGGCAGATGGGCGGGATCGCGCGATCCCGCGCATTGCACGAAGGCCACCAGCTTGGCCGCGCGGCCGTCGGAGGGGCGCACGAGCGGTCCCTTGGCCAGCATGCCTTCCAGCGCCACGCCGGTAACAACGTCGGGCGTGGCGCCGTAGCCGAGATGGCCGAGCTTGTTCGGATCGTAGGGCCGCCAGCCGGTGGCGACGACGATCGCGCCGATCGCCTCCTCGCGCGCGGCGCCGCCCTGGCTCAGCTCGACCGCGAACTTGCCCGGCCCGCCCGAAGTCTTGACCACGCGGCATTCGCGCCGCACCTCGATCGCGGGATGGGACTCGACCGCCTTGACCAGCGCCTCGATGTCGTTGGCGCGCGGCTCGCGATAGGGCGGCAGATGCGGCATGCGCTTGGACCAGGCCAGCGACTGGCCGCCCAGCTTTGCCTCGCGCTCGACCAGCAGGACCTGATAGCCGGCCTCGGCCGCCTCGCGCGCCGCGGTCAGGCCCGAGATCCCGCCGCCCACCACCAGCACCCGCTCGCTGTAGGGCGCGATGTCGTAAGCCACCGGCGGGCTCGACTTGCGCGCCTCGGTCAGCGCCATGCGCAAATAATCGGCCGCGGCCATGGCCGCATCTTCGCTGCCCGGCTCCTGGGTCCAGGCTACCTGTTCGCGCAGATTGGCGCGGATCACCTGGGCACCATCGAAGCGGAAGCGATCGGCATTGACCCGCGACGAGCAGGCCGCGATCACCGGCTGGTTGACGGTGCCGGCGGCGATGTCGTCGCGGATCAGCTTGACTCCCGCCTCGCCGCAAAGGAAGTCGTGCTTGCGGCAGTGCGCTACCTTGTATTCCTTGGACGCGACCTTCTCGAGCGCATCCAGCGGCGTCGCCTGGGCGATGCCGCAGCCGCCGCAGAGATAGACCCCGGGCTTCTTGGCTTGGGCTTGGGCGGGTGCGGCCGACATCATGCCCTCCCGGCGGCGGCATGGCCGCCCGCGCCGCGGATCGCCTGGATCGCCTTCAGCGCCGCGGCCGTGGCCGACTGCACCGACATCGAGACGTCGAGCGGGCCTTGGGCGACGCCGGCAGCGAACATGCCCGAGCCCGGATCGAGCTCGGGCACGAGGAAGCCGTAGTCGTCGACCGCCAGCTTGGCGGGCAGCGCGCCGGCCAGCGACGGCTCCATCCCGGTCGCCAGCACCACCAGGTCATAGGGCCGGTCGTAGATTTCGCGGCTGACGGTGTCCTCGCCGTGCAGCACCGGATTGCCGGCGTCGTCGGCGGTGATCGAGGCCGGCTTCGACTTGACGAAGCGCACCTGCGGATCGGCCGCCACCCTGCGGTAGAAGGCCTCGAGCTTGTCGTGGGCGCGAATGTCGATGTAGTAGATGTCGACTTGGCCGTCGGCGTATTGCTCGCGCACATAGGCGGCGTGCTTGAGCGAGCCCAGGCAGCAAATGCGCGAGCAATAGGGCAAGTGGTTGTGATCGCGCGAGCCGGCGCATTGGATCAGCGCCACCCGCTTGGCCGGCTTGCCGTCCGAGGGTCGCAGGATCTTGCCGCCGGTCGGGCCGGTGAACGCCGCCAGGCGTTCCATCTCGACGTTGTTGATCACGTTCGGCACCCGGCCATGACCGTAGGATTGCAGCTTGGCGGCGTCGTAGGGCTTCCAGCCCGCCGCCCAGACGATGGCGCCGACGGCGAGATCGAAACGCCTGGGCTTTTCCTCGAGGTCGATCGCGCCGTATTTGCAGGCGGCCCTGATCGCATCGGCCTCGGGCGTGCCGATCACCTCCGGCGCCAGCACGTAGCGCATCGGATAGGCCATGGCGTGCGGCAGGTGCGCCGCCGGCACGGTGTCGAGGCCGTAATTGTAGGCGTTGGGCACGCGCGTCGTCGCCGCCTTGGCGCAGTCGCCGCAGGCGGTGCAGTTGGCGTTGACGTGCCGCGGCCGGGTCTCGATGGTGACGCCGAAGCGGCCGCGCGACCCGCTCACCGCCGCCACCGTCGCCATGGTCAGCACGCGGATGCGCGGATTGGAGCGCAGGCGCTGATAGTTGATCTCGAGCCCGCAGGTCGGATGGCACAGCTTTGGGAAGTAGCGGTTGAGCTGCGCCACGCGCCCGCCCAAGGTCGGCGACTTTTCGACCAGCACCACGTCATAGCCGGTCTCGATCACCTCGACCGCCGCCGTGATGCCGGCAATCCCGCCGCCGACCACCAACACGGTCTGGCTTTCCGCCGCTTCGCCCGCCATTACTTCCCCTCGAACTCGGCCTCGATCGCCTGACGCCAATTGACGAAGGCTCGGCGCGAAACATATTCTGATAATCGAATGTATCTGGTCAACCGCGTTTCGGCCCAATACCTATAAGAACTATCCGGGGAAGCCTCATGTCTACGCTCGTCCCGCCACATGGCGGCGGATCGCTCAAGCCTTTGTTGCAGGCCGAGGGGGCGCGCGGCGAGTCGCTGCGTCGCGCCGTCGGCCTGAAGCGCGTGCCGATGACCAGCCGCGAGACCTCGGATTTCCTGATGTTGGGGATGGGCGCCTATACCCCGCTGGACGGCTTCATGGGGCATGACGATTGGCGCCGCGCTTGCGCCGAGATGAAGCTGGCCAACGGGTTGTTCTGGCCGATCCCGATCACCTTGTCATGCGACAAGACATTGGCGGATTCGATCAAGCCGGGCGAGACGGTGGCGCTGTTCGATCAGGACTCCGGCGAGACCATGGGCCTGCTCGAAGTCGCCGAGAAATACGACATCGACAAGGTCTTCGAGAGCCGCCAGGTGTTCGGCACCGACGATCAAAAGCATCCGGGCGTGGCCAAGGTCTTGGCCCAGGGCGAGGTCAACCTGGCGGGGCGGGTGACGGCGCTGAGCGAGGGCGCCTATCCCCGGCAGTACCAAGGACTCTACTACCGGCCGGCGGAGACCCGCGAACTGTTCCGCGCCAAGGGCTGGAGCCGGGTCGCCGCCTTCCAGACCCGCAATCCGATGCATCGCAGCCACGAACATCTGGCCAAGATCGCGATCGAAGTCTGCGACGGGGTGCTGATCCATCAAGTGCTGGGCGCGCTCAAGGCCGGCGACATCCCGGCCGAAGTACGGGTCAAGGCGATCGACGCGCTGACCGAGAAGTATTTCGTCCCCGGCACCTACATCCAAGCCGGCTATCCGATCGAGATGCGCTATGGCGGCCCGCGCGAGGCGCTGCTGCATGCCCTGTTCCGGCAAAATTTCGGCTGCTCGCACCTGGTCATCGGCCGCGACCACGCCGGCGTCGGCAGCTACTACGGCCCGCTCGATGCCCAGCGCATCTTCGACACCCTGCCCGCCGGCAGCCTGGCGATTCAGCCGCTCAAGATCGACGTCACATTCTACTGCTATAAGTGCGACGGCATGGCCACCGCCCGCACCTGTCCGCACGGCGCCGAACACCGGCTGGAGATTTCGGGCACGCGGCTGCGCGAGATGTTCGCCAAGCGCGAGAAGATTCCCGACGAGTTCAGCCGCCCCGAGGTCGTCGCCGTGCTGCAGGAGTATTACAGCCAGACCGGGCGATGACCGCACGGCGCTTCTACGTCGTCGGCGCCAAGCTGGCGCCGGTCGGCTACGACAGCGAGGACATCGCCCTCAAAGTGGCGCGCGAAATGGGCGAAGGCACGGCGGTGGTCGACACCCAAGCCACGCCTTATCATCCCATGGTGCGCCGAATTCAAAACGGCGAGCCGATGTTCGACGCGGTCGGCGCCTGGCCGACCCGGCGCGCGCCCGAGCAGAACCTGATCGAGGCCGCCAAGACCGGCAGCTCGGCGATCGTCGCCGCCTTCGTCGCCGCCTTCGTCGCCGCCGGGCTGGACGTCAATGCGCGCGATGCCAACGGCGCCACGGCGCTGATCTGGGCGGTGGCGCGGCGCGTGCCGGACTGCGTCAAGCTGCTGTTGGCGGCCGGAGCCGACGCCTCGGCGCGCGATCACAAGGGCAAGAGCGCGCTCGATCTGGCGTCGGCCAAGGGCCAGGACGCGATCGCGGCGCTGCTGCGCGGTGCCGGCCCCGGAAATCATTGTTGACTCCGCATTGTGGTTTCATATATTAAAAATTGAATGTGAATTTTGGGGTGGATTTGCCTCGTTTCCGGCCGGTTTCGGGTCGAGCGCGAGGTGCATCAGCGGGGGAGGAATTTCCGGGGTGGAGCGTCCGCACGCTCGAGTCATGGCCCGGAATCAACCATAGCCAGGACGACCACGATGCCGACATTCGTTCACACCGAGAAGTGCGACGGCTGCAAGGGCGGGCAAGTCACCGCCTGCATGTACATCTGCCCGCACGACCTGATGAAGCTCGATGTCGCGCGGATGAAGGCCTACAACCAGGAACCCGACCAGTGCTGGGAATGCCAGTGCTGCGTCAAGGCCTGCCCGCAGCAGGCGATCGAGGTGCGCTCGTTCCAGGACTGGGTGCCGATGGGCGGCGCCGTGATCCCGATGCGCACCGACAATTCGATCATGTGGACCATCAAGTTCCGCGACGGCGAGGTCAAGCGTTTCAAGTTCCCCAACCGCACCACGCCGGTGGGCTCGATCGACCCCTATGCCGACAAGCCGCCGGCGGGCGATCTCGATAGCCCGCTGCTGTTCACCGAGGCCAACCAGCGGCTGCCGGTGATCTGAACCGCCACGATCCGATCGCTCGTCGCATAGCATTGAGAGACAAGGGCACGTCATGACCCAAGGCACCTTCGGCAATCCCGAAATCGTCGAGTACAAGACCGACATCCTGATCGTCGGCGGCGGCATGGCCGCCTGCGGCGCGGCCTACGAAGCCAAGCGCTGGGTCGGACCGGACGTCAAGGTGACGCTGGTCGACAAGGCGGCGATGGACCGCTCGGGCGCGGTGGCGCAGGGCCTGTCGGCGATCAACACCTATCTCGGCGAGAACTCGCCCGAGGACTATGTGCGCATGGTCTCGGCCGATCTGATGGGCATCACCCGCGACGACCTGGTGTTCGACGTCGGCCGCCACGTCGACGGCACCGTGCACCTGTTCGAGGAATGGGGCCTGCCGATCTGGAAGACCAAGGAGACCGAGGGCGTCGCGCTCAAGGACGGCGGCAAGCCGATCCGCTCGGGCCGCTGGCAGATCATGATCAACGGCGAGAGCTACAAGACCATCGTCGCCGAGGCGGCGAAGAAGGCGCTGGGGATGGAGAACATCTTCGAGCGCGTCTTCATCGTCAAATTGCTGCTCGACGCCAAGGAACCGAACCGCATCGCCGGCGCGGTCGGCTTCTCGGTGCGAGAAAACAAGATCTACGTCTTCCGCGCCAGCGCCGTGCTGATCGTCGCCGGCGGCGCGGTCAACGTCTTCCGGCCGCGTTCGACCGGCGAAGGCATGGGCCGCACCTGGTATCCGGTGTGGAACGCGGGCTCGACCTACGCCATGGCGGCCGAGGCCGGCGCCGAGATGACGATGATGGAAAACCGCTTCGTCCCGGCGCGCTTCAAGGACGGCTACGGGCCGGTCGGCGCGTGGTTCCTGCTGTTCAAGTCCAAGGCCACCAACGGTTTCGGCGAGGACTACGTCAAGAAGAACGCCCACATGCTGGCCGACTTCGCGCCCTACGACAAGGCGGCGGTGGTGCCGACCTGCCTGCGCAACCACGCCATGCTGCACGAGATGAAGGAGGGCCGCGGCCCGATCCTGATGGACACCCCGACGGCGATGAAGGCGCTGGCCGCCAACATGACGCCCAAGGAGGTCAAGCATCTCGAAGCCGAGGCATGGGAGGACTTCCTCGACATGTGCATCGGCCAGGCCGGCGTCTGGGCGGGCATGAACATCCGCCCCGAGGAGACCGCCTCCGAGCTGATGCCGACCGAGCCCTACCTGCTGGGCAGCCATTCGGGCTGCTGCGGCATCTGGGTGTCGGGTCCCGAGGACCTCAACTCGCCGGCCGAGTGGAAGTGGGGCTACAACCGCATGACCACGGTCAAGGGCCTGTTCACCGCCGGCGACGGCGTCGGCGCCTCGGGCCA
This sequence comes from Alphaproteobacteria bacterium, assembly GCA_016869515.1. GTDB lineage: Bacteria > Pseudomonadota > Alphaproteobacteria > VGDZ01 > VGDZ01 > VGDZ01. Next base: position 101,853 of record VGDZ01000001.1, on the reverse strand, counting down.
CAAGTTCTCCTCGGGCTCGCACACCGAAGGCCGCATCGCCGCCAAGGCGATGGTCAAGTTCGTCCGCGACAACAAGAGCCATGCCCCGGCCTTCAAGGCCGACATCAAGGCCATCGCCGAGGAAATCTACCTGCCGGTGCGCAACTACATCGAGCACAAGGACAAGACCACCCACGAGGACATCAACCCGCATTACATCCTGCCGCGCATCCTGCAGATGCGCCTGCAGAAGCTGATGGACGAGTACGTGGCCGGGGTGTCGACCTACTACCAGACCAACGGCAAGCTCCTGAACATGGGCCTGCAATACCTGACCATGCTCAAGGAAGACTCGCTCAAGATGCGGGCCAAGGACCTGCACGAGCTGCTGCGGGCGTGGGAGAACTACCACCGCATCATCGCCGCCGAGGCGCATCTGCGGCACATCCTGTTCCGCGAGGAGACGCGCTACCCCGGCTTCTTCTATCGCGCCGACTTCCCCAAGCTGGACGAGGCCAACTGGAAGTGCTTCGTCAATTCGCGCATGGATCCCGATACCAAGCAGTGGACCATGATGAAGAAGAAGCACGTCGACCTGGTGCCCAAGATCTACGGCGGCGCCAAGCACTGAACCCAAGTGACCGGGAGGGCGGGGCGCCGATTGACCGGCGCCCCGCTTTTCTTTTGAATCCGGCCTGCGATCGAGGGAATGCGCATGACCGGCGACCGTAAGCAAGACGACCTGCCCCTCAGCCCGGAGGAAGAGGCCGAGGCCGCCCAGCACGCCCAGCGGCAGGCGGCCGAGGGCGATGCCAGCATGAAGATGTTCGCCGGCGTCCGCGCCCAGGCGGCGGGGCCGGTGACGCCGGTGCGGCTCGCGCCCGACGACCGCTTCGCCTTCCGCTGCCATCGCGGCGTCGCCTGCTGGAACGCCTGCTGTCACGGCGCCGACGTCACGCTGACGCCGCACGACATCCTTCGCCTCAGCCGCCGACTCGGCATCCGCCCGGCCGAACTGCTGGAACGCCACACCGTGCCGGCGGTCCACGAGCCCAGCGACATGCCGGTGGCGAAGCTGAAGATGGCGGGCGAGGACGGCAAGGGCGCTTGCGGCTTCATGGTGGCCGAGGGCTGTTCGGTCTACAGCGACCGGCCGCTGACCTGCCGCTACTATCCGCTCGGCCTGGTTTCGCACAAATTGAAGGATTCGCCGGCCAAGGAGGATTTCCACTTCCTGGTGAAAGAGGCCCACTGTCAAGGCCACGCCGAAACGGCGACCCAAAGCGTGGCCGAGTTCCGCAGCGAACAGGCCGTGGCCGAGTACGAGGAGGTCAATCGCGGCTGGGTCGACATCCTGATGAAACTGGCGTCATGGAAGACGCTGGGCGGGCCGATGGGCAAGACGCCCTCGATCCAGGCGCGGCAGATGTTCTTCATGGTCTCGACCGATGTCGACCGTTTCCGGCGCTTCGTGTTCGAAACCCGGTTCCTCGCCACCTACGACATCGACCGGGCGGCGATGGCGCAGATCAAGGTTGACGACGAGGCGCTGCTGCGGCTGGGTTTCGACTGGCTGAAGAACGTGCTGTTCAACGAACCCACCGTGGCGCTGAAACGCGACGTGCTTCAGGGCGCGGTGGCGCGGGCGCGCGCCGGCGCCGGCGGAGTCTGAGCCGGCCGCGTTCGAACGAGACCGCGATCGGTTCATAGGGAATCGCGGCCGCGATTCCCTATGAACCGTGAATTCTGGTCCAGAGCGGGATACGCGGGCACGATCCGCGATCTGTCTTGAATCCCAGGATTCAAGACGGATCGATCACGCCCTAGTTCCGTGCCGCCAGCGCGCGCAGCGCGCCGCCAAGCGAGCCTTCCTCCAGGTACTTCACGCCGATCGCGCCGCCGGCCAGGATCGAACCCAACGCCAACAGGCTGCCCGCGGCCAAAGTGCCCATGCCGGTCACGCCCTGGCCGATGGTGCAGCCCAGCGCCAGCACGCCGCCCAAGCCCATCAGCGCGCCGCCGCCGAGATGGCGCAGCAGATCGGCGCGGTCGGCAAAGCCTTCGAGCCGGAAGCTGCCGCCGGATATGGCGGCGAGGAAACTGCCCAGCACGATGCCGCCGGCCACGGCGACGCCGAAGCTGATGGTCGCGCCGGTGAAGGTCATCAGGTATTGCAGCCCTTCGCCGACCGGCGCCACCAGCGTGACCGACACCAGCGGCACCGGGTTGAAGTCGTCGGCGCCGAGAATGCCCGTCACCGTCCACCCCGCCACGCTGCACAGCCCGATCACCAACCCGGCGAAAACGTCGCGCGGGCTCGAACGGAAATCCGCATCCTTGAAGCAGAACCAGAGCAGGCCCGCGGCCGCGACCACGGCGACGGCGCGTCGCGCGGTCTCGGCGGCCAGGCCAAAACCGAGTCCGATCATGTCGCCGAGATGTTGGGTCTTGAGGCCCAGCGCCTTGAGATCGAGATTGGTGGCGGCCTCGAGTTGGACCCGCAGCGGCGCGATCAGGCCGCGCAGCGTCATATAGGCCACCAACCCCAGCACCAGCGCCACCACCAGCGCCTTGAGATTGCCGGCGCCCAGCCGCACCAGCGTGCGGCTGCCGCAGCCCCCGGCCTGGGTCATGCCGAAGCCAAACAGGAGGCCGCCCAGGATCGCGCCGGCCCAGCCGAAATTGGCGGTCAGGTAGATCGACTTGTCGATCGCCACCGCGCCGCCCGAGGCCAGCGCCTGGGTGCCGATCACCGCCACCGCCGTCGCCAGCAGCCAGGTGCGCAAGCGCCTGCCGTCGCCCATCAGCAGCTGATCCGAAATCCCGCCCATGGTGCAGAAATTGGTGCGTTGCGCCACGGCGCCGAACACGAGCCCGATACCGAGTCCGCCCAAGCCGACGACGCCGGTGACCGCCCATTCGCCCATGCCTCGACTCCCCTGCCTTGCCGACAGATGCGATTTTTCGAATATATCAAATCGCCGCGGCCGCCGGTAAGATGCCGCGTCATGACGGACCGCGACCTCCGTTTCGCCGCCGTGATCGCCGCCATCGACGCGGCCAATGCCGACGACCCCCGGCGCGTCCGAGTCGGCGAGGACGAGTTGCCGTTCGAGGTCGCCTATGCGCGGCGCATGACCGAGCGCTTGGCGGCGATGTATCCCGAGGCATCCGAGCTTTTGCGCATCGCCGCCCGCGGCCAGCACGTTCGCCGCTTCGATGTGCCGCGCGAACGCTATGCCGAGGGCCGCGAGGGCTACAACGAATGGCGCCGCGCCTGCCGCGAGCATCACGCCGCCTGCCTGGCCGAGGCGATGGCGGGGCACGGCTACGATGCGGCCGAGATCGCGCGCGTCGGCATGCTGGTGAAGAAGGAACAGCTCAAGAAGGACAAGGAATCGCAGGCGCTGGAGAACGTGGTCGATGTCGTCTTCCTCGAACACTATTTCGAGGAGTTCGACCGCAAATACGCCCATTACGAAGATGCCAAAATCGTCGACATCGTCGCCAAGACGCTGCGCAAGATGTCGCCCAAGGGCCATCGGGCGGCGCTGGCGCTGGACCTGGCCGAGCGGCCGCGGCGGCTGGTGCTGGCGGCGATCGAGCGCGAGGCGGCGACGCTGGCCAAGATGGCGGCGCACGCCGTCGATTGAAGAGGGACGCCATGGTCAAGAAGCGCAAGCCGAGCCGGACCAAGACCGCGCGCAAAACGCCTGCCCGCAAACCCGCCGCCAAGCGCAAGGCCGTGCGCGCGGCAAGGCCGACGCCGCGCCCGCCCAAGCTCGTGTTGGAGCCCGAACGCCGCCGCCGCTATGTCCCCAGCATGGGCGATCTGCTTTATCCCAGCGGCCAGCCCGAGATCGATCCCGATTTCCCCGACGCGCCGGCCGATTGGTCGCGCGGTCGGGCCGAAGGCGCGGCGCAAGCCCTCGGCCTCGCGCTGACCGCCGAAATCTGCGAAGTGATCCGCGTCCTGCAGGGCTGCTACAAGGACGAGGTCGCGCCGCGGCTGCGGCTGCTGCACGATGCGCTGCAGGCGCGCTTCGCCGCTCAAGGCGGGATGAAATATCTCTACGGCGTGCTGCCGGGCGGGCCGATCGTCCAAGGCTGCCATCTGGCCGGGCTGCGGCCGCCGGCAGGCGCGCGCGACCAGTCCTTCGGCAGCGTCGCCTGAGTCGTGCCTATCCGCGCTTTGCCGCGCGGACGAAGGCGACAAAGCGCCGCGCCCAATTTCCGGCGCGCGCGGTCGAACGCAAATGGCTGAACCCGGCCAGGACGTTGCGCGTGACGATGCCGTCATGGACGCCGTCGATGCCCTGGCCGCGGCGCATGCGATAGGCGAAGCGGGTCGCGCCATCGAGGTTCTCCAGCGCGGCATGATGGAACTCATGCGCCGGCACCCCTGCGCCGGGAGGATCGGGCCAAGGCATGGCATCGGTCTCGGCCAGTTCGACCAAGCCGCGACCTTGCGGCCGTTCGCGCATCACCGTGTCGGCAGAGACGGCGCCGACCATGGCGTGGCGCTGGCCCTGCCAGGCAATGCCGCGGGTCAGGTACATCAGGCCACCGCATTCGGCATAGATCGGCATCCCGCCCTCGGCCGCAAGCCGAATGCGCAGGCGCAAGGAGCGGTTCGCCGCCAGCGCGTCCATGCAGGTCTCGGGAAAGCCGCCGCCCAGGAACAGGCCGTCGGCCGACGGCAAGTCGGCATCGCGCAGCGAGTCGAAAAGCGCCAACTCGGCGCCCGCAGCACGCAGGGCCTCGAAATCATCGGGATAGTAGAAGCCGAAAGCCGCGTCACGGGCGATGGCGATGCGGACCGGTGCGCCCGTCATCGCCGGTGCAGCGGCCGGGTCTGGCGCCGCCAATGCGGGCGCCGCGCGGGCTATTGTCAGAATCCGATCGAGATCGACCGAGGCCGCGACGGTCGCGGCCAGCCGCGCAACGACTTCGTCGCTTGCCGGCGTCTCGCTCGGCGTCACCAGGCCGAGATGGCGCTCGGGCATCGCCGGCACCGCGTCGCGGCCGATCGCGCCCAGCACCGGCAGGTCGGTATAGGTCTCGAGCGCGCGGCACAGCTTGGCCTCCTGGCGCGCGCCCGACACGCGATTGAGGATCACCCCTCGAACGGCCACCGCAGTGTCGAATCTGGCCTGGCCCAGCACCAGGGGTGCCACGCCGCGGGTGATGCCGGCGCAATCGATCACCAGCACCACCGGCGCCACCAGCAGCTTGGCCAGGGCAGCGCTGGAATCGCTGCCCGCCACGTCGATGCCGTCATGCAGGCCCTTGTTGCCCTCGATCAGCGCCAGATCCGCGCCCGCCGCCTGGCGCGCGAACAGCGCCCGAATTTCGGCGGCGCTCTGAGTGTTGAAGTCGAGATTGTAGACCGGCCGGAGACTGGCTCGCGCCAGCCACATCGGGTCGATGTAGTCCGGTCCCTTCTTGAAGCCCTGAACCGAAAGCCCGCGCCGCACCAGCGCCGCCGCCAGGCCGATGCAAAGCGTGGTCTTGCCCGAGGACTTGTGCGCCGCCGAGACGAAGAGCCGCGCCATGCCCTCACCGCGCCGGATGGCGCGGCAAGAACGGCAGCAGCGCGGCGCCGATGCCGATCAGCAACAGCGCGAAGGCGGCGCCACCGAGGCCGAGCGCGAGCTCGTAAAACGAGGCGCGATAGGGCGCGATCTCGCCGTCATGGAAGGAACTGGTGATCTCCATGCCCGGAAACAGCGTCTGCGGATAGACCTGCCCGCCGATGATGACGACATAGAACTGCGCCAAGCCGCCGACCAGGACCATGATCGCGGCCAAGTTCAGTCGCGCCATGGTCGGCGCCGACAGCAGCAAGAGCGCAAGCGGCAGGACTCCGCCGATGCCGACTTGGCCGATCCAGAACAGCTGGGTGATGCCGCCGCCCTCGAGCAGCAGGAAGCGCTCGATGCCGTGATGGGCGCTGGCATAGAGATTGGTGAGGTGATGCAATGCCGTGAAGTAAAGCGTGGCGGCGACGAAGATCGCCAGCAGGCGCTGCCAGCGCGACAGCATGTCGTCGGCCAGCAACGGCTCGCCGAGGGCACGGCCGCAGGCTGCCAGGATCGGGATCGACGCCGCCGTCCCCAGCGCCAGCGAGGATGCGATGAACAGCGGCGCCAGCACCGCGGCGTCATAGGCTTCGCGCGCCACCAACCAGCCGAAGATCGAGCCCGTGCCGGTAGTCAGCACCAGCCGCCAGAGGAAGGCCAGCCAGCCGATCGGCTTCGACCAGCGATCGGAGCGGCCGAGTTCGCGGTCCATCATCGCTACCAGGTAGGCCGCGACGATGGCGACGAAACCGACATAGAGAAAGATGTTCCAGGCGAAGATCGAAGCGAAGTTGTAGCGGGTCATGGCGACGATCAGCCGGTCCGGCCGCCCGAGATCGAGCACCAGCACCGCCAACCCGCCCGCCAACAGCGCGATCGCGATCAGCCCCGACAACCTGGCGTAAGGCTTGTAGTCGGCCTGACCGAACACCGAGGCGATCGAGGCCGCGTTGAGCGCCCCCGAGGCGGCGACGATCAGGAACACGGCGAAGACGTGCGGCAGGCCCCAGACCACGCGGTTGGTCATGCCGGTGACGACATGTCCCTCCAGTTCCATGACATGCGCAGCCCAAAGCCCGACCATGGCCAGGACGGCGAGCACGCCCAACCCCGCCCAGTATTCGCGGCCGGGCTGCTCGATGCGGCGAAAGACGAGGCGCGCCATCTAGAGATTCCGGTAGGCCACGCCGGGATCGCAGCCGAGATCGGCCCGCACCTTGACGGTGCGATAGCGCACGACCCGCTTGGCGATCTCGCTGTCGGGATCGTTGAGGTCGCCGAACAGCATGGCGCCGCCGGCACGGTCGGCGCAGGCCTCGGCGCAGGCCGGTTCGTGCCCGGCATCGATCCGGTGCACGCACAGCGTGCAGCTTTCGACCGTGCCCTTGCCGCGCGGCGCGTGCGGCTTGGGATCGGTCACCGCCTCGTGGACGAAGGAGCGCGCACCATAGGGGCAGGCCATGACGCAATAGCGGCAACCGATGCAGATGTGCTTGTCGACCAGGACAATGCCGTCGGCCCGCCGGAACGAGGCGCCGGTCGGACAGACATCGACACAGGGCGGGTTGGCGCAGTGTTGGCACATCATCGGCAAGGTGACCGCCGCCTTGGTCTTGGGATCGCGCACCGTCAGCGCGCGGATCCACTGCGCATCGGTGCGCGAGCGCGTGCCCCCACCCCAGCCATTCTCGGTCTTGCAGGCCTCGACGCAGGCCGTGCAGCCATCGCCGCATTTGCCGACGTCGATCAGCATGCCCCAACGCGTCTTGGCCGAGACCTTCTGGTCGGGCGCGCGGGCCTGAGCTTCGAACACGTGCAGCGTGACGCCCGGCGCCAGCGCGATCGTCGCCGCACCCGCCAGCCCGCGCAGCAATTCGCGCCGGTCGGGCGCGCTCATCGCTTCGATCCTGCGGCTTCGGCCATGCGCTCGGGACGCGAGGCATGGCAGTCGAAACAGTCGACCCGCACCGCGGCATAGTCGTGGCAGACGCGGCAGAAATGCCGTGAATCGGCCGCGGTCACCGCCCGTCCGTCCTCGCCCGCAACAGCGTGGCAAGCCAGACAACCGGCGAGGCTGAAGCGCGGCGTGCGCAAGCCCTCGTGCACCGTGGCATCGCGCTGGCGATCGAGCGCGACCATGTGATTGCGCCGTATCCAATCGGTGTCGGCGACGCAGGCCTCGCCCTGGCCGCGCGGCACATGCGGCCGGTCGGTTCCCTTGAAGCGGGTCAGCGCAGCCGCGCCGGCGGCGACCGCCACCAGGGCGGCCAGCGCTGCCACGAGGACAAGTCGTCCGCGCGCGGTCATGACGCGCCGCCTACTCGCCCAGCCCCATCTGGATGTAGCCGGTCGGGCAGACGTCGGCGCAGATGTGGCAGCCGACGCACATGGCGTAGTCGGTGTAGACATAGCGCCCGACCGCGCGTTCCTTCTTCGGCACGCGCTTGACCGCGGTCTGCGGGCAGTAGATCACGCAAGCATCGCATTCGAAGCACAGCCCGCAGCTCATGCAGCGCTGCCCTTCGCGGATCGCCTGCTGCTCGGAGAAACTCTCGATGCGCTCCTTGAAGTTGCCCAGCACGTCCTCGGCCGAGAGGTGGATTTCCTTGCGTCGCTCGCGCGGCTCGTACTTGAAATGGCCCTTGAACAGCGCGCTGTGCGGGATGATTTGAGAGCCCGAGCGGTCCTCGTAATTGTGCACCGCCCATTTCGAGTCCGACGTGCCGCGGGTCTGGCCATGGGCATAGGCTTGCGGTTCCAGGCTCCGCTGATGCAGTTCCTCCAGCAGGTTGAAATGATGGACGTCGACCTTGGGCCGCTTGTCGAAGGGCTGACCGGAGAGGAAATGGTCGATGGTGTCCGAGGCGATGCGGCCGTGGCCGATGGCGGTGGTCAGCAGATGCGGGCGAATGACGTCGCCGCCGGCAAAATGCTTGGCGCGCTTCTTGGTGCGATAGCCGGGCTGGATCTCGATGAAGCCCTTGCCGTTGTCGAGTTCGCCCAGGCCCTCGAGATCGGCCATCTGGCCGATGGCCGAGACGACGATGTCGGCCGTCAATTCGAATTCGGTGCCGGGCTTGGGTTCGGGCCGATTGTTGGCGACGGTGCATTCGCACATTTTGAGGCCGCGCACCCGGCCGCGCTGGTCGGTCAGGATCTCGAGCGGCATGACGCTGCCGCGGATTTCGACGCCTTCGCGCAGGGCATCCTCGCGCTCGCGCTCGGCCGCGGTCATGGCTTCGATCGGGAACAGCGAGGTCAAGATGGCGTGCACGCCCTCGCGCCGCAACGCGCCGGCGACGTCCTGGGCGGTGAAGCCGGTGACGCCGTGGCCGGCGGTGTCGTGGCGGGCGGCGATCTTGACGTGGCCGAGGCGCCTGGCCACCGAGGCGACGTCGATCGAGGTGTCGCCGCCACCGACCACGACGATGCGCTTGGCGGTCGAGAACACCCAGCCATGGTTGAAGGCGTCGAGGAATTCGACGCCCGTCAGGCAGCCTTCGGCGCCCCAACCCGGGACCGGCAGCGGTCGGCCTTTCTGCGCGCCGATCGCCCAGAACACGGCATCGAAGTCGCGATCGAGCCGGTCGAGCGAGACGTCCTTGCCGACCCGGACGTTGAGCCGCAGCTCGATGCCCATGTCGGTCACGCGCTTGATCTCGGCGTCCAGCCGGTCGCGCGGCGTGCGGTAGTCGGGAATGCCGTAACGCATCATGCCGCCGAGCTGCTCGTTGGCCTCGAACAGGGTCACGCCATGGCCCTTGCGACGCAGGAAATAGGCCGCGGTCAGCCCGGCCGGCCCGCCGCCGATCACCGCCACCCGCCGCCCGGTCGAAGCGCCCGGCGCCGCCGCCTTGATGCCCTGCTCGATCGCCCAATCGCCGACATATTGCTCGACCGCGTTGATGCCGACGAAATCCTCGACCTCGTTGCGATTGCAGCCGTCCTCGCAAGGCGCCGGGCAGACCCGCCCCATCATCGAGGGGAACGGATTGGCCTCGAGCATGCGCTGGAAGGCGTATTCCTGCCAGCTGGTGCCCGGGGTCGTCGGCTTGTCCATCTGGCGCGCGATCGCCAGCCAGCCGCGGATGTCGTGCCCCGACGGGCACGAGCCTTGGCAGGGCGGCGTGCGGTGGACATAGGTCGGGCATTTGTAGGAACGGTCGGCCTGGAAGATTTTTTCGGTCAGATCGTCCCAATCGCCCCACATGCTCTCGCCGTTCTTGAAACGGCGGAAGGTATGCGACTTGTCGGGCTTGGTCGGATTCGTGCTCATGCCTCGTCTCCCGCCGCATCGTCCGTCGGCGGCTTGGCGCCGTCGAGGACGATGGCGTTCGAAACCATCTGATGGACGCTGACGATGGCCTCGCGATCGAAGCCGTAATGCGGCAGCACCGAACTGAACTGCGCCTTGCAGATCGCGCACATCGCCGCCATGTGGGTGACGCCGTGATCCTCGGCCACTTGGCGCAGCGCGCGCATGCGCGGCTGGGCGCCGGCCTTGCGCACCGCCATCAGCTCGTCGGTCAAGAGGCCGCCGCCGCCGCCGCAGCACAGCGTGCTTTCCTTGATGGTCTCGGGCGCCATGTCGAAGAAATGGTTGCAGGCGGCGCGCAGGATGGCGCGCGGGATGTCGAACTGGCCGCCCGGCCGGTCGCCCATGCGCGAGCCGCGGGCGACGTTGCAGGAATCGTGGAAAGTCAGTCGGACGTGGTCGTTCTTCGACTTGTCGAAGCGCAGCTTGCCGGCCTGCATCTGCTCGTAAGTGAACTCGCAAATGTGCTGGGGCACGGGATGGCGGCGGTCGAGAAAATCGAACGGCCCGGCCAGGGTGTCGAGAAAGCTGTAGGCGGCGCGCCAGGCATGGCCGCATTCGCCGATCACCAGCCGCTTGACGCCGAGATCGAGCGCCGCCTCGCGGATGCGCAGCGCGACCTTGCGCATGACGTCGTAGGATCCGATGAACATGCCGAAGTTCGCCGCCTCGGTGGCGTGCGAGCTGATGGTCCAACTGATGCCGGCCTGGTGGAACACCTTGGCGTAGCCGATCAGGCCGGCGATATGCGGCTCGGCGAAATAGTCGGCCGAGGGCGAGACCAGCAGCACCTCCACGCCCTTGCGGTCGAGCGGGAATTCGACCCGCACGCCGGTGGCCTCCTCGACTTCGTCCTCGAGATCGGACAGCGTCGCCGCCAGCGCCTTCTTGGGCAGGCCGAGATTGTTGCCGATCTTCATCACCTTGCCGAGGATCTCGTTGGAATATTTCTGGCCCTTGCCGATCGAATCCATGATCTCGCGCCCGGCCATGGAAATCTCGGCGGTGTCGATGCCGTAGGGACAGAACACCGAGCAGCGGCGGCATTGCGAGCACTGGTGGAAATAGCTGTACCAGTCGTCCAGCACCTCCGGCGTCAGGTCCTTGGCGCCGACCAGCCAGGGCAGATATTTGCCGGCCAGGGTGAAGTGGCGGCGATAGACCTGGCGCAGCAGGTCCTGGCGCGCCACCGGCATGTTCTTGGGATCGCCGGTGCCGAGGAAGTAGTGGCATTTGTCGGTGCAGGCGCCGCATTTGACGCAGGCATCGAGATAGACCCGGAAGGAGCGGTATTTTTCGCGCAACTCGCCGATCTTGGCGATCGCCATGTCGTGCCAGTCGGTCGCGAGTTCTCCCGGGAAACCCAGCGCGGTTTGATGATTGGCCGCGGCGGGATAGGGCTTGCTGGCCGCCATGCAGCCGGGCGCCAGCTCGGGAATTGCCAGCGGATCGGCGATTTCGGTGTCGGTCACCCGGTCCATGTTCGGCCTCAGCCCCGCCCCGATTCCAGCGCCCGCGCCCAATGCGCCAAATGCCGGCGCTCGCGCGGATTGTCGGCCTGGTTGCGGGTCGGGCTGAAGAACAGACCGGGCGCGTGCAGCAGCTTGGAATAGGGGAAGACGATCATCAGCAGCGCCACGAGGCCGAGATGGACCAGCAGCAGCGGGTCTGCCGGCAGCGGCTGCCAATCGAAAGACACGAGACCGCGGAAGAACGCCTTGACCGCGACGATGTCGGTCGGCGCCAGATACTTCATGCCGAGACCACTGGCGGCGATGCCGACCAGAAGCGCCAGCATCAGGTGATCGGAGGGTGCGCTGATGTAGCGGATGCGCGGCACCCAGATGCGCCGCGCCCACAGCCCAAGCAGGCCGGCCAACATGGCGAAGCCGGCATAGACTCCGAAGGGCTGGACCGCCGTCACCCACTCCCACACCGGCTGGGTGACGTAGCGCAGATGGCGCAGCAGCGACAGCACCAGCGCGGCGTGGAACAGCCAACCGAACAGCCAGATCCACTTGTTGGCCTTGAACAGGCTTTCGAACAGCACCACTTCGCGCAAGAGTCGCAGCGCGACACCGCCGGTCGTGGTCGGCGCCGGCGTGGTCGGGATCTTCAGCGGCGCCGGAACCCGGGCATATTCCCAGATGCGATAGCCCAGGCCCGCCGCCAGCACGCCGAAAGCGACGTAATACGCCGCGGCGAAGACGGCGGCGAGCATGTCGCCGTCCCGGAACTCAGACGCAGCCGGTCGGCTTGGGCAGGCCGGCGATCTTGCATGCCTGTTTGGCGGGTCCGTAGGGGAAGAGCTGGTAGAGGTATTTCTGATCGCCCTTCTCGGCGCCGAAGGCCTTCTTCATCGCCTTGACCAGGACGCGGATCGCCGGCGCGACCTGATATTCGTCGTAGTACTCGCGCAGGAAGTTGACCACTTCCCAATGCTCGGCGGTGAGGTCGATCTTCTCGTCCTTGGCGATGATCTCGGCCAAATCTTTGTTCCAGTCGGCGAGGTTCTTGAGGTAACCCTCCTCGTCGTGTTCGAAGCTGCTGCCGTTGATGACATAAGCGGTCATGACACTGTCTCCTTGCTCGGTATCCGCATTCTAGGCCCCTCGCGCGCCGTCGTCACAGCCAGGACTGGACGCGGCGGTGCTTGGCCGCCAAATCGACGAAGCCGCCGTAATCGACGGTCTTGATGCCTTCGATCAGGTCTTTCTCGGCCATGCCGCGCGCCGCCAGATCGGGCGCCAGCACGAACAACGCGCAGATCTTGGCCGCGGCCTCGACCACCGCGGCGAAGGCGGTCCGCTTGCGCGCTCCCACCACCGCGTCCTCGATCATCAACAGCGCATCGCCCGGCCGCACATGGCCCAGCGCGCTGATCAGCGCCGCGCGCTCGAAAGGCGATTTGTTGACGGTGTGCAGGGTCGACATCGGCGGTTCCGATCAAAAGCTCAACAGCACGTCTTGTTCGGCCATCAGCGTCGCCATCTCGGCGCGGCCGACGACTTGGATCGAGGGCTTCTCCTCGTCCGCGTCGTCGGGATCCTCGTGCACGATCGGCATCAGGTCCGCGGTCGCGAGGCCGCGCTCGGCCAGCGACTCGCGTTCGACATAGAGCCGCGTGATCTCGTAGTCGCCGAGCGCGCGATAGGTCGGCGCGAAATTCTTGGTGCCGATCGCCTGGGTGTTCTGGCCCTTGACCAGTTGGAAGACGCCGTCGTCGAGGAAGGCCAGGCAGACCTCCTGCTCGAAGGCGGCCGAAATCAGCACCACCTCCAGCGCCTCGAGGGCGTAGATCGTGCCGTGCGGCGCCTTGCGGTTGACGAACATCAGCTTCTTCCTGACACCGCTGGGCAGCTTAGGGGCTTCGACTTCGGCCATGCGCGCCTCAATCGCCGAAGGTAACCATGCGATCGGCCAGGATCGCCGCTTCGACCAGTTGGCCGAGGCCGGAAATGCGGAAGCCGGGAGCGATGTTGTCGGCGTCCTTGCCGTGGCGCTTGGCCTCGCCCGCGTCCAGCACGCCGCGGCGCTGGGCGGCGGCGATGCACACCACCAGATCGAGGCCGTGCTTGGCGGCCAATTCCGACCACGACTTCTGCAGGTTGCGGTCGTCCTGCGGCGGCACGGTCAGCCGCGTGCCGTTGTTGACGCCGTCGTTGTAGAAGAACACGCGCACGATCTCGTGACCCTTGGCCAGCGCCGCGCGCGCGAACTGCAGCGCGGAATCCGAGGCCTGGTGGGTATAGGGCCCTTCGTTGACGACGATGCCGAATTTCACGCCCGGCTCCAGCTCGCTGCCGCGCCGCGCCTAGAAGTGGACATGCGCCGACATGTTCATGGTGTGGCGCGCGCCGACCCAGGTGTCGAGATGGTGCTTGGTGAAGGCCAGTTCGGTCAGCTCGAAGAAACGCGGCCAGCCGATGCGTTCGATCCATTCGCCCATGCGCTCCCAGTCCTTGGCGTTCTTCTTGTAGGCGTAGAGGATCTTGCGCACGACCTCCTCGACTTCGGGCCAGCGCGGCGGATTGTTGGGCAGATTGGCCACCACCAGCTTGTGGAAGGTCGGGCGCGAGCGTGCATTGGAATGCTTGCCGCCGACCCAGATCGCCAGCTTGGTCGAATCCGGTCCGTTGATCTGCATCGGCGGACAGGGCGGATAACAGGCGCCGCAGCAGACGCATTTCTTCTCGTCGACCTCGAGCGAGGGCTTGCCGTTGACCATCGCCGGGCGGATCGCCGCCACCGGACAGCGCGCCACCACCGCCGGCCGCTCGCAGACGTTCGCCACCAGGTCGTGGTTGATGCGCGGCGGCTTGGTGTACTGGACGTTGATGGCGATGTCGCCCTGGCCGCCGCAATTGACCTGGCAGCAGGAGGTGGTGATGCGCACCCGGTTGGGCATCTCCTCCTTGACGAATTCGGTGTGCAGCATGTCCATCAGGCTCTTGACCACGCCCGAGGCGTCGGTGCCGGGGATGTCGCAATGCAGCCAGCCCTGGGTGTGCGAGATCATCGACACCGAATTGCCGGTGCCGCCGACGGGAAAGCCTTCGGCCTGCAGATTCTGGATCAGCGCCGGCACCTTGTCGAAGCTGCTGACCATGAACTCGATGTTGGAACGGGTGGTGAAGCGGACATGGCCCTCGGCAAACCGGTCGCCGATGTCGCACAGCTTGCGGATGGTATAGACGTCCATCTGGCGTTGGGTGCCGGCGCGCACCGTCCACACCTCGTCGCCGCTTTCGGCGACATGGTGCAGCACCCCCGGCCGCGGCCGATCGTGCCAGGCCCATTTGCCGTAGTTCTTCTTGAGCAGCGGGTGCATGTAGGGGAAGGGATCCGGCACGCCGGTCTCCTTCGGGCGGCGCGGAGTGACCTTGGTCTCGGCGGCCTTGGCTTGGCTCATGGCGGCAGCTCCGGCGGGGCTATTCCGCCGCCTTGGCGACGGGCGGCTTCTTGGCGGCGCGTTCGAACTTCTTGCGTTCGAAGTACTTCTCGGCCTCCTCGGTGAAGTCGTCGGTGCGGACGTAGCACGAAGTGCGCGGATGGCGGACCATGTTGGGATCGGGCTCGATGCCGACCGCCTCGAGGAAGGCCGGCAGGCCGATGCGGTCGATGGTCTCGCCGATGCGCTCGTGCTCGAGCGCGTTCTCGCCGAAGAACTCGAGCATTTTGCCGGCCAGCTCGACCAGCGCCTCGTAGTCCTCCTCGGTCTGCAGACGCATGAACGGCACCATCATCGTGCCCATCAGGTCGCCGACCTTGAGCGCGCGCTTGCCGCCGACCAGGATCGAGGCGCCCTTGTCGTCGCCCGGCCGCAGCGCCTTGGGCATGACGTTGAGGCAGTGCATGCAGCGCACGCAGGCCTTGTTGTCGACCTCGAGCGTGTTGTCGTCGTTCAGGCTCAGCGCCCGGGTCGGGCACATGGCGATGACGTGGTCGATGGCGTATTTGCGGCCGACCGCGCCGACATAGGCCTTGACCTCCTCCTGGTCGACCTTCATGTCGTCGCGCCAGGTGCCGATCACGGCGAAGTCGGCGCGATGGATGGCGTTGACGCAATCGTTGCCGCAGCCCGAGAACTTGAACTTGAACTTGTAAGGCAAGGCCGGGCGGTGGATCTCGTCGACGAATTTGTTGAGCACCGAGCGGTGCGCCTTGACCTCGTCGTAGCACGACATCTCGCAACGGGCATGGCCGACGCAGGAAGTCGAAGTGCGCAGCGCCGGACCCGCGCCGCCAAGATCAAAGCCGATCTCGTTCAGCGCATCGAACGCCTTCTGGGTGTTCTCGGTGGTGCAGCCCTGGAACATGATGTCGCCCGACTGGCCATGGAAGGCGATCAGGCCCGAACCGTGCTCCTCCCAGATGTCGCACAGCTTGCGCAGCACCTCGGTCGAATAGTGATAGCCCGCCGGCGGCTGCACCCGCAGGGTGTGAAACTCCTTCGACGCCGGGAACTTGTCGGCCACCTCGGAGAAACGCGGGATGATGCCGCCGCCATAGCCGAACACCGACACCGTGCCGCCCTTCCAGTAGCCGAGGCGGTTGGTATAGGAGTGCTCGAGCTGGCCGAGCAGGTCATTCATCATCGGCGCGTACTGCTTGCCCTTGGAATCGCGCAGCCGCTTGAGGCCGGTGACGAAGCTGGGCCAAGGCCCGCCCTCGAGCTGGTCGAGATGCGGCGTGACGTGCTTCGCGGCCCCAATCTTGTCGTCCTTGGACATGGCGGTCCCTTTGTCGCTGGTCATCATGCCGAGCACGAAGGCCGGCCAGGATGGAACGGTCGGGCCGGCGGCGGTGGTCGCGCGATCTTCGGCTGCAGACATGCCGGCTTCCCTCCCTGGCGGCGCATGGCGCCTTGGCACCGGAACGGCCGGTCGGCCCGAATTCGGGCGCGGCCGCCCCCCAATTTGCCAATCGTTATCATATACGAAAAATAGAATATTTGAAGTGTCCGATGGCCATGCTAAGCAACAAGGCGACTGTGAGGCGAGGTCGCGCCGCCATGCGTCCAGCGTCGTTCTTGCTCGATTTCCGGTCGCCATGACTGCTGTTGCCGGCTTGCCGACTCCCAGAACAGACTGGGAATCTGGATCTCGGCTGGCTGCCGCCAAGGCGTTCGAACTTGGCGACGACAATGCTTATCGGCGTTGGCGAGAGCGCAAACTGCGCGATTATCCGGAATCCGCCGCCGACATCACCGTGGACATCGCCGCCTTGACCGGGCCGACGCATGGGGAATGCTCCGCGATGCGATCGGCGATCGAGCGTGCCAATATGTGCCGCTATCGCTGGCGCAACCCCTCGAGCGATGCCGCACGTTCGAGGGCCGCTTTGAGCGGATTGGCTCGGACGTTTGGACTCGCGCGCTACGAGTCGCACCCTTCGGCGGGTGCCGACGGCTTGGTCGCGCTGGAAATGGCAGAAGGCGGACGCCGCTCGGACTACATCCCCTACACCAACCGGCCGCTCGGCTGGCACACCGACGGCTATTATCGCTGCGATGGCCCCGACGGCCTGATTCGCTCGGTCGTTCTGCACTGTCACCGCCCGGCCGGAGAGGGCGGCGAAAACGGCTGGCTCGATCACGAGATTGCCTATATCCGGCTGCGCGACGCCGATCCCGATTTGATCGGCGCGCTGATGCACCCTGCCGCCATGACCATTCCGGCCGATGCCGCCGGCCCGGAAAGCCGGCACCGGCCTAGTATCGGCCCGGTCTTCGCCGTCGACGGCGCGGGGCGCCTCGCCATGCGTTTCAGCGCGCGCAAGCGCAACGTCGCCTGGCGCGACGACGCCAAGACCCGCGCCGCCGCCGCCATGCTGGACCACGTGCTGGCCGAAGAGCCGTTGGTCCTGCGCTTCAGGCTGGATGCCGGCGAAGGCGTGATCGGCAACAACGTGCTGCATCACCGCCTGGCCTTCGCCCCGGCCGCGGCCGGTACCGCCGGCCGTCTGCTCTATCGCCTCAGGTCATACGATTGCATCGCCACGGGAGACGCCGCGCCATGAGCGACATCGGCGACGGGCTGATCAAGGTCAGCGATCTGGTGATCGGCAATCCCAACGTCCAATCCTTTGCCGATTTGCGGCGCTATGTCGCAGAAGCCGCGCGGCGCGGCTATCGCTTCCTGCAGTTCGACGTCAAACCCGATTTCGTCGACACGCCGCGCAATTGGGATTTCGTGCTGGAGACCGATTTCTACGCCCGCGACGGAGGCCCGAAGTGAGCGCCGAAACCAAGTCCCGCATCGCCACCCTTGCCGCGCCCTATGGCCGCGAGATTTGGCTGGACGAGGTAGCGTTCGAAAGCGGCATGCGGCTCTTGCGCGCCACCGTCAAGGAAGGCCGCCGCTTCACGCAGCTCGATCTCGACCCCGATGCGGCCGAACGACTGGGCTCGACCCTCATCGATTGGGCGCGGCGAACCACGCCCAAGGCCGAAGCCTGATGGACCAGCTTCCGGTCTTTTTCGATCTCAAGGATCGCTGGGTGGCGGTGATCGGCGGCGGCCCGCAGGCGGCCCGTCGCGCCGAGCTGGCGCTGCGCGCAGGCGCGCGGGTCAGGGTCTTCGCGGCCACACTGGGGGGGGATTTCGAGACCGTGATTCGCCATCCCGATCGCATCGCTCACGTCCCGCGCCTGCCGGCCGCCGCCGATCTCGAAGGCGTGACGCTAGTGTTCTGCGCCGACGGCGACAAGGCCTGCAACGCCGCCGGCCGCGATCTGGCCAAGGCGGCGCGGATCCCCTGCAACGTCGTCGACACGCCGGAATGGTGCGACTTCACCATGCCCTCGATCGTCGATCGCTCGCCGGTGGTGATCGCGATCTCGACCGCGGGCACCTCGCCCATCCTCGGCCGCATGATCAAGGCCAGGATCGAGACCATGCTGCCTGCCGCCTATGGCCGCATCGCCCAGTTCGTCGGCCGTTTCCGCCGCAAGGTCACGGTTGCGATCAAGAGCTTCGATGGTCGCCGGCATTTCTGGGAGCGGATTCTCGAAGGACCCGTGGTCGACCGCGTCCTGGCGGGCCGCGATGCCGAAGCTGCCGCCGAATTCGAAGTCGAGCTTGCCGCCGCAGCCGCCGGCATCGCACGCAGCCGGACCGGCGAGGTTTATCTGGTCGGCGCCGGACCGGGCGACCCCGACCTGGTCACCTTCAAGGCGCTTCGTCTGATGCAGCGGGCCGATGTCGTGCTTTACGACCGCTTGGTGGGCGATGGCATCCTCGGCTTGGTGCGTCGCGAGGCCGAGCGCATCTACGTCGGCAAGCTGCCGACCGAACACACCGCCTCGCAGGACGAGATCGGCGCCATGCTGGTGCGGCTTGCCCAGGAGGGCAAGCGCGTGCTGCGATTGAAAGGGGGCGATCCCTTCCTGTTCGGTCGCGGCGGCGAGGAAATCGAGCGCCTGGCCGGGGCGGGAATTCCGTTCCAGGTCGTGCCCGGCGTCACTGCCGCGCTGGGCTGCGCCGCCTATGCCGGCATTCCGCTGACCCATCGCGACCATGCCGGTGCCTGCGTCTTCGTCACCGGCCATTCGCGCGAGGGCAAGGTCGATCTCGACTGGACGGCGTTGGTGCGGCCGCGCCAGACCGTGGCGGTCTACATGGGACTTAGCCACCTGGCCGAGATCGCGCGCGGCTTCGTCGACCATGGCGCCGATCCGGCGCTGCCGGTGGCGGTGGTCGACGGCGGCACGCGGCCCGAGCAGCAAGTCGTGATCGGCAATCTGGCCGACATCGCCCAGCGCTCGGAGGCGGCCGCGCTGAAGGGGCCGGCAATTCTCATCGTCGGCACCGTGGTGCGCCTGCACGAGACCCTCGGCTGGAACGCCACCGGCTCCCAGACCAGCTAAATTTTGACGCGGACCGTCATCACCGGGCAGGTGCTGGCGCTCAACACGCGCTCGGTCACGCTGCCCATCAGCATTTTTTCGAAGGTGTTGCGCCCGCGAGTGCCCATCACGATCAGATCGGCGCCGCGCGCCGCCGCCAATTCTATGATCTTGACCTCGGGATCGCCGTTCTCGACCACGCCGTCGGCGTCGAGGCCGGCGGCCTTGAAACGCGCCGAGGTACGGGCCGCGATCTCGACCGCCTCGCGGCCGCGTTCGGCATTGAACACCGGCCGAATGGACGACAACACCGTTACCGGAAGCCCGCGCTGGCGCGCCATTGCCGCCGCCACCTCGGACGCCGCCTCGGCGAATTTCGAGCCGTCGGTGGCGAGCAGAATGCGCTTCGACCAGGATCGCGCCGCCTTGGGGACCACCAGCACGCAGCATCCGGCCGAGCCCACCACCCGCGCGGTCGCGTCGCCCAGCATCACCCGCGCCAGGCCGCGCCGGCCGCGCCGCCCCATGACGATGACATTGGCGCCGATCTCGCCGGCCGCGGCGGTGATTTCGAGCGCCGGGTCGAGGCCGTGCCGCACCAGCGGCTCGATGGCCACGCCGCGCTCGCCCGCGCGCTCGACCAGGCCATCGAGATACTCCACCGCCTGATCCTCGGCCTGCTCGATGCGTTCGGGCGCGATGGCGTCGAGTTCGGGCGCCGACAGCACCATGGTCATCGCCGTCAACGGCACGCCATGATCCTTGGCCAGCGACAACGCCACCTCTTCGGCGCCGGCGCTGAACTCGGACTGGTCGGTCGCCAGCAGAACACGACGGATCGCGCCGATCGAGGGCGCGGCACTGCTCATCGCTGGTCTCCCCTCGCCGTCAATGGCCGCCCCCGAGCAAACCCGATGCCGCCAGCACCAGGACAGCGACCTCCCCGATGACGATGCTAGCATAGATGCGATCGCGCATCGCCAACAGCAATGGCAGAATACGCAGGTAACAGCCGATGGTCAGGGTCGAGAGCAGGGCGATGCCAACATAGCTCAAATAATCGCCGCGATAGGCCACTTTCAGCCATGCCCAGCCGGTACCGATTCCGATCAGGTCCTGATAGGCTTCCGCCGAGAGCGACCAACGCCGCGGCACCTCTTCCAACGGCACCACCGGCTCGGGGAACCCGGCCATATAGAGCGTCAGCGCGATCACCAATATGCCGAGACAGGCGCGCATGCCGTAATCCAGCCAGACGCCGTAGATCAACTGTTCGGGTGATACGAAGCGTTTGCGTCCCGACATCGCTCCGACTCCTATATTCCCAGGCCTTTGAGGAAGGCCCGCAGCCCGGCCAGCAGCAGCATGACGATCACCACCCGACGGATCTGCGCGGTCGACACCACCGCCAGCAGCCGTACGCTGACGAATGAGCCAAGCATCACGCCGATGATCGAGGGTACGGCGATGATCGCCAGCACCGCGCCCTGGTTGATGTAGACCCACACCGCCGCGGTATCGACGATCGACAGCATGAAGGTGCTGGTGGCGACCGAGACCTTGAGCGGCGCCCCCATCACCAGGTTCAGCACGGCGACATTGGCCCAGCCCGCGCCGATGCCGAACATGCCCGCCAGCACGCCGATGCCGGCGAACAGCGCGAGACCCAGCGGCGTGCGGTGGACCCGCCACTCGATCTTTCGCCGGCGCACGAAATCGATGTAGACGCCGTTCATGCGCAGCGCGTCCGACAGCACGTCGGCACGCGGCACGTCGGGAAAGTCCGACTTGCGCGAGCGCAGCATCACCCCGACCACGCCGAGAATGGTGACGCCGAGGCCGAGTTGGACCCACTCGACCGGCAGGGCCAGGCCGAGATAGGCGCCGCCGATCGCGCCGATCGAAGCGATCAGCGCCAGCGGCATGGCCAGGCGCAGGTTGGCCATGCCGGTGCGCAGCAGGGCAGGCCCGGCGGCGATCGCCACCGAGAGGGCGATCAGCAGGCCGGCTCCGCGCACGAAATCGAAGTGGAAGGGAAACAGCCCGCCGACGATCGGCACGAACAGCACTGCGCCGCCGACGCCGGCCAAGACGGCGACGATGCCGAGCAGAAACGTCACCACGAACAGCAAGACCGGCCAGATCCACCACGGCAGGGCGAAACCGCCCAGCTCCGAAGCCGCCGCCAGCGCCGGTGCAGACGTCAGAATCAGACCCACGGCCAGGATCGCGGTCAGCCCGCCTCTTCTGGTCACCGGACGGTCCCAAGCTGGCTTGCCATGAAAGCAGTCATCGCGGAGATCACCGGCCGAAACGCGCCGGGCGACGGCGCCTGCGGCACTAATCGGCCATGGCGCGGGCCAGGTCAAGCGCCGCCGCCGCCATCCTCCCGGCCTAGCCGTTCAGGGGCCTTCTCCGATCCAGCGATTGGCGCTAAGTAGACGCGTTCTCCAGCGACAGGATATGGCCAGCATGACCACCCGCGGTCTCAAGGATCTCAAGATCAAGCTGTTCCAGGACGGCGCCGACCTCAATCAAATGGTCGAAGCCTACAAGAAGGGCGTGGTCAAGGGCTTCACCACCAACCCGACCCTGATGCGCAAGGCCGGAGTCACCGACTACGCCGCCTTTGCCAAGGCCGCGATCAAGGCCATTCCCGATCGGAATATTTCTTTCGAGGTGTTCTCGGACGATCTGGCGGGGATGGAGCGCGAGGCGCGGGTCATCGCCTCCTGGGGCGGCGACACCTCGGTCAAGGTCCCGATCTCGAACACCAAGGGCGAAAGCACCGTCCCGCTGATCCGCAAGCTTTCGAGCGAAGGGTTCTCGCTCAACGTCACCGCCATCTTGACGCTCGATCAGGTCAAGACGCTGGCGCCCGCGCTCAACCCCAAGGCCAAGAGCATCGTCTCGGTCTTCGCCGGCCGCATCGCCGATACCGGCGTCGACCCGGTGCCGCTGATGAGCGCCGCCGCCGCCGCCTTGGCCTCGAACGCCAATGCCGATCTGCTATGGGCCAGCCCGCGCGAACTGCTCAACGTGTTCCATGCCGAGGATTGCGGCTGCCGGATCATCACCGCCACGCCCGACATCCTCGCCAAGCTTGGCCTGATCGGCAAGGACCTGACCCAGTACTCGCTGGAGACGGTCAAGATGTTCTATGCGGATGCCACCGCCGCCGGCTTCAAGATCTGAACCGCGCCCGCGCTACTCGACCAACTCGTCGCGGCGATAGCCCTGGAAATAGAGCGCGACCGTAAGGTCGCCGAAGTCGATGCGCGCACGCGCCGCACGCGCCGCCTTCGGCTTGGCCCGAAAGGCAATGCCCAGGCCCGCCGCTTCCAGCATCGGGATGTCGTTGGCGCCGTCGCCCATCGCCAGGGTGTTTTCGCGCCCTAGTCCGAGCCGCCCGGTCAATTCCGTCAGGATCGCCAGCTTGGCTTCGGCGCCCTGGATCGGCTCGGCCACTTCGCCGGTCAGCCGGCCGCCGCGATCGATCAACCGATTGCCGCGATGCTCGTCGAAGCCCAGCGCCGCGGCGACCCGGCCGGTGAAAAAGTCGAATCCGCCCGAGACCAGCGCGGTATGCGCGCCATGCCGGCGCATGGTCCGGACCAACCGCCGCGCGCCCGGCATCGGCACGACACGCTGGTCGTAGACTCGCTGCAAGTCGCCGAGGCTCAGCCCGGCCAACAGCGCCACGCGCTCGCGCAAGGCCACGGCGAAATCGATTTCGCCGCGCATGGCGCGCTCGGTGATGGCGGCGATCTTGGGCTTGAGCCCTAGCAGATCGGCCATCTCGTCGATGCATTCGACCGTGATCACGGTCGAGTCCATGTCGGTCACCAGCAGCTTCTTGCGGCGATGCGTGGCTGGCTGGACGACCAAATCGCAGCCGGGATAGGCCGCGCGCAGGGCCGGCTCCAACCCCTCGACCGCCGGTTCGAAGGCGATGTCGAAGGCCTCGCCGGGCGAGAGCCAGTCCGGCGTGCCCGGGCGCGCGCCGGCCGCCGTCAGCAGGGCGATGGCGGCGATCGGCTGCGGCGCCGGTCCGGCGATGGTGAGGATCTGGGTCACGGGCTAGATTGCGCGCATGGCAAGGATCGTCGTCATAGGCGGCCCGACGGCATCGGGCAAGTCGGCCGTTGCCGCGCGCCTGGCCGAGGCGCTTTCGGGAACGGTAATCAATGCCGACGCGCTGCAGGTTTATGCCGAACTCGAGATCCTGACCGCGCGGCCGAGCGCCACCGAAACCGCGCGCCTGCCGCACCGGCTCTATGGTGTGTTGTCGGCGCGAGAACGCTGTACCGCGGCGCGTTGGCGCGGGTTGGCGCTAACGGCGATCGACGCGGAATCGGCGCGAGGGCGCGTCCCGATCCTGGTCGGGGGAACCGGCCTTTACATCCGCGCCTTGCTCGAAGGCCTGTCGGAAATTCCGGCCATTCCGGAATCGCTGCGGGTCGAGCTGCGAGCGGTCGGGGATAGCGGCGCATTGCATCGTCGCCTGGCGCAAATCGATCCGCTAGTGGCCGCGCGCTTACGACCCAGCGACCGACAACGCGTGTTGCGCGCTCTCGAGGTCAAGCTTGCGACCGGCCGCGGGCTGGCGGAATGGCATGCAGGATTGCGAACCGCGCAGGGCCCAGAAGCGCTTTGCCTTGTGGTCAACCGACAGCGCGAGGAACTCTATGCGCGCTGCGATGCTCGCTTTGCGGCCATGATCGAGAGCGGCGCGCTGGACGAGATCGACCGGCTTGCCAATATGGAACTTGAGCCGTCCCTGCCGGCGATGAAAGCCATCGGCGTGCGGCCGCTCTTGGCCTATCGCCGCGGCGAGAGCGACCTTGCGACGGCGATCGCCAAGGGTCAGCAGGAGACTCGCAACTACGCCAAGCGCCAACTGACCTGGTTCCGCCATCAGCTCAAACAGGCCCGCATGTGCGACCTGACCGGCGCCGACAACCGGCAATTTTCGGAAAGATTCGATCGAGAAATCTTGCCGATAATTCGCCAATTCTTGTTGACGTCCCCGAGCGCGAGCGGATAGGGTCGCGGCCCTTTTTGGCCATTGCAAACGGGTGAAAGGATCCCGGTGTCATGAGCGGCGAGCAACAAGTCCTGTCCGGCGCGGAAATCCTGTTGAAGGCCTTGAGCGATCAGGGCGTCGACATGATTTTTGGCTATCCGGGCGGGGCGGTGCTGCCGATCTACGACGCGATATTTCAGCAGAACCGCATCCGCCACATTCTGGTGCGCCACGAGCAGGCGGCGGTGCACATGGCCGAGGGCTATGCCCGCTCGACCGGACGGGTCGGCGTGGTGCTGGTGACCTCGGGCCCGGGCGCCACCAATGCCGTAACCGGCCTGACCGATGCGCTGATGGATTCGGTGCCGGTGGTCTGCCTGACCGGGCAGGTGCCGACCCATCTGATCGGCAACGACGCCTTCCAGGAGGCCGACACCGTCGGCATTACCCGGCCCTGCACCAAGCACAACTACCTGGTGCGGCGGATCGAAGACCTGGCTCGCGTCACCCACGAGGCGTTCTATATCGCCCGCAGCGGCCGTCCGGGGCCGGTGGTGATCGACCTACCCAAGGACGTGCTGATGGCCAAGCATGTCTATGCCAACGGCGCCGGTATCCAGCACCGCAGCTATCGGCCGCGCACCAAGGCCGACACGGCCGAGATCGCGCGCATCGTCGAGATGCTGGCCGCCGCCAAGCGGCCGGTGTTCTATGCCGGCGGCGGCGTGATCAATTCCGGGCCCAAGGCCTCGCGCGCCTTGACCGAACTTGTCCACCTCACCGGCGCGCCGATCACGCTGACCCTGATGGGTCTCGGTGCCTATCCGGCTTCGGACAAGCAGTTCGTCGGCATGCTCGGCATGCACGGCACCTACGAGGCCAATCTGGCGATGGCCAAGAGCGACCTGATCGTCTCGGTCGGCGCGCGGTTCGACGACCGCGTCACCGGCAGGATCGACGCCTTCGCTCGCGGCGCGCGCAAGATCCACATCGACATCGACCCGTCCTCGATCAACAAGAACGTGGCGGTCGACCTGGGCGTGGTCGGCGACATCGCCGAGGTGCTCGGCGACGTGCTGGCGGAGTGGCGCCGGCGCCGGCCGGCGATCGACGAAAAGGCGCTGGCGGCGTGGTGGAAGCAGATCGAGGATTGGCGCGCGGTCGACTGCCTGAAATACGTCCAGGACCCCAACGGCCCGATCAAGCCGCAATACGCCATCGACCGGCTCTACCACTTCACCCGCGGCCGCGAGACCTTCATCACCACCGAGGTCGGCCAGCACCAGATGTGGGCTGCGCAGCGCTTCAAGTTCGAACAGCCCAATCGCTGGATGACCTCGGGCGGGCTGGGCACCATGGGCTATGGCTTTCCGGCCGCGCTCGGCGTGCAGCTGGCGCATCCCGAGGCGACGGTGATCGACATCGCCGGCGAAGCCTCGATCCTGATGAACATCCAGGAACTCGGCACGGCCGCGCAGTACCGCCTGCCGGTCAAGCTGTTCATCCTCAACAACCAGTACATGGGCATGGTCCGCCAGTGGCAGGAGCTGCTGCATGGCGGGCGCTATTCGGAAAGCTATTCGGATGCCCTGCCCGATTTCGTAAAGCTGGCCGAGAGCTTTCACGCCGTCGGCCTGCGCTGCGAGCGTCCGGGCGATGTCGATGCTTGCATCCGCGAGATGCTGGCGGTCGACAAGCCGGTGGTGGTCGACATGCGGGTCGATCCCAAGGAGAACTGCTTTCCGATGATCCCCTCGGGCGCGGCGCACTACGACATGCTGCTGGGCCCCAACCAGAAGGCTGCGATCTCCGATCACGGCCTGACCATGGTCTAGCCGTCATGACCGAAGAAACCATCGAAACCCATATCCTGGCGGTGCTGGTCGACAACGAGGCCGGCGTGCTGGCGCGCGTCGTCGGCCTGTTTTCGGGCCGGGGCTACAATATCGACAGCCTGACCGTGGCCGAGGTCGATTCGACCGCGCACCGCTCGCGCATCACCATCGTCACCTCAGGTACGCCAATGGTGATCGAGCAAATCAAAGCCCAACTCGGTCGCCTGGTGCCGGTGCACAAGGTCTCGGACCTCACCGTCGAGGGCCCGCATCTCGAACGCGAACTGGCGCTGGTCAAGGTCGCCGGCACCGGCGAAAAGCGGGTCGAAAGCCTGCGCATCGCCGACATCTTCCGCGCCCGCGCGGTCGATTCCACCGCTGGCAGCTTCGTGTTCGAGATTTCCGGTTCGTCGGACAAGCTGACGGCGTTCGTCGACCTGATGCGCGGGCTGGGCCTGGTCGAGGTCAGCCGCACCGGCATCGTCGCCATGAGCCGCGGCGCCAAGCCGTTTTGATGCCAACCAGCGTCGAACGCGATCGGTCAACCCGCCCTCGGGGCATGATCGTTTCGTCTTGAACCACAAGATTCAAGACGGAACGTGACGCATGCCCTCGCATCCCGCCCTGGACCGCGATTCGCGGCGTGCAGGGAATTGCGACTGCTATGCCATGCGAGCCGATCGCGGTCCAAATGCGAGTCAGCGGCCGCCCATCACCTGAGATGACACGGCGCGCGGATCGCGCCGGGGCCAGCGCCCGGCCTCGACCTGGGCGATGAAATCGGCCACGGCGCGATTGAACAGAGTCGGCTCTTCCAGGTTGATCAAATGTCCGGTCTTGGGCACGACCAACAGCCCCGACGCCGGCAGAACGCGCTTGAGATAGATCCCAGGCTGAAGCGTGTGATCGTCCTCGTCGCCGCAGACGATCAACGCCGGAACCGTCATCGCCTTGAGCTTGTCCTCGAGATCGTAGAGCGAAGGCCGGCGGGCCTGCACGCCGCGCATGGTGTTGGCCGAGCCCTCGGCCGAATGCTCGGCCAGTTGGCGCTTGGCCTCGAGCCAGCCGCGCGGGTCCTTGGCCTGGAACTGCACGCGGGCCGCGGTCTCGGCGTAGGTCTCGGCGACCTTGGCCATGCCGTCCCGCAGGATACGATCGGCGGTGGCGCGGGCTTCGGCACGGAAGGTCTCGGTGAAGGCCTTCTCGGCGCCAAGCCCGCAGCCGGCGATGGTCAGCGACAGCGCGCGCCCGGGATGGGTCAGTCCGAAATGCAGGGTGGCGAATCCGCCCATCGACAGGCCGACGACATGGGCGCGATCGATGCCGGCCCCATCCATCACCGAGCGGATGTCCTCGACCGCGCGGGCCTGGGAATAGCGTTCCCAGTCCGCCGGCACGTCCGAGGGCGGATAGCCCCGCGCGGCAAACGTCACGCAGCGATGCCGGCGGGAGAAAAAGCGGACCTGCGCTTCCCAGCTGCGATGATCGCCGGCGAATTCGTGAACGAAGACGATCGGCGTGCCCTGCCCGGTCTCCTCGACCCAGAGCCTGACGCCGTCGTCGGTGGCAATGTGCGGCACGGCCGGTACTTGGTCTGCGCCCGGCCAGTTGCGGCCTAGAGCCGGCGGCCCAACTCGGCGATCGCCTGATCCGCGAGTCGGCTCCGCGTGGCGGCGTCGACCTTGGTTTGGAGCACATCGCGCGCGGCACCGACCGCGGCCTCGATCGCCGCGGCGCGGACTTCGGCCAGAGCCTGGGCCTCGGCCTTGGCGATCTTGGTCAGGGCGCGTTCTTCGCGCCGCTTGAGCGATTGGGTCAGGTCCTCGGCCGCCTGGCGGGCCTGCCGCTCGGTCTCGGCCCGGGCCATGGCGACGATGTCCTCGGCCTCGCGCATAGCGTTCTTGTGCTTCTGGCGATAGGTCGCCAGCAGTTCGGTCGCGTCCTCGCGCAGCTTGCGCGCGTCCTCGAGTTCGCGGCGGATCTTGTCGGCGCGGCCGTCGAGCGCGCCGATCAGG
The DNA here is from genome assembly GCA_016869515.1 of Alphaproteobacteria bacterium. Classification (GTDB taxonomy): domain Bacteria; phylum Pseudomonadota; class Alphaproteobacteria; order VGDZ01; family VGDZ01; genus VGDZ01. Next base: position 73,753 of record VGDZ01000001.1, on the reverse strand, counting down.
ACCCGCTTGATCGGCTTGAACACCGCGATCACGAACGCCACGAAGGCGATGGCAACCCAGAACGAGGCGTTCATGTCATTGCCTCCGGTCCATCGCCCGGCCGACCGCGGCCTGCAACTCGGCCGTGCTCGGCGCCTGCCCGACCAATTTCTCGACCAGGCTTCCGGCCAGATCGGCCGCCGCCCCGCGGACATGGCCGAGGGCGCCGGCCTTGGCCTCGGCGATGCGGGCCTCGGCCGCCTTGGACTGCGCGGCCAGCTTGGCCTCGACTTCGGCGATGCGCCGCGCGCTTTCGCGCGCCGCCTCGTCGCGCGCCTTCTGCACCATCGCCATGGCCTCGGTCTTGGCCTTGTCGAGCGCGGCCTGGTACTCGGCGATCGAGCGCTCGGCCTCGACGCGCAGTCGTTGTGCCGTGTCGAGGTCCTCGTTCAGCCGCAGGGCGCGCGCCTGCAGCACCTCGCCGATGCGCGGCAAGGCGACGTTCTTCATCAGCAGGAAGAACGCCCCGAACAGCACCGCCAGCCAGAAGATCTGCGGCAGGAAGGTGCTGGGATCGAGTTGCGGCATGACGCGGCGCCCGCCGGTCCGGTGCTAGCGGAACAGCACCAGGAAGGCGATCAGCAGCGCGAACAGCGCGATCGCTTCGACCAGGGCGAAGCCCAACATGGTGAAGGGAAACACGATCGGCTGAGCGGCCGGGTTGCGGGCCACCGAGGCGATGAACGAGGAGAAGATGTTGCCGATGCCCATGCCCACGCCACCCAGGCCGATCACGGCCAATCCGGCGCCCACCAGCTTCGCGGCTTCGACGTCCATGTCAATGTCCTTTCGTTGCGATTCGAGTTCGGAGGTTTTCGGGATCTAGTGGTGCAGGTGCAACGCGTCGTTCAGGTAGAGACAGGTCAGCACCGTGAAGACGTAGGCTTGCAGGAAGGCGATGACGATCTCGAGCCCGGTCAGCGCGATCAGCACCGCGAACGGCAGCACCCCCGCCAGCCCCATCATCACGACGAAGCTGCCGAACACCTTCATCATGGTGTGGCCCGCGGTCATGTTGGCGAACAGGCGCAGCGCCAGGCTGACCGGCCGCGCCAGATAGGAGATCACCTCGATCACCATCACCAGCGGGATCAGCGCCTTGGGCACGCCCTTGGGCACGAAGAAGCCGAAGAAATGGGTGCCGTGCTTGATCAGCGCGATCAGGGTGACGCCGAGGAACACGAACAGCGCCATCGAGAAGGTGACGATGATGTGGCTGGTGACGGTGAAGGTGTAGGGCACCATGCCCAGCAGGTTGGCGCCGAGGATGAACATGAACAGGGTGAAGATGAAGGGGAAATAGGGCCGGCCGGCCTGGCCGACATTGTCCTTGATCATGCCGGCGACGAACTCGTAGGCCAGTTCGGCCACCGACTGCACCCGGCCCGGCACCAATTCGCGCGAGCGCACCGACAGCGTCATGAACAGCGTCACCACCGCGATCGCCAACACCATGAAGGCGGCGGAGTTGGTGAAGCTGAGGTCCAGCCCGCCCGCATGCAGCGGGATCAGCGCCTTGATCTTGAACTGTTCGAGCGGCGATTCCACCGTTATCCGTTCCCGTTGCCTCGGTCGATGCGATGTTGTTCGGCCTCGGTCATCAGCCGCCCGGACAGGCGCATCACCGTCCAGACGCCCGCGGCCCCGCCCAAGAGGACGAACACCGCCAGCAACCAAGGTCCCGTTCCCAGCACCCTGTCCAACCACCAGCCGAGACCGGCGCCAGTGCCCAGGCACGCCACCATTTCGATGGATGCCCTGAGCGCAAATCCGCCGCCGCCTAGCGGTGCCCGCGACCCACCCGGTCCGCGCCTCTCCGCTTGGTCGCGGACATCGCGGGCCTTGTCGAGTCGCTGCCCGAGCGACCGGAGATCGCCTTGGCGGTCATCCGCCATGGCGCCCACCCGAGCCGCGCGGGAAAAGCGGGCGGAAAATAGGTGCGCGCCCGGCCCCAGTCAAGGACTTGGATTGTCGCGCCAGGGCGCCCCTGCGGCCGAGCGGAATCAAGGCTTTGCCAGCGGCGGGCTGTAGACCACAATCAGTTCCAGCGTCTCGGTCCCCACCGCCTTGACCCAGTGGTCGATTCCCGGCGGGATCCGCGCCACGGTTCCCGGGCCGTGCGGTTTGGCCGGCTGGTCGCCGAGCGCGATCAGCGCCTGGCCGGAAACGACATAGATCACCTGCCGTTCGGTCTTGTGGTGATGACGCTCGGCCTCTCCGCCCGGCGCCAGGCGCCCGTGGATCATCTCGAAGCCGCCGCCGAACGAAGCCTCGACCAAGCGGCGGTTGACCGTGGCCGAATGGCCGGGCGGGCAGTAACTGGGCAGCGCGTCGCGATGGAAGATCTCGCCCTGGCTCATGCGTCGCGTCCCTTCATCATGCGCAGCGGCGTGTAGACGATCGCCGTCTCGCCGCGCTGATTCTTGATCTCGTTGCGGGTCCGCACCAGGCCGCGCCCTCCCTTCGAGGTCGGCCGGATCTCGATCACCTCGCATTCGACGTGAATGGTGTCGCCGGCGAAGGTCGGTCCTTTGACGTCGAGCGTCATGTTGAGAAAGGCCAGGCCGGTCCCCTGCATGGTCGATTGAATCAACAATCCCTCGGCCAGGCTGTAGACCATGGCCGCCGGCGCGACCCGGCCCTTGATCGAGGATTCGGTGCGCAGGTACTCGACATTGGTGAACAGCACCTCGGTCATGCCGGTGGCGCCGACAAACAGCACGATGTCGGCTTCGGTGACGGTTCGGCCGACGGTCTTGAAGCGGTCGCCGAGCTTGAGGTCGTTCCAGTGCAGGCCGAGGCCGACGGTCTTCATGGTCTATCCTTCCTTTGCCGTGCCGGCGGCGATCATGGCGTCGATTTCGGCCGGCGCCAGGCCGGCTTCGGCCAAAAGCGCGCGGGTGTGCTGGCCCAGCGTCGGCGCGGGCGAGCCCATCTCGCCGCCGGTGGCGAAGAACCGGATCGGCGAGCGCAGCTGGCGGATCTCGCCCTCACTGGGGTGCTTGACCTCGCGAAACAGTCCGACCGCCTTCATGTGCGGATCGGCCGGAAGATCGGCCAGGTATTGCACCGGCGCCGCCGGGATCTCTTCGCGCTCGAACAGCGCCAACCACTCGGCGGTGGTGCGCTCGCGCATCAACTGGCTCATCAGCGCATAGACCTCGTTGATGCGCTGCGAGCGCGCGTTGATGGTGGCGAAGCGCGGATCGGACATCAATTCGCCGCGACCGACCGCTTCGAACACCGCCTTCCAATGCTTGTCGGCATAGGGCGTGGCGCAGACATAACCGTCCTTGGTCCGATAGGGCCGCCGGTCGGGCGAGAGCATGCGGGTGTAGCCGATCGACCCGTCGGCGACGATCGCCCGCTCCCACAGATGTTCGACCATCATGAAGCTGGCCATGGTCTCGAACATCGGCACTTCGACCTTTTGGCCTTGGCCGCTGCGCGCCCGCCCCAACAGCGCGGTCACCAGCGCCAAAGCCGCCATCAGGCCGGTGGTCTTGTCGCACAGGATGGTGGGCGCATAGCGCGGTTCGCCCGACAGCGATTCCAGCAGTCCGGCGACGCCCGAAATGCCCTGGACGATGTCGTCATAGGCCGGGCGCGCGGCATAGGGACCGTCGGTGCCGAAACCATAGGCGCCGACGTAGACCAAGGTCGGATTGGCCGCCCGCACCGATTCGTAGTCGAGGCCGAGACCGTCGATCGCCTCGGGCCGCATGTTGTGGAACAAGGCGTCGGCCTTGGCTGCCAGCTTGAGGAAGGCGGCCTTGCCCTCGGGCCGCTTGAGATCGAGACACAGGCTTTCCTTGCCGCGATTGACCGTCAGATGGATCGGCCCCATGCCCTTGGTGACCTTGGACTTGCCGATCTGGCGGACCATGTCGCCGGTGGGCGGCTCGATCTTGATCACGCGCGCGCCCATGTCGGCGCACAGCTGCGTCGCATAGGGACCCAGCACCACCGAAGTCAAATCGAGGATGGTCAGGCCGGCAAGCGGTCCGGGCATGGTCGTGGCCTCAATAGGATTTGGGCAGGCCGAGCGCGCGCTCGGCGACGAAATTCAGGATCATCTGCGGGCTGATCGGGGCGATGCGCGCGATCAGCACTTCGCGCAGGAAGCGCTCGACATGAAACTCCTTGGCGTAGCCGTAGCCGCCATGGGTCATCACCGCGCGGGTGCAGGCCTTGAACGCCGCCTCGGCGCCGAGATATTTGGCGGCGTTGGCCTCGACCCCGCAGGGCTGGCCGGAATCGTAAAGCCAGGCGCCCTTGAACACCATCAGATCGGCCGCCTCCAGTTCCATCCAGCTTTCCGCCAGCGGATGCTGGATCGACTGGTTCTGGCCGATCGGGCGGCCGAACACCACGCGTTCCTTGGCATAGTCGGCGGCGCGCTTGACCGCGGCGCGTCCGATGCCGACCGCTTCCGCGCCGATCAGGACGCGTTCAGGATTGAGACCGTGCAGCAGATACTGGAACCCCTTGCCTTCCTCGCCGATGCGGTCCTCGACCGGCACCGGCAGCCCGTCGATGAACAGCGCGTTGGAATCGACCGCGGCGCGTCCCATCTTGTCGATCTCGCGCACCTCGACATGCTTGCGATCGAGATCGGTGTAGAACAGCGAGATGCCGTCGAACGGCCGGGCGCAGGCCTCGAGCGGGGTGGTGCGCGCCAGCAACAGGATCTTGTGGGCGCTTTGCGCGGTCGAGGTCCACATCTTGCGGCCGTCGATGCGATAGCGATTGCCCTCGCGCACGGCACGGGTCTTGATGTGGCTGGTATCCAGGCCGGCATCCGGCTCGGTCACGCCGAAACAGCAGCGTTCCTTGCCCGCGATCAGGGGCGGCAGAAAGCGGCGCTTTTGTTCGGGCGTGCCGTAGACCACGATCGGGTTGGGCCCGAAGATGTTGATGTGCACCGCCGAGACGCCGGACATGGCGGCGCCGGATTCGGCGATGGCCTGCATCATCAGCGCGGCTTCGGTGACGCCCAGGCCCTGGCCGCCGAATTCGACCGGCATGGCGATGCCGAGCCAGCCGCCGGCGGCCAAATCGGCCACGAAATCGTTGGGGAAGGTACCGGTGTCGTCGCGCTTGCGCCAATAGGCCAAGTCGTATTTCTGGCAGAGATGCTCGACCTGGCGACGGATTTCGCGCTGCTCGGGGGTGAATCCGAACTCCATCACTCGGGCTCCCGGGTCAGCCACAGGAACGGCACATAGCCCGCCGCCATGGCCGAAATCGAGAGCACGAAGATCGCGCCATAACCGCCGGTCAGGTCGAACAACATTCCGCCGCTCCAGGCGCCGAGCGCGCCGCCCGCGCCCATGCCGATGGTGATGCTGCCATAGATGCGGCCAAGATTGGAACCCGCGAAGCGCCGCGCGACCAGGGTCGAGATGACCGGCCCGCGCGAACCCATGGTCAGGCCGAAGCACAGGATGAACGCGCCCACCAGCAGATCGTCGCCCGTATCCGTGACACGCGAGAGCAATGCCGCACCGCCAATCGACAAGCCGTAGCTGACGCTGACCGCCAGGCGCCTGCCGCCGCGATCCGACAGCCGGCCGACGCCGATCATGCCGACCGGAACCAGCATGGCCGCCAAGCCATAGGCCGACGCCGCCGCCAGCGGCGGGTAGCCGCGCTCGATCAGGAACGCCACCACCTGCGGCGTCAGCGCGTAGATGCCGACCGAAGTCAGGCAGAAGGACCACACCAAGCTCCAGAACACGGAATCGCGCAAGGCTTGGGACAGCGTCATTCCGTTGCCGGCACTCGCCTGCGTTTCGGCCAGGCTCGGATCGCCGGACCTGATTCGACGCCAAGGCAGGAAAGCGAGAATCACCAACGGCACCAGCGCCATGGTCGCCAACGCGCCGAAAGCCGGCCTGAAACCCAGCGCCAAGATCAGGGCCTGGGCCAGCGGCAGGCTCAGCATCGGGCCGATGCCGTTGCCGGAATAGCTTATCGCCAGCGCGGAATTGAGATCGGCCCGAAACCAGCGCGACAGCATGGCGGCCTGAGTCACCGCCCCCATCGCCGCCGTGCCGAAGCCGCACAGCAATCCAAGTCCAAGCTGATAATGCCAGGGGACGGAACCGATCGCGGCCAGGAACATGCCGCATCCGCTGGCCGCCGCTCCTGCCGCCATGGTCCAGCCCGGCCCGAAACGGTCGTGCAGCAACCCGACCAACGGGCCCGACATGCCCACGGCCAGCATGCCGCAGCCATAGATCAAGGTGATCTCGCTGCGCTCCCAGCCGAAGGCATCGCCCAGCGGCAACACGAAGGCACCGAAACTGTCCAACAGGCCGCGGGAAACCGCCGCCAGGAGGAAGCACAATGCGACCAGCGAATAGGCGAAGCGACGATTCGGCGACGGCATGGCGGCGGCGCAGTCTGCGCCGACCGGATTCGAGGCGCAACCCGCATTGCCAGCCATGGCCGCAATGCTAGGCTGCGGAAATGCGCGATCGCCTCTACCGCATCGGTACCGGCGCCGGCTTTTCCGCCGACCGCCTCGACCCGGCGGCGGACCTGGTCGAACGCGGGCGGCTGGATGCGATCGTGTTCGAATGCGTCGGCGAACGCACCTTGGCGTTCGCGCACCGGGATCGCCGGCGCGATCCGGCCTTGGGTTTCAATCCCTGGCTCGAACGCCGGATGAAGGTCATGCTTCCGCTTTGCGCGCGCCACGGCACCAAGCTGATCACCAACATGGGCGCGGCCAATCCGCGCGCGGCCGCCGCCAAGACCCGCGCCGTCGCCGATGCGCTAGGGCTGTCAAAACTGCGTGTCGCCTGGATCGAAGGCGACGACGTCACCGACCGCATCGAGATGTCGGGCGGGATGGTCGGCGCCAATGCCTATATCGGCGCCGACGCCTTGATGCCGGCCTTGGCCGAAGGCGCCGATGTGATCGTTGCCGGTCGGGTCGCCGATCCGTCGCTGTTTCTTGCCCCACTGATGATGCATTTCGGATGGCGCGCGGACGATTGGCCCCTGCTCGGACGCGGCACGCTGGTCGGGCATCTGATGGAATGCGCCGCACAAATCACCGGCGGCTATTTCGCCGATCCCGGCCGCAAGGACGTGCCCGACCTCGCCCATGTCGGATTTCCGATCGCCGAAGTCTCGGCCGACGGCGACGCCACCATCACCAAGCTGGATCGCACCGGCGGCGAGGTTTCTGTCCGCACGGTGAAGGAGCAACTGCTCTACGAAGTTCACGACCCGACGGCCTACCTCACGCCCGACGTCACGGCGGACTTCTCGAAAGTAAGCATCGCCGCGACCGGGGCCGATCGGGTTCGGTTGGCCGGAGCCGGCGGCCGAAAACGACCCGATAACCTCAAGGTCACGGTCGCCATGGACGGCGGTTATTTGGCGGAAGCCGAGGTGTCCTATGCCGGCCCGGGCGCGGGCCGCAGGGCGGAATTGGCCGGCGCCGTCGTCAAGCAGCGCATGGCCGGGGTACAGGGATTCAACGATGCGGTGCGGATCGATCTGATCGGCGTCGCCTCGCTGCTTGCCACGGCGGATCGAAGGGGCGATGTCGATTTGGCCACGGACGCGAGGCTGCGCTGCGCGCTGCGGACGGGCGACCGCGCCATGGCCGAGGCGCTGCTGTGGGAAGTCGAATCGCTGTTGACTTGCGGACCGGCCGGTGGCGGCGGCTATCGCGGTCGCATCGATCCGAGTGTCACCACCGAGACCCGCTTTCTCGATCGCGGCCTGGTGCCGACACGGGTGCACTGGCTGTGAGCCGCTGCGTGCCGTTGCGCGAGATCGCCCATGCCCGCGCCGGCGACAAGGGCGATCGCTCCAATATTTCGCTATGGGTCGAGGACCCGAGGCATTACCACGCGGTCAAGGCCCAGATCACGCCCGAGCGGCTCAAGTCCGAATTTCCGCGGCTGATGCTGGGCGAGATAGCGGTCCATGCGCTGGACCATCTTTGCGGCCTCAACATCGTCGCCGACCGCGCGCTGGAAGGCGGCGTTAACGCCTCGCTCAACCTCGATTCTCACGGCAAGTCGTTTTCGTTTCTGGTGCTGGGGTTGACCGTCGAAATCGACTGATCACAGCGCCGTGCGACCCTCGATCCAGGCCTTGGCGAGCTGATGGGCGATGGCCAGCGGCGGCGGCAGGCGCGGCGCCTCGGGCGTGCCGGCGCGGGTCAGCATGGCGCGCGCCTCGACGCGGCTGAACCAACGCGCATCCTCGAGTTCGTCGGGGTCGATGACGATGTCGCTGCTTAGTGCCTCGGCATGACAGCCGATCATCAGCGAGGACGGAAACGGCCAGGGCTGCGAGGCGTGATAGAGCACGCGCCCGACCTTGAGTCCGGCCTCTTCCAGCACCTCGCGACGCACCGCTTCCTCGATAGTCTCGCCCGGTTCGACGAACCCTGCCAGCGCCGAATAGTTGCCGGGCGGAAAACGCGGTTGGCGCCCGAGCAGGCAGCGATCGCCCTGCACCACCATCATGATCGTGACCGGATCGGTGCGCGGAAAATGCTGGGCATTGCAGCCGGCATCGCCGCAGCGTCGGCTCCAGCCGGCGGACTCGACGCGGCTCGGGCGGCCGCAGACCGCGCAGAAACGATGCCGCGCATGCCAGTCCAGCATCGAGCGCGCCTGGGCGAGAATGGCCGCCTCGCCGGCTGCGATCGAAGGCGCGATCGAGCGCACGTCGATCCACTTGCAGCCCGGTCCGGCGTCGGCGTCGGGCGCGGTGACGTCGGCCGCGAAATGGGCCACGCCCTCGATCAATCCGAGAAAAAGCGCATCGCTCGGGACAGAGGCCCCGGAATCGCGCCAAGCCAGCCTGGGTGATCCGTTGAGGTCGATCGGCGCCTTGAGATCGTTGAGGCACAGGATGCGGCTGGCCGGATCGGTTCGCCGCGCATCCATCCAGGCGGCGTCGCCACGGTACTGGCCGGCGCGGTCGATCGGGCTGCCGGCAAAGGTATAGATCGGTTCCATGACCGGCGACACTGGCATGCGGCCGCAGTCGCGGTAAAGTGCCCGCCATGAAACCATTGTGCGATTTTCCCTTGGCGGCGCGGCGGGAAGTTCGGGCCGTGCTTACCGACATCGACGATACGTTGACCGAGGACGGACGCCTGCCGGCCGCCAGCTATCAGGCGCTGGAGGCGCTTCATGGCGCGGGCCTCTTGGTGATCCCGATAACCGGCCGTCCTGCCGGCTGGTGCGACATGATCGCCCGATTCTGGCCGGTCGACGCCGTGGTCGGAGAGAATGGCGCGCTCTATTTCCGCTACGATCGCGGCGACAAACGGATGATCCGCCGCTACGCAGTTCCGGAAGAGCAGTTGATCCGCGACCGCGCGCGGCTGGCTCGCCTCGGGCAAGAAGTACTGGCGCGCGTGCCCGGCGCGGCCATTGCCGCCGATCAGTTCAGCCGCATGGCCGATCTGGCGATCGATTTCCGCGAGGACGTGCCGCCGCTGGCGACAAGCGAGGTCGATCGCATCCGCGAGATCTGCCGCGCCGCCGGCGCCGCCGCCAAGATCAGCTCGATTCACGTCAACGCGTGGTTTGGAGATTGGGACAAGTTGACCATGGTCCGGCGCCTGATGGCCGAGCAATTCGCTATCGACATCGATGCCGCGCGCGAACGCCTGGTCTTCGTCGGCGATGCCCCCAATGACGAGCCCCTGTTCCGGCACTTTCCGAACGCGGTCGGGGTCGCCAACCTGCGCGACTTCGCCGACCGCATGGAGGCGCTGCCGGCCTGGATCGCCGATGGGCGCGGGGGCGCCGGGTTCGTCGAATTGACAGCCACGCTGCTGGCGGCCAGGAATCGGGCATGACGCTCAAGGACAGTCTCGGCCTGACGGTGGCGACCGATGCCAAGGAGACGGTTGCCGCCATCGATCGATTCCGCGATCAGTTTCTCGGATACGGCAAGGACCTGCCCTGCATCCTCAAGGGCGTCGAGGCCGATCCCACGAGCGTGCTGGCCAACGCCATCGCCGCGGCCTTGTTCCTGTTCCTCGAGAGCCGCGACGGGCCAGGACGCGCGGCACCCTATCTTCGCACCGCCGACGACAATGTCGGACGGGCGACCGAACGCGAGCGCCAATTCCTGGCCGGCATCGGGGCCTGGCATGACGGCGACGGCGACCGCGCCTTCGGCCGGTTGTTCGATCTGGTCAGGCGCTGGCCGCATGACCTGACCGCAGCCAAGATCGCCCAATATCACGCCTTCAATCGCGGCGAGTCCGAACGCATCCTGGCCGTGGCCGATGCCATCCTTCCGGCCAATCGCGACTTGCCCTACGTCCACGGCATGCGCGCCTTCGGCCTCGAGCAATGCCATCGGCTGGCCGAGGCCGAGGATTCAGCGCGGCAGGCGGTGGCGATGAATCGCCGCGATCCCTGGGCGCATCACGCCGTCGCCCATGTCATGGAAACGCAAGGTCGCGTCGACGAAGGCATCGCCTGGATGAGCGGCCTGGCACCGACATGGGACGACTGCAATTCCTTCATGTACACCCACAATTGGTGGCATCTGGCGCTGTTCCATCTCGATCGCGACGAGCACGCCCGCGTGACCGAGATCTACGACCGCCATGTCTGGGGCATCGACAAAACCTACAGCCAGGACCAGATCGGCGCGGTCTCGATGCTGTGGCGCATGGAACTGCGCGGCATCGATGTCGGCACGCGCTGGCAGGATCTGGCCGACCACATCGAGGCGCGCGTCGGCGAGCACGTTTTCGCCTTCCTCGACCTGCAATATCTCTACGCTCTGCTGCGGTCGGGCCGACCGAGCGGTGCCGCGATGGCGGCTAGCCTGGAGCGCAAGGCCGAACAGGCCGGCGGCGCTTGGCGCCAGGTCGCGCTGCCGATGGCGCAGGGTATCGTCGATTTTGCCGGCGGGCGTTTTGAGCGCGCCTTTGCCGTCATGACGCCGGCGATCGCGCGCTTGCAGGATATCGGCGGCAGCCATGCCCAGCGCGATCTGTTCGTGCAGACCTGGCTTGCCGCCGCGCTGAAAGGCGGACAGGCTGCCGCCGTCCGCTCGGTCTTGGAAGAACGCCATCGCGCCCGCCCCAAAGTGGCGGTGGCGCATCGCATGCTGCACCAGGGAAGGATATCGCCATGAGCGCCAAAACAGCGGGCCAACCGCCCCATCGGCCCAATGTCTCGCAGGAGGAATGGGATCTACGAGTCGAATTGGCTTCGTGCTATCGGGTGGTCGACGAAATGGGCTGGTCCGAACTGATCTTCAACCACATTTCGCTGCGCCTGCCCGGGCCCGAGCATCACTTCCTGATCAATCCCTATGGGCTTTGGTATCGCGAGGTGAAGGCATCGAACCTGGTCAAGATCGACCTCGAGGGCAAAATCGTCGGTCCCGCCGACTATCCGTTCAATCCGGCGGGTTTCCCGCTCCACTCGGCGATCCATGCCGCGCGACCCGACGCCAAATGCGTCATGCATACCCACACCACCGCCGGGATCGCCATCGCCTGCCTGGAAGAAGGCCTCAACCACGACAATTTCTATTCCTCCCAGATCTTCGGCGAAGTGGCATATCACAATTTCGAAGGCGTCACGGTCGATACCGGCGAAATGCCGCGCATGGTCGCCTCGCTGGGAACCAAGAACCATCTCATCCTGCGCAATCACGGACTGGTGACCATGGGCGGCAACGTCGCCGAGTGCTTCATGCGGCATTGGAACCTGCAACGCGCCTGCGAGATTCAGCTGCAGTACATGCAGACCGGCCGGCCGATCCGGCCGGTCGACCGCGCCGTCCACGAACGCAACGCCCAGGCCACCCAGGCCTTCGCCAAGCTGGGCGGCGCGCGCACGCCTTTCGCCGCCCTGGTCAGGCGGGTCGAAGCGCGTGACGCCAGCTTTCGCGAGTGATCAGCCGCCGCCCAGGCCCTTGATCGCCTGGCGAATGACCTGACGGCCGCGATACCAGACCATTTCATTCCAATCGGGCGTGTCGGGGAAGAATGCCCGCCGCATGGCCTGCACGATTTCGCGTCCCTGCGGGCCTTGGCGGTTGCCATGCGCCGCCAGCCAGGCATCGGCCCGCAGCGCATTCAGCACTACCGGAGTCGGATAGGTGCCGTATTCCGGCGCGATCGCCGTCACCTCCGCCTGCGGCAGGATGGTCCTGCAGCCATGCATGTTGTGGCCCTTGATCGGCGCCGACTTGGTCGAACCGTCGTCGAAACAGGTCACCGACTCGCCGTACCAATCTCGGGTGCGCTTGTAGTCGTCGGAGGCGACCGAATCGGCGCAGATCAGTTCGGCATAACCGAACGGCCCTAGGCCGGTATGAAAATCGATCATGGCGAAGCGCCGCCCCCGTCCCGCGTGCTTCTTGAGAATTGCCTCGAAGGTGCGGCGCGACCAGGTCGGTCCCGAGCCGCCGTAGAAGATGCCCTTGGGGTGGCGATACTGGCCGCCGCTCAGCGCCTCCTGGAACTTCATCTGGCCGTGCTTGGCGTGATATTCGCCCAGCCGCTTGTCGGCCGCTTCCCGCGTCGAACCGGTCCAAGCCGCCGGCACGATCGAATCGACCAAGTCCTCGTAACCCTGATTGATCGGCAACGGCTTGGTGAAATCGACGAAATTGCGGTTCAAGTCGACATTGTCCTCGGTCACGCGCCTCAGCCACGCAAAGCCATAGGGGTTGATGCCATGTACCAGCACCACCGCCAGGCCCTTCGGCAGAGCGGCGTATTGGCGTTCCTGCAGCGTCCCGATCTGGACGCCCGAGCCGCAAAATCCCTCTCCGCCATGGGTGCCGGAGATCACCGCCAAAACGGACTCGGCATCAGCTGGACCAAAGCGGGCGACATCGGTCGACAGAGACTCGCCGGCCGGTCCCTTGACCAGATTGTCGTAGACCTCGAATTGGGCTCCGGCGGCCTGCGCCGCCGCCCGGAATTTCTCCCGCGCCTCGAAGTAGTCGCGGCTGAAGAAAGCCTGTTCGCTCATGCCTCGCCCCGATCCGCCACGCGCAGCATCTTGCGGTCGAACACCGACAGCACGCCACGCAAATCGTCGCCCCCCGCCAGCACCACGCCCGGCGCGGTCACCTGGTATGTGCCGCCGCGGCGCGAGCGCGCGCGCTTGACGATGCGATAGAGCGGCACTTCCGCCGCCCGCCTGAAAACCACGAAGGCGATGCCGTCGGCATCGCCCTCCAATCCGTAATCGCGCCACTCCCCCACCGCCACCATCCGGCTGTACACGTCCAGGATCGTCGCCAATTCGCGTCGATCGAAGAACGGGCCGGCGGGCGCGCGGGCCGGCCGTTTGGCGCGCAGCGGTGGCAGGAATAGGACCTCGGTCATGGACCCTCCGCGAAGTGGCAGGCGGCTAGATGGTCGGGAGCGATCGTCCGCAGGGCCGGCGCCGCGTCCCGGCAACGCTGTTCGACCCGGGGGCAGCGGTCGGCGAACGGGCAACCTCGCCCCGTCACCGTCTCGACCGACACTGTACCCTTGAGCACGGTGCCTTGTCGCCTGTTAGTCGGGTCCGGACGTGGCACGGCGTCGAGCAGCGCCTTGGTATAGGGGTGGCGCGGATCGGCAAACAGCGTCTTGGCCGGCGCCTGCTCGACGATCCGCCCCAAATACATCACGGCGACGTCGTCGCAGACGTAGTCGACCACGCCCAGATCGTGGCTGATCAGCAAGTAGGTGACGCCGTACCGGTCGCGCAGGTCGCGCATCAGGTTCAGCACCTGGGCCTGCACCGAAACGTCCAGCGCGCTGACCGGCTCGTCGGCGACGATCAGCGCCGGGCGGGTGATCAGGGCGCGGGCGATGGCGATGCGCTGGCGCTGGCCGCCAGAGAACTCGTGGGGATATTTGTCGGCATCGGCCGCGCGCAGTCCGACCGATTCCAGCACGGCGACGATGCGCGCCCGGCGTTCGTCGCGCGCCAAGCGGGTTTCCAGTCCGTCCAGCGGTTCGCCGACGATGCGACCGACGGTATGGCGGGGATCGAGCGAGCCGTAGGGATCCTGGAACACCATCTGGAAGTGACGCCGCAACTCGCGCAATTTGTCGGCCGCCAGCGCATTGAGGTCGTGGCCGAGCACCTTGACCGTGCCCGCGGTCGGCGGTTCGAGCGCCATCACCAGCCGCGCCAGGGTCGACTTGCCGCAACCGGATTCGCCGACCACGCCCAGGCTGCGTCCGCGGGCGATGGCGAACGAGACGCCGTTGACGGCGTGAACCGATGGCGCCGGATGGAATAGCGACTCGCGCGGCAGGCGGTAGTGCTTGACTGCGCCCTGGATGTCGACCACCGCCGTCATGCCGCCGGCTCCCGCGCCGCATCCAATCGCAGGCAAGCGGCCGAGTGCCCCAAGCCGAGATCTTGGGGTGCCGGCGGCGCCACGCGACAGGCCTGAACCGCCAGCCGGCAGCGCCCGGCGAAGGCGCAACCCGCCGGCAGATCGACCAGATCGGGCACCACGCCGGCAATGGTGGCCAGGCGCTTGCCGGCACCCTGCCCCAACTGCGGCCGCGCCGCGAACAGGCCTTGAGTGTAGGGATGCGCAAGACCGGCGAAGACCCTGGCGGTCGGTCCGCTTTCGACCGCCATGCCGCCATACATGACCACGGTCGAATCCACCGTCTCGGCGATCACGCCCAGATCGTGGCTGATCAGGATCAGGCTCATGCCCGAATCCCGGACCAAATCGCCGATCAAGGTCAGGATCTGGCGTTGGATGGTGACGTCCAGGGCCGTGGTCGGTTCGTCCGCCAGCAGGATGTCGGGTCCGCAGGACAGCGCCATGGCAATCATGGCGCGCTGGCGCTGGCCGCCGGAAAGCTGGTGCGGCCAGGAATCGACCCGACGACGCGCCTCGGGAATGCCGACCCGATCCAACAGCCGGATCGCCTCGGCCCGCGCCGAAGCCGCGTCCAGCCCACGATGCATCATCAGCGGCTCGGCGATCTGCCGGCCGATGGTGTGCACCGGATTGAGCGAAGTCATCGGCTCCTGGAAGATCATGGCGATGCGATTGCCGCGGATTTGGCACAGCCGCGCCTCGTCGGCCTGGGCCAGATCCTCGCCGTCGAACAGGATGGCGCCGCCGATGCGCGCGTTCTCGGGCACCAGTCGCATCAGCGCCAGCGCGGTCATCGACTTGCCGCAGCCCGATTCGCCGACGATGCCGAGGGTCTGACCGCGTTCCAGCGCGAAGTTCAGCCCGCGCACCGCGAACCCGGTGCCGCGCGAGGTGGCGATCTCGACGCTGAGGTCGCGGACTTCGAGCAGCGCCATGCTCAGCGCTTCCGCGCCAGCTTGGGATCGAACAGATCGCGCAAGCCATCGCCCAGCAGGTTGAGCCCGAGCACCGCCAATGCGATGGCGATACCCGGGAATACCGCCAGCCGCGGCGCCAGGAACATCATGGTCTGGGCCTCGTTGAGCATGCGCCCCCAGCTCGGCTGCGGCGGCTGGGTACCGAGGCCGAGATAGGACAGCCCCGCCTCGGCCAGGATGGCAAGCGCGAACTGAATCGTCGCCTGGACGATCAGCACGCTGGCGATGTTGGGCAGGACGTGTTCGAGGGTGATGCGGAACGCGCCCTTGCCGGCGGCGCGCGCCGCCAAGATGAACTCGCGCGCCCAAATGGCATTGGCGCTGCCGCGCGTGACGCGGGCGAACAGCGGGATGTTGAAGATGCCGATGGCGATGATCGAATTGACGGTTCCGGGGCCGAGGATCGCTGTCAGCATGATGGCCGAGAGGATGGCGGGGAAGGCGAAGCTGAAATCGGTCAGCCGCATCACGACTTCCTCGACCCAGCCGCGCCGCGCCGAGGCCAGGGCGCCGAGGGCGATGCCGAGCGTGGCGCCGATTCCGACCGCGACCACGCCGACCAGGATCGAGTTCTGCGCGCCCACCATCAGCATCGACAGCACGTCGCGCCCGAAATGATCGGTGCCGAGCGGAAACTCGCCCGAGGGCTGCGTGAGGCGATGCGGGATCGAAATCGCGGTAGCCGATTTCGGCGTCCAGAACAGCGACACCAGCGCGGTCAGCGCCAGCGTCCCCGACAGCGCGGCGCCGATCAGGAAATTGCCGCTGCGCAGGGCGCGCGCCAACCATCCGCCGCTAGTCGTCATGCAACCTCAGGCGCGGATCGATCGCGGCGTAGAGCATGTCGACCAGGAAATTGATCGCCACCACCATGGCGGCGAACAGCACCACCACGTCCTTGACCACCGGCAGGTCGCGCTGGCTGATGGCCTGGAAGACCAGGCGGCCGAGGCCCGGCAGATGGAAGACCGATTCGATGATGATGGTGCCGGTCAGCAGATTGGAAAGCTGCAGGCCCATGATCGTGACCACCGGAATCAGGGCATTGCGCAACACATGGCGGATCAAGGTGCGGCGGCGGGTCAGGCCCTTGGCGCGCGCCGTGCGCACATAGTCTTCGCGCATCACTTCCAACACCGAGGATCGCGTCACCCGCGACAGGATGGCGGCTTGGGCCAAGGCCAGGGCGGACGCCGGCAGAATCAGCGACTTGAATCCCGGCCAAAAGCCGTCGCCCCAGCCGGGGAATCCGCCGGCCGAGAACCACCCCAGCACGACGGCGAACAACAGCACCAACAGGATGGCGAACCAGAATCCGGGAATGGCGATGCCCAACTGCGCGAACGCCATCACGCCGTAATCGCCCGGACGGTTGTGGCGCGCGGCGGCATAAAGGCCGAGGGCCAAGGCCAGGGCGGTCGACAGCGTGATCGCCATCGCCGCCAGCGGCACGGTCACTTGCAGGCGCTCGAGAATCAGATTCGCCACCGGCACCGAATAGGTGTGGCTCATGCCGAGACTGCCGGTGACCAGCCCGCCGATCCAGTCGAAATAGCGCTCGAGCGGCGGCCGCTCGAGCCCGAGCTTCTTGCGCAGCGCCGCCAGCGTGTCGGCCTGCGCTTCGGTCCCAAGCATGATCAAGGCCGGATCGCCGGGGAGGACTTCCAGCACCAGGAAAACTACCACCGACGCCCCAACCAGGGTGCCGAGAAAGGTCAGGAACCGGCGAAAAAGAAAGACGCTCACGCCGGCTCCCGCCGCGATCTGGACCGCGATCGGTTCACGCGGAATCGCGGCCGCAATTCCATGGGAACCGTGAATCGCGGTCCAGAGCAGCACGGGGGCAAGATTCGCGTTTCGCCATGATCCGTCGGGTTCATGACGAAACGATCTTGCCCAAGACCCTCAACGCGTCCAGCGCAGCTGCGCCAACGGCGCTGCCGCGCCTGGCGAACTCAGCCAATAGCCTTCGAGGCCGGCGCGATAAACGCCCAATTGCGGCAGCTGGAACAGAAAGCCGTTGACCGCATCCTCGGCCACCTTGCGCTGGGCCCGCTTGAACAGCTCGCCCTGTTTGGCCGGATCGGTCGCCTGCAGGATCTCGCCCCACAGCTTGGTGAAGTCGGGGCTGTTGTAGTTGTAGTAGTACGGCTGCTTCGTATAGTTGTCCAAGTCGTAAGGCTGGACATGGGCGACGATGGTCAGGTCGAACTGCGATTCGCGGAACACCGGGCCGATCCACTGCGCCCACTCCACCGGTTCGATCTTGATCTTGATGCCGATCGCGCCGAGCTGGCTGGCAATCACCTCGCCCGACCGTCGCGCATAGGGGAAGGGCGGAAGCTTGAGCGAGGCCTCGAAGCCGTTGGGATGGCCCGCCTCGGCCAGCAGCGCCTTGGCCTTGGCAAGATCGAGCGGATACATCCCGGTCAGGTCGACATAGTTCGGATTGTGCGGCGGAAAGTGGCTGCCGATCGGCGTGCCGTAGCCGAACATGGCGCCCTCGATCAGCGCCTTGCGATCGATGGCGTGCGCAATCGCGCGCCGGACGCGGACGTCGTTGAACGGCGCCTTGCCGTTGTGGATCGCCAGGATGACCTCGCCCTCGGTGGTGCCGACCGCGACCTTGAACTGGGCATTGCGCTCGAACTGCTTGAGCATTTCGGGCGCCGGCATGTTGGGAAATGCATCGAGATCGCCCGACAGCAGCGCCGCGACCGAGGCGTTGGGGTCCTGGATGAATTTGTAGCTGACCTCGCGCAGGCGCACCGACTTGGCGTCGGGATGGTCGTCGTTGCGCACCAGCACGATGCGATCGCCGGTCACGCGCCGGCCGAACTTGTAGGGCCCGCTGCCGACCGGCGTCACCTTGTTGGTCTCGACGGTCTCCTTGGCCCACACGCCGGCCTTGGCGTTGGTCAGGTTGAACAGCAGCAGGCTGTCCGGAGTCTTGAGCGTCAGCACCACCTCGGTCGGGCTCGGGGTCGCGACCGTGGCGATGTTGGCGAAGATGCGCTTGTTGGGATTGGTCGAATCCGGCGCCATGGCGCGTTCGAACGAGAACTTGACGTCGCTCGAATCGAGCTTGCGGCCGTTGTGGAACTTGCGGTTGTCGCGGATCTTGAAGGCGTAGGTCAGGCCGTCGGCCGTGATCGTCCAGCCGGTCGCCAGCGCCGGCTTGACCTGGCCGCGCTCGTCCATCTGTACCAGGGTCTCGACGATATTCTGGGCGACGATGGTCTCGATCGCGGCGGTCGAATCCAGCGTCGGGTCGAGCCCGGTCGGTTCCTGCTGGAAGCCGATCACGAGCGTATCGCGAGTCTGGGCCGCGCCGACGCCGGCCAACAGCGTCAAAGCGGCGATGATCGAAAGTTTGGCGCGCATGAGGGTCCCTCCAGTGATGTCCAAGGCTATCAATCGGCGCGCTTTCGCGCCAGGGTCAAGCCGTCCCCGATCGGCACCATCGACAGATCGATCCGCCGATCGCGCGACACGGCCCGGTTGAATCGCCGGATGGCGCGCGTCGCGCTGTCCTGTTTCTTGGGGTCGATCACCGAGCCGCCCCACAGCGTGTTATCGACCGCGATCATCCCGCCCCGCCGCAGCAGCGTGAGGCAACGCTCGAAATAGCCGAGATAGTTCTCCTTGTCGGCGTCGACAAAGGCGAAGTCGAACCGCCCGGCCAGCCCTTGGGCGATCAGCTCGTCGAGCGAATCGAGCGCCGGCGCCAGCCGCAGCGTGATGCGTCCGGCGACGCCTGCTCGTTTCCAGGTCTTCAGCGCCAGCCGCGTCCAGGATTCGCTGACGTCGCAACACACCAATCGCCCGTCGGGACCCATCGCCTCGGCGATCGCCGTACTGGAATAGCCGGTGAAGGTGCCGACCTCGATCGCCCGACGCGCGCCGATGGCCCGCACCAGCATTGCTAGCAAGGCGCCCTGTTCGGGCGAAATCTGCATGCCCGCCTCCGGCAACCGCGCCGTGTCCGCGCGCAAGCGCCGCAGGTGGGCGGGTTCGCGCACGCCGAAACGGCGCAGATAGGCGATGACCTCGGGCTTATGGGTCCGGCTCAGTCTTGACATGGCGGGGGGTCGATCCTCACAGGTGGTTCGGCATGATACGGCGAGTCATGTTCCAAGGCACGGGTTCCGATGTCGGCAAGACGCTGTTCGTCGCCGGCCTGGCCCGAGCTTTTGTTCGCAAGGGAATCCGGGTCCACCCCTTCAAGCCGCAAAACATGGCCAACAATGCCGCCGTCGCCGCCGATGGCGGCGAGATCGGGCGCGCCCAGGCGCTGCAGGCGCGCGCCGCGCGCGTGCCGCCCTCGGTGCACATGAACCCTGTCCTGCTCAAGCCCGACAGCGAAACCGGAGCACAGGTGATCGTCCAGGGTCGCGTCCTTGGCCGCCGCACCGCCAGCGACTATCAGGCCGCCAAGCCGGATCTGATGCCGGCGGTACTGGAGAGCTGGCGGCGTCTTTCGACCGAGGCGGATTTGATGCTGGTCGAGGGCGCCGGCAGCCCGGCCGAAATCAATCTGCGAGCGGGCGACATCGCCAATATGGGCTTTGCGCTGGCGGCCGACGTGCCCGTGGTGCTGATCGGCGACATCGACCGCGGCGGAGTGATTGCCAGCCTAGTCGGAACCCTGGCGGTGCTGCCCGAGGCCGAGCGCCGCCAGATCAAGGCCTATGCCATCAACCGCTTTCGCGGCGATCCGCGCCTGTTCGACGGCGGCTTGGCCGCATTGCGGTCGTTGACCGGACTCGATTGCCTCGGCGTCGTGCCATGGTTCGCCGAGGCGCATCTGCTGCCACAGGAAGACGCGCCCGCCGCCGAGCTGCTCCGGCCGGCGGCCGCAGGAACGGTCAAGATCGTCGTGCCGCTGTGTCCGGGCATATCCAATCTCGACGATCTCGACCCGCTGCGGGCCGAGCCCGGGGTTGCCGTCGCGGCGGTGCCGCCAGGCCAAATCCTGCCGCGCGACGCCGACGCCATCGTTCTGCCCGGAAGCAAGTCGACGATTTCGGACCTGGAATTCCTGCGCGCCCAGGGTTGGGACATCGATCTGCTGGCGCATGTCCGCGGCGGCGGCCGGGTGCTCGGGATTTGCGGCGGCATGCAGATGTTGGGGCGCGGCGTCTCCGATCCGAGCGGCATGGAAGGACCGCCGCGCGCGGTCGAAGGACTTGGCCTGCTCGACATCGACACCGCGATCGGCGGCGACAAGATCTTGCGCCAAGTCGAAGGTCGCGATCTTGTCGGTGGCGAGACCGTGCGCGGCTACGAGATGCGCCTCGGCCGCAGCACGGGGCCTGGGCTGGCGCGGCCGATGCTGCAATTGGGCGGCGGTCCGGACGGCGCGAGATCGGCCGATGGCCGGGTCATGGGCTGCTATGTCCACGGGCTGTTTGCGGCCGATGGATTTCGCCGTTCCTGGCTGGCGCGGATCGGGCGCGTCCAGGCTGGCGCGCTCGACTACGAAGCCGCGATCGAGGGCATTCTGGATCGCCTGGCCGATCACCTGGAAGACCATCTCGATCTCGACCGCCTTTGGGACATCGCCGGGTCGTGACGCAGGTCTATGGCATCGATTTCACCAGCCGTCCGGGTCCGCGCAAACCGCTGACCTGCGCCGTCGGCAAATTGCGCGACCACCGCCTGACGGTCGAGACGGTCGAGTGTTGGACGGATTTCGGTGCGTTCGAGGAATTCCTGCGCCGGCCCGGACCCTGGATCGCGGCGATCGACGCTCCGTTCGGATTGCCTCGCGCCTTCGTCGAAGACATGAAATGGCCAAGCCGCTGGAATGACTGCATTGCCCGCATCTCCGCACTGGGACGGGCCAATTGGGTCGGCCTCGCGCGCCGCTATGCCGACAGCCAGCCGGCCGGGCGCAAATATCCGCGCCGCACCTTCGAACCCAAAGTCGGCGCGGCCAGCCCTTTGAATGTCGTCAATCCCCCGGTCGGCAAAATGCTGTTCGAGTGCGTGCCGCGCCTGCTCGACGCCGAGCTTTCGATTCTGCCGTGCCGTCCGAGGCCGAACTCGAGCCGCGTCGTGGTCGAGGCCTATGGCCGCCCGGTCGCGGCCGAGGCCATCGGCCGCGTTGCCTACAAAGGACCGCGCGCGTCGATTCGGCGGAGACGGGAGATTCTCGCCGCTTTGCATGTCGGTCTGCCAAGCTACGGAATCGCGGTCGCTATGCCCGGCCGAGACCTAGCCCGCGACATCGTTTCCGATCGAGACGGCGATCGCCTCGATGCCGTCCTCGCCTGCTTGCAGGCGGCATGGGCGCATCGCAATCCGGATTTTGCCGCCGGCCGCGATCCGCTCGAAGGCTGGATCGCCGATCCGGCGCTGCTAAAGGACTGAGCCCCGTTCGCGCGCGAATCGCCAATAGAGCTTGCGCGCGCGGCGATAGAACGGGCCCGGCTGGAAATGCCGATCTTCGATTCGGCTGGCCGGCAGCAGCTTGGCGTAGTTGCCGCTCGAAAACACCTCGTCGGCCTTGAGCACGTCCTCCATGGTCACGGTCTTTTCGACCACTTCGACGCCGTCCGCGCGCAGCAATTCGATCACCCGATCCCGCGTCACGCCGGCCAGGAAGGTGCCGTTTGGCTTGGGGGTGTAGACTGCGCCGTCCTTGGCATAGAACAGATTGCTCGAGGCGAATTCGGCGATGTTCCCGCGAAAGTCGCGGATGATCGCATTGTCGAAGCCTTTGTCGTCCGCCTCTTTCAGGGCGCGGGCCGAGTTCGGATAGAGGCACGAGGCCTTGGCGTCGGTCGGTGCCTGGTCGGCGGCGGGACGCCGCCGGCTCGACAGCATGGCTGAGAATCCGCGCGGCGCCGGCAATGGCGAATCGTAGACCGCCAAGCAGAATTGCGTCGTTGTCGGATCGGGAACGATGAAGCCGCCGGTGGCATAGAACATCGGCCGGACGTAGAGCTCGGCCTTGCGCGGCAACTTGCGAATCGCGCGCCGGCAAAGCTGCTCGATCTCCTCCGCTTCGATGGTCGGCGTCATCAGCATGCGGCGCGCCGATTCGACCACGCGCCGACAGTGCCGGTCCAGATCCGGCGCCAGGCCGCCGAAGGCCCGCGCGCCGTCGAACACCACCGGCGAAAGCCAGAAGGCCGTGTCCATCGGCCCGGTCAGCTTGGGTGCGCGGCTGGTCCAGCGCCCGTCGACATGGAAGATCTGCTTGCTCATTGGCTGGCCCAGACGATGCGCGCCATCCATTGCACCGAGCCGATTTCCAGGCTGCGCTCGGGATGGGACGGATTGAACGACGTCAAATCGATCGTGCGCAGCGTGCGCCGCGTCAGGACTTTGACCAGCAACTCCCCCTCGGTGGTCTTGACTACCACACGATCGCCGCGCCGTACGCTGGCCGCGGGCGAAACGATGATAACGTCGCCATCGCGATAGACCGGCACCATGCTGTCCCCGACCACCTGCAAGGCATAGGCATGCGGATCGGAGACATCGGGGACGATGATGTCTTCCCACCCGCCCGAAACCGGAAATCCGGCGTCGTCGAAATAGCCCTTGTTGCCGGCTTGCGCCATGCCGATCAGGGGAATGCGGCGCGCGGTCAGGCGGCCGGCGCCTTCTTCGGCCAGCATGATTTCTGCGAACTCGTGGACCGATGTCCCGGTCGCGGTCAAAGCCTTGGCCACGCTTTCGGTGCTGGGCCAGCGCGGCCGACCGTTGGGCGAAACCCGCTTGCTGATGTTGAATGCCGTCGGATCGAGCCCAGCCCGACGCGCCAAGGCCGAGGCCGACAATTCGTTGCGGTCGGCGATCGCGTCCAGCACCGCCCAAACCCGTTTGTGCGTCAACATCGCTAACTCCTTGCTCCACAAGGACAGATTGTATGTTGCCAAAAACTTTCTATGGAACCATTGACAAATATCCTAGCTCGGCCCATTTGGGCCGTCAACCAGGATCGATTTAGGCTAATTAGCCATATATTAGGGGTATCCGTTGCAATGTTCGCATTATTTTCAGATCGTATCAGCGGCGCGCCCAGTCGGCCGCGTTATCCTCGGTCCGAGGACAATCTTGGGTCAACGGCGGACGCCGATCTGGCCTTGGTCATCTTCGATTCGGATACCGACATCAATTGGCTACATGGCTTGCGTCGCGGCTATCGCCACTGCTTTGCCATATTTTCCATCGGCCGCAATTGGGTGATTCTGGATCCTGTGCTGAATTACGCTAGAATCTGCGCCTTTCAGGTCAGACCGGACTACGACCTCGTAACCCACTATCGCTTGCTAGGCTATCGCGTTCTTGAAACTCACGTCCGCCGGCCGCGTGGCAAAATTGCACCAATCCTGCCGGCGACTTGCGTAGAGATCGTCAAACGCGCCTTGGGCATCCATGCCTGGCACGTGGTAACCCCTTATGCGCTCTATAACTATCTCGTCAAGGAAAATATGAGGAACATTAAAGGCGAAAAGTCTTGACTTTTTACGATTTTTGTGCTATATAAGTACGCGAAAATGACGAGTTTTCGGAACATAACGGAACTCGAAAGCGACCCGGTTTTCCGGGTCCGTGCAATGGAGATCGACCGCAATGGCTCGCTTCTTTTCGCCTCCGCCACCGCCTCAACCCGAACCGGAGCCGCCGCCTCCGGTTCAGCCCGAACCCGAGCCCCAGCCGGAACCGGAACCGAGGCCGGTCGAAGTGGTGGAAGCCGCGGCTACCCGGGCGCCGCCTGCGTCGATCGCCGCGCCCGAGCCCGAGCCGCTGCCGCGCGGTTCGCGGCGCACCGCATCGACCGTGGCGACGTCCTATCGCGGCGCCAGCCTGGGTGCCGCGCCGAAGCGCAAGAGCCTGTTGGGGGAATGACGTGACCAAATCGAATTTCGACTTTGAACGCCTGATGGCAGGCTATCGCAGGGCCAAGCAACGACGCTCGCCCTGGGAGGGGCTGTGGCGCGATTGCTACGAGTTCACTCTGCCGCAGCTCGAACCCTTCGGCCAAGGCGCAGCGGCCGGCAGACGCGGCGATCGCCTGTTCGACGCCACCGCGGCGGACGCCGTCGATCGCCTTGCCGCCAACCTCTTGGCGCAGTTGACCCCGCCCTGGTCGCGCTGGTTCGGCCTGGCGCCGGGCCGCGCCGTGCCCGAGCGCGATCGGCTAGAGATCGGACGGGTGCTCGACCAAGCGGCCGAACGCATGCTGTACCATTTCGACCGATCCAATTTTTCGGTCGAGATTCACCAGTGCTATCTCGATCTGGCGATCGCCGGCACCGCCTGCCTTGCTTTCGAAGAGGCGCCCCCGGGCGAGGCCAGCGCGTTCAAGTTCTCGGCCGTGCCGATGTCGGATGCTGCAGTCGACGAAGGCCCGAGCGGCCGGCTCGACACGGTCTATCGCGAGAACCGAATGACCAAGGCGCAAATCGCGACTCGTTTCCCGCGCTTCGTCCTGCCTGAAGCGCTCGAACGCCAAGCCAAGGACGATCCCGACAGCCGCTTTACCGCGATCGAAGCGGTGATCCCAGAGGCCACCGGTTTTGTTTATGCCGCTGCCTTGATGGAAGCCGGTGATACCGGCCAGTTCCTGGCCGAAGGGCGCTATGCGTCCTCGCCCTTCATCGCCTTTCGCTGGCTCAAGGCGCCAGGCGAATCCTATGGCCGCTCGCCGGTGATGAAGGCCCTGCCCGACATCAAGACCGCCAACAAGATCGTCGAATTGGTGTTGAAGAATGCCTCGATCGCGGTCACCGGCATCTGGCAGGCGGAGGATGACGGCGTGTTGAACCCGGCCAACATCCGGCTGGTGCCCGGAGCGATCATCCCCAAAGCGGTCGGATCGGCCGGTCTGACGCCGCTCGAGGCGCCGGGACGGTTCGACGTCTCCGACCACATGCTCGAACAGCTCAAGGCGCGAATCCGCCAGGCACTGCTGGCCGATCAGATGGCGCCGATCGAATCGCCGCGCATGACCGCGACCGAGGTGCTGAAGCGCTCGGCCGAAATGACCCAGCTGCTGGGCGCGACTTTCGGACGCCTTCAGGCCGAATTGCTGACGCCGCTGGTGCGGCGCGCCATGGCGATCCTCAGCCGCCGGGGCGAGATCGATCCGATCGTGCTCGACGGCCACGAAGTCGATCTCCAGCACCGCTCGCCTTTGGCCCGGGCACAGATGCGCTTCGATGCCGACACCACGGTGTCGTGGATCGAACTGGTGCGCAGCTTCGGGCCCGAGGCGCAGCAGGCGCTCGATCCCGCCGCCGCAGCCCGTTGGCTGGGACGCAGCCTGGGCGTGCCCGATCCCCTGATCCGGGCGGAGGCGCGTCGTGGCTGAGATCTGGCCCTTCGCACCGCCGATCGCGGAACCCAACGACGAATCGATCGCCGTCGCCTTTGCCCGTTGCTTTTCCAGCGCCGACGGTCGCCGCGTGCTCGATCACTTGCGCAGCTTGACGATCGAGCGCCGTCTGCCGGTCGACGTTTCCGAAGCCGCGCTTCGGCACATCGAAGGCCAGCGCCACCTGGTGGCGTCGATCCATGCCCTGGTCGCCGCCGGCCGCAAACCCAACCCGCAAGCCCAAGGAGTCTGATCGTCATGACCACCCCCCTCGCCCCGGTCGCCGGCACGAACGAGCTGCCGGCCAAGTTCAAGGACCCGGCCACCGGCGTCGCCAATTTCGAGGCGCTGGTTCGCTCCTACCTCGAACTCGAGCGCAAGCTCGGGCGCATGACCGAAATTCCCGGCACCGATGCCGACGACGAGACGCGCCAGCGCTTCCATCGCGCTCTCGGCGTTCCGGAACGTCCCGAGGACTACGATTGCAAGTGCAATCACCCCCTGCTGTGGCGCGATCCCGCAGTCGAAAAGAAGATGTTTGCCGCCGGCTTCACCCCGGCCCAGGCGCAGCTGGTCTACGACCTGGCGGCCGAGCACATGCTGCCGGTGTTCGAGGAAGCGACCGCGTCCTTCCATGCCGACCGCGAGCGCCAACGCGCCATCGACCATTTCGGCGGCGAAGAGAAGTGGCGCGAACTCAAGCGCCAGCTGGCGCAGTGGGGCGAACGCCACCTGCCGAAGGAAGTCTTCGAGGCGCTCTCGACCACCCACGAGGGAGTCATGGCGATGCATCAGATGATGGGTTCGAGCGAGCCGGGCCTGGTCGGCCGGGGTCGCGATCCCAACCCGCCGGCGGATGCCGCCGAACTCGACCGCATGATGCAGGATCCGCGCTATTGGCGCGATCGCGATCCGGGCTACATCGCGCGCGTGTCGGAGGGCTTCAAGCGGCTCTATCCGGCTTGAGCGCCTGAAGGCGGCGCGGTTCTTCCGCCTCCGCGACGCCCTGGCGCTCGCCCCGCGGTCCGGTCCGGGTCCTCCCGACCGGGCCGGGCCGCGGTGGCTCAAGCCCAATCCCGAGATTCCGCGAGGCGCGACAACCCGATCGGGCCGCGTCTTGCCCGCAGCATCGCGGCCGCCTGCAAAGGCGACAACCGCGATCGGCCGCGTCCCGCAACCTCGAAAAGGAACAAAGCATGTCTATCACTATCGAAAACGCCTTCGTCAAGCAGTTCGAGCGCGAGGTCCATCAGGCCTATCAGCGGCTCGGCTCGAAGCTGCGTTCGACCGTGCGCGTCAAGAACAACGTCCAGGGCTCGAGCGTGGTCTTCCAGAAAGTCGGCAAGGGCACGGCCGCCACCAAGGCGCGCCACGGCCAGGTGCCGGTGATGAACGTCGATCACTCGACGGTCGAATGCACGCTGGCCGACTACTACGTCGGCGACTGGATCGACAAGTTCGACGACATCAAGAGCAACATCGACGAACGCTCGGTGGTGGCCAATGCCGGCGCCTATGCGCTGGGTCGCAAGACCGACGAGCTGGTGATCGCCGCCTTGGACGGCAACACCAACTACGCCGGCGACGACGCCGTCACCGGCCTGACCAAGGCCAAGATCCTGGCGGCCAACGAGCTGCTGGGCGCGGGCGACGTGCCCGACGACGGTCAGCGCTTCGCCATCATCGGCTGGAAGCAGTGGTCGGACCTGCTGCAGATCCCCGAGTTCTACGACGCCGACTATGTCGGCCCGGACGAACTGCCGTGGAAAGGCGTGCAGGCCAAGCGTTGGCTGGGCACGCTGTGGATGCCGCATTCCGGCCTGACCAAGACCGCCTCGAAGCGGCTGTGCCACTGGTACCACAAGACGGCGATCGGCCATGCGGTCGGCGCCGACGTCCAGTCGGACATCACTTGGCACGGCGATCGCGCCGCGTTCTTCGTCAACAACATGATGAGCCAGGGCTCGACCCTGATTGACGCCAGCGGCGTCGTCACCCTGCGCTGCCTCGAGAGCTAAGGAGAACGTACATGGCGTTCACGTCCAAGAACCTGTCGGTGATCGGTTATGCCAACGGCTTCACGCTGTGGCACTACACCACCACCGACGCCGCCGCCACCGTCGACACCCAAGGCTACTTCAACAACGCCTCCAACGTGCTGCGCAAGGGCGACTTCCTGTTCGTCCATGCCGACACCGCGGGCACGCCGGCCTATGGCGTGATGGTGGTGACCTCCAATGCCTCCGGCGTGGTCAACGCCGGCGACATGGTGTCGTTCAAGTCCGCCGACACCGACTGATCCGGGTTCGGGTCCGGTCGCAGGCCTCGGCCTGCGGCCGGATCCTCCCTGCCAAGCGAGGTCTCCCATGGCACTTTCCCCCATCGCGCTGTGTGCGCGCGCCCTGATCAAGATCGGCGCCACCGCGCTCAGCTCGTTCGACGACGGCACCGCCGAAGCCGAAGTGGCGCGCAACCTCTACGGCTCGACGCGCGATGCCCTGCTTTCGGCGCATCCCTGGACCTTCGCCACCGCCCAGGCCAGCTTGCCCCGGCTGGTGGCGGCGCCGGTGGCCGACTATCGCTACGCTTTCCAGCTTCCGACCGACTTCCTGCGCGCGCTTTCGGCCGGCAGCGGCGCGGCCGGGCGGGGATTGGACTACCGCATCGCCGATCGCCGGCTGCAATGCGATGCCGATGCGGTCATCCTGACCTATATCTACCGTCCGGACGAGGGCGCCTTCCCGCCCTTCTTCGATCAGGCGCTGATCGCGCGCCTGGCCGCCGAGTTCTGCCTGCCGTTGACCGAAAGCACCAGCCGCGCCGAAGCGCTGGCCGGTGTGGCCGAGGACGAGTTCCGCCGCGCCAAATCGATCGACAGCCAGCAGGACGTGCCCGGCCGGATCGAGGACTTCACCCTCATCGGGGCGCGACTCTGATGGGCCGCCTGACCCTCGCCAAGACCAACTTCACCGCCGGCGAGATCAGCCCGCGGGTCTATGGCCGCGGCGATCTGCGCAGCTACGAGAACGGCGCCGCCAAGCTGCGCAACGTTTTCGTCCACGCCACCGGCGGCGTCAGCCGTCGCTGGGGCCTGCGCTATGTCGCCACCCTGCCGGGCGACGGGCGCCTGCTGGCGTTCGAGTTCAACACCGAGCAGACCTACCTGCTGGCAATCACCGCCGGCCGGGTCGACGTCTATCGCGACGGCGCCTATCTGACCCATTTCTCGGCGCCATGGACGCTTGGGCAGATCCCGCAGCTGACCTGGACCCAAAGCGCGGACACGCTGTTCGTCTGCCATCCCGAGGTCGCGCCGCGGCGCGTCACGCGCAGTTCCGACGTCAGTTGGTCGATCGCGAATTTCGCCTTCGACGAGGCTGGCGGCGTCAAGGCGCAGCCGTTTTTCAAGTTCGGCGTCTCGACCGTCACCCTGCAGCCCAGCGGCCTGTCCGGTTCGGTCACCCTGACTGCCTCCGCCAACACCTTCGTCGCCGACCATGTCGGTACGCGCTTCCGCATCAAGAGCAAGGAGGTCGAGATCACGGCCGTGGGCTCGCCCACCTCGGCCACGGCCAACGTCATCCAGACCTTGGTCGATACGGCGGCGACCGACGACTGGGAAGAACAGGCGTTTTCGGCCGCGCGCGGCTGGCCGGTCGCCGTCACCTTCCATCAGAACCGGCTGGTATTCGGCGGTTCGCGCGACCTGCCCAATCGGCTGTGGCTGTCGCGCGTGGCCGAGTTCGAAAACTTCGACCTTGGCACCGGCCTCGACGACGAAGCGATCGAGTTCGGCATCCTGTCGGACCAGGTCAATGCCGTGCGCGCGGTCTTCTCCGGCCGGCATCTCCAGGTCTTCACCTCGGGCGCCGAATGGATGGTGACCGGCGATCCCCTAACCCCGGCCAAGATGCAGGTCCGCCGCCAAACCCGGGTCGGATCCTGTTCGGACTGCACCATCCCGCCGCGCAGCGTCGACGGCGCCACGGTATTCGTCTCGCGCAACCGCAAGGAATTGCGCGAGTTCATCTATACCGACCTCGAGCAGGCCTACCAAGCCAACGACATGGCGACCGTCGCCAGTCACATGTTCGTCGACCCGGTCGACCAGGACTGGGACGCCGACGATCGGCTGTTCCATTCCGTGCTGGCGTCGGGCGAAATGGCGACGCTGACCCTGTTCCGGACCGAGCAGGTCACCGCCTGGGCGCGCCAGGTCACCGACGGCGCTTTCCGCTCGGTGGCGGTGGTCGGCGGCAGCGCCCATTTCCTGGTCCGTCGCGGCTCGAGCTACATGCTCGAGCATTTCGACAGCGCGCTCGGCACCGACTGCGCGCTGACCGGCACCAGCGGCACGCCCAAGACCCATTGGACCGGTCTTGGCCATCTCGAGTCCCGCGCCGTCAAGGTGCTGGCCGACGGCATCGTCCGGCCCGATGCCGTGGTCGCCAGCGGCGCCATCGACCTGGACTCGCCGGCAAGCGCGATCGAGGTCGGCCTGCCGTTCGAGTCCGTGATCGAACCTTTGCCGCCGACCACCGATGCCTCGGGAGGAGCCGGCCTCAACCAGGTTCTGCCGGCGCGTCTGGTAAGGGCCGTGTTTCGGGTCCAGGACACCAGCCTCTTGACCGTCGACAGCGGCCTCGGCCCGCGCGCCGTCACCCATGGCCGGACGGGACAAGCCCTGCTCGACCGGCCGCTGCCGAAATTCACCGGCGATCGCACCGCGCGCGCGCTCGGTTGGGTCAGGGGGCTCGACCGGCCGCTGTGGCGGGTGGCGCAAAGCGCGCCCCTGCCGCTCACCCTTCTCAGCGTCATCTCCGAAATCAAGGTGAACGAAACATGAGAGAGACATCCAACGTCATGGCCTCGGTGCCGATCCTGAACGCGCCGTTTCAGTATCAATCGCGCCGCGCCGCCATCAATCTGGAGCGCGACCAGCTCGAGGCCGCCCGCGCCACGCGCGAGCAGGAGGACCGGCTTGCCCAGGAAGAGGCCGCGCTGCGCGACCGCGAGAGGCGGGAACGCCTCGAGACGCAGCGGGCCGAGGAACTGGCTGCCGCCGAGGAGCAGAACCGCAAGACCGAAGCCACGCTGCAAGAGCAGGCGGCCGAAGACGAATCCCGCCGCCTGCGCCTCGCCAGCGCCCTATCGTCCGAGCGTGCCCGCATGGCGGCGCAGGGTTTGGATCCTCATTCGGGTTCGGCCCGCACCGTGCTGCGCAACCTGATCGACGAAAACGAGCGCGCCGCGCTGCTGACCGAGGATCGTCGCGAACGCGAGCGGGAAGCCCAGGAACGCCTGCTCGCCGCGCGCGAGCGTCGCTTGGCGCGCCTCGAAGAGCAGGAGGACCTCGATCAAGAGAAGTCGACCTTGTCGCTTCGCCGCGCCACGACGCGCGTACCGATCATTGGTCTATCGGCCCGCCAATACGAACTGAAGAAGCGCATGGCCTATGGCGAGATCGCCACCAGCAACGCCCAAGCAGCGGGATCGATGGCCAAGGCTGCGGGTTGATCGCCACAAACAATCCAACCAGGAGTCACGTATGCCCGAACTCATCGTCAACGACGTTGCGCCGCGGGTGCAATACACCGCCAACGGCGCACAGACCGTCTTCACATTTCCTTTCCCGGTCCTCGAGGCCGGCGATCTCAAGGTATGGTTCAACGACGGCACCAATTCTTCGAGCTTCGCCATCGCCGGTCTCGGCGACAGCAACGGCGGCAGCATCACCTTCACGACGCCGCCGACCAACGGCACGAGGGTCACCATCCTGCGCGACATGCCGGTGCGTCGCCTGGCCGATTTCCAGGAGGCAGGCGAGTTTCGCGCCAGCGCCATCAATGCCGAGCTGGATCGCCTGACGCTCATGATCCAACAGGTCGAGGAACGCAGCGCGCGGGCTTCGACCCTGCCCGCGACCGCGATCACCGCGGCGACCGAGCTGCCGCCGCCGGTTGCCGATGCTTATTTACGGTGGAACTCGGGTGCCACGGCCTTGGCCTCGGACTTGACCGTGCCAACCGGAGTCACAAATGCCGCCGCCAGCGCCGCCGCGGCGGCAACCAGCGCGACCGCGGCCGCGTCAAGCGCAAGCGCAGCGGCAACCTCAGCCACCAGCGCCGCCTCGTCCGCGACTGCGGCCGCCAGCTCGGCTTCGGCCATCCAGGGCTTCCGCGACATCGCCGTTTCGGGTCAGTCGACCGTGGTTGCCGATGCGGTGGCGGACACCCTGACCCTGGCCGCCGGGTCGAACGTCACCCTGACCACAGACGCCGGCACCGACACCATCACCATAGCCGCCGCCAACCAGGCACCCACCGCCGGCACCGGCATCGCCGTCTCGGGCCAGCAGGTCAGCTTCTCGCCATCCGGCCTCACTACGGTCACGGTGGACGCGGCCAACGATTATGTCGTCATCACCGATGCCTCGGACAGCAACAATCCGAAGAAGGTCACGGCGTCCAGCCTCGGTGGAGCCCCTACCGCCGGCACCGGCATTGGCGTTTCGGGGCAGCAAGTCAGTTTCGTGCCCTCGGGGCTTTCGACCGTGTCGCTCGACAGCAACAACGACAAGTTTGTGATCGCCGACAATTCGGCCAGCAACGCGCCCAAGCTGGCGGCGCTTGTCGAATATGGCACCTGGACCCCCGTCTGGCAGTTCGGAGGATCGAGTTCTGGCATCACCTATGACGGGCAAGTCGGACGCTATTGGACGTTTGGGAACATCGTCTATTGCGCCTATTCCATAGATTTGTCGAACAAGGGCAGCGCCTCTGGCGGTGTTACCATTTCAGGACTGCCCTTTAGCCCGGACGCCAACAATATCGCGTGCAGCATCGTCGCTCACCACGTCGAGCTTACCAATGTGCAATCCCTGCCGTTTTTCCTTTGGTTGACGACCGGAACGTCAATGTACCTTTACCAGTCGGCAGTAGGCGCAGACGCGGTGACAGCCGTCACCAACACGCAATGCACCAACAATTCCCGCATGCACGGTTCTTTTACATATGTGCGTGCTTAAGGAGACAACCCATGCCCAAGACTTTGATCCTGCGCTCGTTCGATCCAAAGCCCACGGGACCGATCAATTTGCTGTTCGATCGTTTCAACGACGATGGCGCGTTGATGGGACCGCATCGCTGCGTGGTTGCACCGGACGATGACGTTCAACAAGTTCTGGAGGCAGTGGCTGCGGCGGGCGAGATCGGTCAGACCGATGTCAACACTGTGCTGGCGGCATGCTCGCAGCACTTCACCGAAGCCGTGGTCTCCGCATGGCAGGCCCTCAAGGCGGCTTCACCGCCCCCAGGCTTGCTATGAGGGCCGGCTTCGCGCTGGCCCTGGTCGCCAGCCTGTCTACCTGCACGCCGGCGTGGGCGGCGCAGACCGCGTTTGCGCCGCGAGCCGAAAGCTCGGAGCGGACGCCGTCGAGCGCGATCGACAGCTGCGGTCCGCGCGCGGTGATGCTGGCGCGCATCGCCGAAGAATGGGGCGAACGGCCGGTATTCGCCGGGCTGACGGTCGACGGCACGGTGATCGAGATCGTGGCCGTGCCGGGCGGCGGCTGGACCGCGCTGCACACCGTGGGCCAGCAAAGCTGCATCGTCGGCGCCGGGCCGGCCTGGACCCGGCCAGCGCCGCCCGCCGGGCGAGAGAGTTGAACGCCGCACGGGGCGGATTCAGGAGATTTGTCGATAGCTGGAACAAGCTGCAAGGTCTGACCACGCCGGCGCTGCACGGCGAAATCATCGCATGGCTGGAATCGTCCTGGCGTGCCGGCGATCGTCAGCTCTTGCTGATGGTATTCCGCGACGCCGGCAAATCGACCTTGCTTGGCCTATTCGCCGCCTGGCTGCTGGTCAAGAATCCGGATCTGCGGATTCTGGTGCTGGCCGCCGACGGCGCACTGGCGCGCAAGATGGTGCGCAACGTTCGCCGCGTGGTCGAACGCCATCCGGCGGCCGAGAAACTGCGCCCGACCAAGGTCGAGCAATGGGCCGCGGATCAATTCACCGTCTGCCGCCGCAAGGATTGGCGCGATCCCTCGATGATGGCCAAGGGCATCGAGGCCAATTTGACCGGTTGCCGGGCCGAAGTCGTGCTGTGCGACGACGTCGAAGTGCCCAATACCAGCGACACCTCGGCCAAGCGCAAGGAATTGCGGCAGCGTCTGAGCGAGATCGAATACGTGCTGGTGCCCGACGGCACCCAAGTCTATGCCGGGACGCCGCACGCCTTCGATACGATCTACGCCGTCGGGCGGGGCGCCGCGGGGCCCGGCTACCTGCACGGCTTCAAGGCGCTGCGCCTGCCGCTCTTGGATGAGCGCGGTGGATCGCGCTGGCCCGAACGATTCACGGTCGAACGCATCGCCGTCATCCGCGAGCGCACCGGTCCGGCCAAGTTCCACAGCCAGATGCAGTTGGAGCCGATGGCAACCACCGACATCCGGCTCGACCCCGCCAAGCTGGTGCCCTATGCCGACGGCCTGCGCCACGAGGTCGGCAATGGCGGCGCCCAGCTCAGCATCGGCGCGCGGCGCATGGTCGGCGCCAGCTGCCATTGGGATCCGGCCTTCGGCCGGCCCGAGCGCGGCGATGCCAGCGTCGTCGCCGCCGTCTTTCAGGACGACGGAGGCAACTATTGGCTGCACCGGGTCGACTATCTGACGGTCGATGTCGCGCTGCTCGATCGCGTCGACGCCGCGACCCAACAATGCGAACGCGTGGCGCGACTAGTCGCCGAATTGCAGCTGCCGAGCGTGACGATCGAGACCAACGGCATCGGTGGCTTCTTGCCCGGGTTGCTGCGCAGCGCGCTGTCGCGGTGGGGCATCGGCTGCGCCGTGGCCGAGCGCCCCAATCTTCACAACAAGGAAAGCCGGATCCTGGCGGCGCTGGACGGCGCGCTCGAGGCCCGCCGCATCCGCGCTCACGAGTTGGTGTTGGCCGGACCCTTGGCCGCCGAAATGCGCGATTGGCGTCCGGACGGCAAGAGCCGCGACGACGGGCTCGACGCCGTGGCCGGCGCCATTCTTTCGTTGCCATCGCGCCGCTCGCCCGCCGTTCCGGGCCAACGACCGGCTTGGCCGCGCGGCGCCGGCGCCCGCCTGGCGACGACCCAGTTCGATCCCCTGACCTGATGCCGACAACGGAGAACCCAACAATGACTCCCGCCATGCCGATCGATATCAATTGGTGGATCACAGTGGTCGAATTGCCGGCCCTCGCCGGCCTGTTCTGGCTGATGGTCCGCGGCCGCCGCGACATCGAGACCGGGCGGGCCGCCGCCGAGGCGGCGACGGGCGATGCCCTCGCCCGGCTGCGCGATCAGCTTGCGGCCTTCAAGCTCGAAGTCGCCCAGACCTATGCCTCGCTGGACGTCCTGGCCAACACCGAAAAGCGCTTGACCGAGCACCTGGTCCGGATCGAGGCCAAGCTCGACCAGGTCGCGCTGCGCGGCCGGGAGGAAAGGCTGTGATCGCCGCGCTGTTGGCCCGGCTCGGCCTGCCGCTCCTGATCGAGGCCGTTGCCGGCGGGCTGTCCAAGCTCGATCATCCCTCCGCCAAGGCGGCCGGCGATGCGCTTGGCCAGGTTTCGAGCGCGATCGCCGAGGGCGGCATCGCGCCCGAGCGGCTGGCCGAGGCCAATCGTCATCTCGAATCGCTGGCGGCGCTGGACAGCCGCGATCTGGCCGAGATCAACGCCACCATCCGCGCCGAAGTTCAGGGCGAGGACAAGTTCGCCCGGCGCTGGCGGCCCTTTTTCGGCTACGTCGTCGCCTGCAGCTGGGCGATCTGCATGGCCGCCGCCGGCTATTCCATCGTCGTCCGACCGCAGGAAGCGCCCTCCATCCTGTCCGCTTTGGCCGAGCTGTCGGCGATGTGGGGCATCGCCCTGGCGATTTTGGGCGTGGCCGTGGTCAAGCGCTCGGACGACAAGCGCATCGCCGCCGGATTGAGCGAGCCCGCGCCGATCCTGAGTCGATTGCTCGGCCGCTGAACCAAAACCGACTCGCCTTGGATGGCGAGTTGGGTATAGTTCGAAAGGAGAAAATGCAGTTCGCGATTGCGACTGGGTTGCAGTTTCAGGGAGGGAGCGGATGACACCGATTCGATCCAACTGGCTGATGGCGGGCGCCGTGATGGTGGCCGCTTTCCCGGCCTTGGCCCAAACGCCCGCGGCCCCTCCCGGGCCGCCGGCCGCGCCGTCGCCGATGCCGGCGGCCGACGTGCTGGCCGGACCTTGCTATCTCTGTCACGGCACCCAAGGCCGCAGCCCGGGCGCGCATCAGTCGATCGCCGGCACGCCGGCGACGACCCTGGCCAAGGCACTGCGCGATTTCCGTTCCGGCGACAAGGCCGGAACCATCATGCAGCGGATCGCCAAGGGCTACAGCGACGCCGAGATCGACGTCCTCGCCGCCTATTTCGCCGCGCAGAAGCCGTGACCGGGGAGCCCATCGCCATGACCCGCAACCATCGTCGTCAATTCCTCAAGCTGGCCGGCGCCACCGGCCTGACCGCGGCCGGGCTTTCGGCCTGCACTCTCGGCCAACCCAAGGCCCGCGTCGTCGTCATCGGCGGCGGCTTCGGCGGCGCCACCGCCGCGCGCTATGTGCGCATGGCGGATCCGGCGATCGAAGTCACGTTGCTCGAGCGCGATGCCCAGTACTTCACCTGCCCGTTCTCGAATCTGGTCCTGGGCGGGATGAAGACCATGGCCGACATCACCCAGGGCCATGACAAGCTGGCCAAGCAGAGCGGCATCAAGGTGGTGCGCGACGAGGCGGTGGCAGTCGATCCGGCCAAGAAAGAAGTCCGTCTCAAGGGCGGCGCGTCCCTGCCCTATGACAAGCTGATCGTTTCGCCGGGCATCGACCTCAATTTCGCCGCCGTTCCCGGCTATGACGAGGCGGCGGCCGAGCTGGCACCGCATGCCTGGAAGGCAGGTCCGCAGACCGTGCTGTTGCGTCGCCAACTCGAGGCCATGGCCGATGGCGGCACGGTGGTGATCGCGCCGCCGGCCAATCCCTTCCGCTGCCCGCCCGGCCCCTACGAGCGCGCCAGCATGATCGCCCACTATCTCAAGCAGGCCAAGCCGCGCTCGAAGATCGTGATCGTCGACCCCAAGCCTGCCTTCTCCAAGCAGGCCCTGTTCCAGGACGCCTGGCAGACGCTCTATCCCGGCATGATCTCGTGGGAAGGGCTGCCCCAGGGTACTGGCTTCACCCGCGTCGATGCCGCCGCCAAGACCGTGTTCACCGGCATGGGCCAGTGGAAAGGCGATGTGCTCAACTTCATCCCGCCGCAGCGCGCCGGCGCCATCGCTGCCGGCGCCGGCCTGACCAATCAGACCGGCTGGTGTCCGATCGATCCGGCGACCATGGAATCGACCCAGGTGAAGAACATCCATGTCATCGGCGATGCCACCATCGCCGGCGCCATGCCCAAATCGGGATCCGCCGCCAACGCCCAGGGTAAGGTCGCGGCGGCGGCGGTGGTCGCCATGTTGAACGGTCGCACGCCCGCGGGCGCGTCCTATCTCAACATCTGCTACAGCCTGGTCGGCTCCAATTACGGCATCTCGGTAACCGGCGTCTATCGGCCGGGCGCGACCGGCATCGCCGAAGTGCCGAATTCGGGCGGCGTCAGCCCGCGCCAGGCCGATGCCGCGTTCCGCCGGCAGGAAGCGCTCTACACCCAGGGCTGGTACGACAGCATCACCCAGGACGCCTGGGGCTAACGCGCAATCGACCGGGATGGAATCGCGCAAGCGATCCATTCAGGTCGTGAATCGCGCACCAGAGTCGGGCACGCGGGCACGATTCGCGATCCGTCTTGAACCATGCGGTTCAAGACGGACCGATCCTGCCCGAGGGCGGATCAACGCCGCGCCAGCACCACGCCGGCGATGACCACGCCGGCGCCGAGCAGCTGCACCGGCGTCATGACGTCGCCCAGGATCGCGGCCGAAGCGACGACGCCGGCGATCGGGATCAGGTAGGTGTAGAGCACCGCGCGCTGCGCACCCAGCCGCCGCGTGCCTTCGTACCACCACAAGAAGCCGATCGCGCTCGACACTATGGAAGTAAAGGCGAGCCCGAGCCAGTCGATCGGACCGGGCGCGGCGAAATTCTGTTGTGCCAATTCGGGCGCGGCGATCGGCACCAGCGCCAGCGCACCCAAGCTCATCGCCCAGGCCGTGACCTTGAGCGGGCCCAGCCGCTCCAGCACCGGCACCGCCCAGGCGGTGTAGAACCACCACAGCGCGCCCGCGGCCAGCATGAACAAATCGCCCAGCAGCGTGCCGCCGCCCAGCGTCAACCGGTCCAAGCTGTTGTTGATCAGCAGGAACACGCCGCCGAAGGACAGCGCAATTCCGAACAGCGCTGGGGCGCTTTGCCGCCGGCCCCTGACCAATCCCCACAGCGCGCCGAAGGCGGGCGTGGTCGAGACCAGGATCGAAGCCTTGGCGGCCGTGGTCAAGGCGAGGCCGTTCGACCACGCGATCTGAAACAGGGTAATGCCGACGAACCCGATCGCCGCCAGCCGGCCAAGATCCTTGCGCTCGATGGCGATGCTTCGGTCTCGCCACCACAGCACCAGCAACAGAAGCGCGCCTGCCGGCAAATAGCGGCAGACGGCGAAGGCCAAGGGCGAGAACTCGGCCAGCAGCGCCTTCGAGATCGGGAAATTGATTCCCCAGATCGCGACCGTCAGGCCGAGGAACAGATCACCGGCGGAGAGCCGTTTCATCTCAGGCCCGCGCCTCGAGCCGCCGCAGCACCAGTCCCGCCGCCAGGCCGACGCCGCCGCAGGCCAGCAGCAGCCAACCCGCGCCCTGCCAGGACCCGCCCGCCGCGGTCACCACCGCCGCCACCGCCGGCGGGCCGATCAGGCCGCCGATGTTCGAGCCCTGGATCATGCCGCCATTGAGGGTCGACAGCGCCGCCGGACTGGGGCTGTGCAGCGGTGTCGCCATGAACAGGCTGGAGGGAACCAGTCCGCAGAAGAAGGAGAATGACAGCGCCGCGGCATAACGCCACGCAAAGGACAGGCCGTCGGCATAGATGCCTTGCGCGACCAGCGCCACGCCCAAGGCCGTGAATCCGGCTACCGCCCAACACGGCCAGCCGCGCGTCCGCGCCCATATGCCGAGGAGGTTTCCCGGCGCATTGACCGCCACCACCAGCGCGCCGGCCAACGCCGCCTGGTTGGGAGTCATTCCTCCCAGTTCGATCGCCATGGTCGGAACGAAAGTCATCACTGCGAACCATTGCAACGCGTAGGCGCCGAAGCTGATCGCCAGCAGCCAAGTCGCTGGCCGCGCCAACATGGTCCGGAGATTGGCCGCAAGCGGCGCCGGCGCCGGAGCCGAGGGGAGACTGCGTCCGATCGCATAAAGACCGATCGCCAGCGCCAGCGCCGGAACCACGCCCGCCCACCACAACGGCCGCCAGCCGATCTGTTCCAGCACCAAAGGCGCGCCAAGCCCGGCCAAACCCATGCCGGTCGGCATGTAGAGACTCCAAAATCCCAAGCCGCGGGCGCGGTCCTCGGCTCGGCTGACCTGCCCGATCAGGCCTGGTCCGGCGGCGGCGATGAAAGTGAACGCCAGCCCCTCGATCACCCGACCGAAAAACAGCATGGAAGCGGTAGACGCCATCCCGCCCAATGCCGCGCCCATCGCCAACAGCATAAGCGCGCCGATCAGCACCCGCTCGCGCCCCAGCCGGTCGGCCAAGCCGCCGGCGGTCATGCCGAGACTGGCGCCGAAGATGACGAAGATCGAAGCCAGCCAGCCCGCACTGACCAGATCGAGCTCGAATTCCGCCCGCAGCAGCGGCAAGGCCGGATGCGCCTTGCCGAGCTGGGCGGCACAGACGATCCCGGCCAAGACGACCAGGGCGACGATCGGCCAGTTGGTATGGGAAGTCGGCGCGGGAGAGGACATCGGGGCCGCGCACTATAGGCGCGCGGCGGCATCGGCGCATCCGCCGACTATGCTTGCTTGGTCGGCGCACCCGCCGACTATGCTTGCTTGTCGGCGCACCCGCCGACTATGCTTGCCTGGCCTGCGGCGCCGTGACAGCTTCGCGGCATGGACCGGCGCTGCCCCTGGTGCGAAGGCGATCCGCAGATGATGGCCTATCACGACCGGGAATGGGGCGTGCCCGAACGCGACGACCGCGCGCTGTTCGAGAAGCTGTGTCTCGACGGCTTTCAGGCCGGCCTGTCCTGGCGCACCATCCTTTACAAGCGCGACAATTATCGCCGCGCCATGGACGGCTTCGATCCCGCGCGCATGGCGGCGTGGAGCGAGGCCAAGCGCGCACGACTGATGGCCGATGCCGGCATCGTCCGCAATCGCGCCAAGATAGCCGCGGCCCAGAAGAACGCCCGCGCCTATCTGGCGTTGCGCGAGCGCGGCCGCTCGTTTTCCGATTTGCTATGGGGCTTCGTCGACGGGCGCACCAAGGTCAATCGTTTCCGCTCGACCGGGCAGATTCCGGCCGAGACTCCGCAAAGCCGAGCGATGTCGAAGGAGCTCCAGGGCCTCGGCTTCGGCTTCGTCGGTCCGACGATTTGCTATGCCTTCATGCAGGCCAGCGGCTTGGTCAACGACCACCTGGTCGGCTGTTTCCGGCATCGCGCGGTCTGACCGGAATTCGGTCCGGCCGACCGCCGCGTCAGGCGGCCTCGGCGCGCGGCCGCTCGGCCGCAGCCGGCAGATATTTCGGAATCCGCGCCTCGACCGCGAGGCGCAGCTCGGTCATGAGATTGACCGCGAACAGCGTCTCGGCGATCAGGAACAAGGGCGCGACGAAGATCTGGAACAGGTTGTCGACCAGTGCCGGCTTGCGGCCTTCGAACACGTGACCCACCAATTGCAGGATCCAGCCGCCGACGAACAAGAGCGCGAACCAGGTCCAGGCCTCGGTCGCGCTCCACCCCGTCACCAGGCGCTCTGCCGCCACCACCATGGCACCGAAGATGACGGTAGCGATCACCGCCAGCGTGCGATCGAGCAGGTAGTAGTAGATCATCAGCGCCAAGGTCACGAGCATGCCCAAGCTGGCATCGAAGCCGCCGATCGGCAGCCGGACCAACGCGAAGGCCAGCAGAAGCGAGAACACGATCGTCGGAATGCCGACGAAATGCGTGGCACGATTGCGCAGGTCGCGATGATAGGCCGCGTACATCGCCATCTGCTCCTGGAGCGAAGTCATGGCGTCCCCCCCTCGTATTTTCATTATGATAGGGCGTCTGACGGGAAATCGCCATGTCGCTCTATCGCGGCTATGACCGCCCACAGCTCGACGACCAGTACAACAACTCGAAGCGCGTCCCGGCCGCGCCCGAGATCATGGCCCGCTTCCAGTCTTGGTCGGCCGAGGTCATGCGCCGACCTGGCGTGCGGCTAGACTTGGCCTACGGACCCGCGGCCGGCGAGCGTCTCGACGTTTTCCCGGCCGATCGGCCGCGCGCGCCGATCATGATTTTTTTCCACGGCGGCTATTGGCAAATGCGCGACAAGGCCGACTTCAACTTCGTCGCCGACGGTTTCCGCGGCAAGGGCGCGGTCGTGGTCTCGGCCAACTACACGCTCTGTCCCGAGGTGACGATGACCGAGCTGGCGCGACAATGCCGCGCCGCCGTCGCCTGGACTTGGCGGCATGCCGAGGAGATCGGCGGCGATCGCGCTCGCATCTTCGTCTGCGGCCATTCCGCCGGCGGGCACGTCACGGCCCTGCTGGCTTCGACCGAATGGCCGCGTTTCGCATCGGACCTGCCGGTCGATACGCTCAAGGGCGGATTGGCGATCTCGGGACTCTACGAACTCGAACCGATCCGGCTGACCTATCTCAACGACCGGCTGCGGATGGACGCGGCCGAGGCCGCGGCGCAATCGCCGATGAACCTGGTCCCCCGCCGCGCGCC
The DNA here is from genome assembly GCA_016869515.1 of Alphaproteobacteria bacterium. GTDB lineage: Bacteria > Pseudomonadota > Alphaproteobacteria > VGDZ01 > VGDZ01 > VGDZ01. Next base: position 32,082 of record VGDZ01000001.1, on the reverse strand, counting down.
GCGCTTGATGCTGGCGGTCGGCGGGATCGAAAGCGCCGAGTTCCTGCGCCAGCAGGCCGACTATGCCGCGGCCTGGCGCAAGGCCGGGCTGGAGGTCGAGGAAATCCCCATGCCGGGGCACGATCATTTCAGCATCATCGGCGCGCTGGGCGATCCGACCAGCGCGCTGGCCCGCGCCGCCCATCGCCTGATGGGGCTTTAGGGCATGATCGATCGGTCCTGAATCGCGTGGTTCAAGACAGATCGATCATGCCCTAACGATCAAGCTCTGGCGCGCGCCATCAGCGCGACGAAGCGGGCATCGCGTTCGTCGCCGTAGAGCCGGCACAAAAGGGCGATGACGGCGGTGGCTTCGGCGCTGGCGACGCTGTAGTAAACCGTCTTGCCGGCGCGGCGCGATTCGACCAAGCCGTCCTTGCGCAGCCGCGCCAGATGCTGCGACAGCGTCGGCTGGCGCATGTCGAGCGCGTGCTCGAGATCGCCCACGGTCTTCTCGCCGTCGACCAGATGGCACAGCACCATCAGCCGCCAGCGATTGCCCAGCGCCTTGATCAGCTCGCAGGCCAGCGCGGCCTGGGTCTCCAGCGCCTTGAGTCGCGAGGGCAACGCTGCCGCTTTAGCCATGTCAACGCGCCTGCCCGCCGGCACCGTCACTGGTCCGGGCCCGGGAGTGAATGCGAATCTCGCTGGTGCAATTGGTCATGCAAGGCGCCTTGGGCGGGAATTCCGGCCTCGGATCGGGCGATACGAAACCATCCGCGTTGGGCATCTTTAGCCTGTGGATCGAATCCTGGTCAAGCCGGCCATCCGTCGGCAGGAGGTCGTTTAGGAACAGGGTATAGGCGGTCAGCGCGTAAAGCTCGTCGATTTCCAGCGACTGGGCATCGCCGAAGGGCATGGCGCGGCGCAAATAGTCGAACAGCGTGGCGGCATAAGGCCAATAGGAACCGATCGTGCGCCGCGGATCGGGCCCGGTCAGGCTGCCGATGCCGCCGGCCAGTTCGGGATTTCGCCCGACCGCTTCGCCGAAATCGCCATGACAAGAAGCGCACAGGCTGTCGTAAAGCTTGAGGCCCTGGGCGACCGTGCCTTGACCGCGCGGCAGGCCGTGGCCGTCGGGCCGCGCGTCGATGTCCCAGCCGGCGATTTCGGCCGGGCTGGGGACGCGGCCGATGCCTAGACGCTCGGCGGACGCCGAAGGCGTGACGGTCGCAAGCGCCACCACGATCGCCGCCGCCCTAGCCAAGCTGGACATTGTCGACCTTGCCCGCCGGGCTGACATGCCAGGCCTGGATCGCATTGTTGTGATAGACCGAATTGAGGCCGCGCACCCGACGCAATTCGGCGATGCTGGGCTGGACATAGCCGGTCTCGTCGACCGCACGACTCATCAGCACCGCTTCCTCGCCGGTCCACCGCCAGGGCATGCGGAACCGCGTCAGGCAGCGATCCAGGATCGGCTGCTCCAACTCGGCCGGCCGCCAATTGCGGCCGCCGTCGACCGAGACGTCGACCCGCGCGATCTTGCCGTTGCCCGACCAGGCGATGCCGCCGATCATGCGGAATCCATGCTCGCTCAGCGGATTCTCGGGGCAGGGATCGGTGATGACCGATTTGGCTTCCATCACGAAGGTGAATTGGCGCGCCTTGCCGTCGGGCATCAGGTCGGTGTATTTCGAGGTCTCCTCGCGGCTGTGCCAGGGTTGGTCGCCAAGCTCGATCCGCCGCAGCCACTTGACCCAGAGATTGGCTTCCCAACCCGGCACCACGGCGCGCACCGGATAGCCGTTTTCGGGCCGCAGCCGCTCGCCGTTCATCGCCCAGGCGATGATGGTGTCGTCCAGCGCCTTCCCGATCGGCAACGACCGGGTCATGCCGGCGGCATCGGCGCCTTCCAGCAGCAGCCACTTGGCTTGGGGCCGCACCCCGCATTCGGCCAGCAAGGTCGCCAGCCGGACCCCGGTCCACTCGCAGCAGGACAACATGCCGTGGGTGAACTGCACGGCGTTCATCTGCGCGCCGCGCCATTCCATGCCGGTATTCGAGGTGCATTCGATGAAGTGGAGTCGGCTGACCGACGGAAAGCGCGCCAACTCGGCCATGGTCAGGATCAACGGACGCTCGACCAGGCCATGGATCATCAGCCGATGATCCTCAGGCACGATCAGAGGATATCCGGCGTGATGGCGCTCGAACACCAGTCCGTTGGGCGTGACCGTGCCGTGCAGCGCCTGCAAAGGCGTGAAGCTGACCGAGGAATGCGGCGTCGCCGTCAGCCAGGAAACGGTGCGGCGGACGACATGGTCCTCGTGCGGCGAGGGCCGGCCATAGGGCGCGCTGCCAACGCCGACGCCAAGACCTTTCGACCAAGGCGGGACATTGGGCGGCAGGTTGCGGGGATCGGCGGCGGCCGGCTGGGTGCCAAGTGCGACTGCGCCGGTCGCGGCCAGTCCCAGCCGCATGACCTCGCGTCGGCCGGGAGCTTTGCCGTCTTCGCCCATGCCGGGCCCGTCAGAACGCTTCGATGTCGACGCCGCTAGCCCGGGCCTGCGCGATTTCGGCCTTGAGCCAGGCGGGGAACTCGGCCGTGGCATAGGCCCGTTGCCTGACATAGCGGAACATCGCCAGGAATTCGAACGGCTTCAGCAGGCCGCGCATGCGCGCTGCCTCGGCCTCGCGCCAGCCTTGACCGGATGCGACTTGGTCGTGAAAGAAGACAACGGTCGGCGTCGACGTGACTCCGAGACGCCGCGCCAGCGCGCGTTCCTCGATTTCCTTACCGTCGAAATCGGTCACCTGGCGCGAACCGTAGAGATCGAGCTGCAGCACGGCAAAATTGGCCTTGAGATAGTCGCGGATCGCCGCTTTTTCGAGATGTTTCTCGTGCATCTGGGTGCAGTAGATGCAGCCGCGCTGCTCGAACACCACCGCCAGCCGCTTGCCGGCGGCGCGAGCCTCGGCCAGATCCTCGCGCAGATCGAGAAAGCTCTGCAGGAACCAATCCTGCTCGTGCAGGCCGTTGCCGCCGATGCGCGTCTCGGCCCAAGCCGCGCCCGAAAGCGTCGCCAGCCACAGAACCAAGCCGCCCAGAAACCTGCCGATCATTCTCATGACGGGCATGATAAGCGCTCGATCGCAGTCGGCCAAGGGCCTGGACTAATCCAGCGTCGCTTCGGCGGTGGGCTTGCCGTGCGGACCCAGGCACAGAAATCGTGCAAGGTCCCGGTCGGCCAAGATCCCGACCACATCGTCCCAGAACACCGGACGCAGAAAGCGCATGCGAAAGCGATAGGCCGGCCGTGGCCCGAGTGCGCCGAGGATGGCGCAGGCCTGCATCAGGCCCTGGGCCACGGGTGCACGAAATCCGTGCGCCTGGGCAAAAGCCGGATCGAAATGGATCCGGTTGCCGACTTCGGCCGAATAGGCGCGCACGCCGTCGGGCGTGAGCCGCAGCATCGTCCATGGCTCGAGGCCGGATCGTTCCGGTTCGCGCTTCTCGGCCTTGATCGCGCTCGGCCCCGGCAGCAGGAACGAGCCGGTCATCGCGACCGGGACCGAGCCATCCCCGGCGCGAAAGTCGCAGTGGCCGAGGGCCAGCTGGCCGCGCGGAGCGGGCGTCAAGCCGCCCCAGCGGCTTTCCGCGACCAGCTTCTCGCCCAATCGCACCGGGCGGTGCTGGACGATGGTCTGATCGACATGAATGCGGCCGTCATTGGGCATGCCGGCGACGGTCGAGACCCGGATCGCGTCCTGCGCCAGCACGCCGGCATTGACCTGGCCTTGGAAGTCGACCGCGCAGCCGAGCGCGGCGTGATAGCGCGCCTGGCGTGCGGCATCGACCATGGACGCCAACGGCGGAAAGGCGTGATCGGGCGCCAGCGCGGTCCACGCCCTCAGCAGCGGGTCGGCCGCGCTCATCCGCCCAAGGGATTGGCGTTGAGGGTCAGCAACTGATCGACCCCGTCAACCACCTGTTTTTCCAGATTGCGGATGGTCTTGGCGTTTTTGTAGTCGGTCACCAGCATGTAGTGCAGGATGGTGCGCTTGGCCATGGTGGCGCCGGTGATGCCGATGTACTTGACTATGCGCTTGTCCTCGTTGCGGCCCCACAGCGTGGCGAAATAGACCCCGTCGTGGTTTTGGCGGATGATGCCGCCGCGCCGCGTTTGGTTGACCTTGACGTCTTCGGCCACCTGCTGGATGCGATCCTCGGGCTTGGGCAACTGGACGCGGATGTCGTCCGTGATGCGGTACTTTTCGGCGAACCAGCGGGTGTAGTCGCGGCGCGCGTCTTCGTAGGGCTTGCCGGCGTCTTCCTTGGGGGTGGCGATCAGGCCAAAGGCGTAGAACTGCACGCCGTTGTCGACGAAGGCCTTGAGCTGCTTGCAGTCGACCAGCACCGAATGCACCACCATGCCGGTGGCGTAGCTTTGCACCCGCCGCGCCGCCTTGGCATAGACATCGCCCTCGGTGACGCAAAAATCGCCCGGCGCGACGACGCGGAATTCCTGGCCGTTGGCGCTGAACACGCCCTTGCCCTTGGGCTGATAGCCGCCTTTTTGTGCCCAGGCCGGCACGGCCAAGAGCGCGATCAGCAGGACGATCAGTCCGGCCTTCATGTCACGCCGCCGCGCGCTTGCGCTTGGCGAGGAGCGCCAGGATCTCGCCCGCCGCCGCCGGGATGTTGGTGCCGGGTCCGAAGACCGCGGCTACGCCCGCGGCCCGCAATTCGGCGTAGTCCTGGCGCGGGATGACGCCGCCGGCGACGACGACGATGTCGCCCGCGCCGGCGCGCCGCAACTCCTCGACCAGCGCCGGGATCAGGGTCTTGTGCGCGCCGGCCTGGGTCGAGATGCCGACGACATGGACGTCGGATTCGAGCGCCTGGCGCGCCACTTCCTCGGGGGTCTGGAACAAGGGGCCGATGTCAACGTCGAAGCCGATATCGGCGAAGGCGGTGGCGATGACCTTGGCGCCGCGGTCATGCCCGTCCTGGCCGAGCTTGGCCACCAGCATGCGCGGCCGTCGGCCCTCGGCGCGGGCAAAGCCCTCGACCTCGCGCCGGATGCGCTGGAAGCCCTCGTCGCCCTGATAGGCGGCGGCGTAGACGCCGCTGACCGAACGCGATTCGGCGCGGAAGCGGCCAAAGGCGCGCTCCATTGCGTCCGACATTTCGCCGACGGTGACGCGCGACCGCGCCGCCGCGATACAAAGTTCGAGCAGGTTGGCATCGCCGCGCGCGCCGGATTCCAGCGCCGCCAGCGCGCGTTCGGCCGCCGCCTTGTCGCGCTGGCTACGCACCCGATGCAGGCGCGCAACCTGGGCCTCGCGCACCCGGCTGTTGTCGACCTCGCGCACATCGACCGCATCGGCCGCGGGCGGACGGTACTTGTTGACGCCGACGATAGTCTCGGCGCCGCGGTCGATCGCCGCCTGGCGCCGCGCCGCGCTTTCCTCGATCCGCAGCTTGGGCAAGCCGGTCTCGATGGCGCGGGTCATGCCGCCCAGCGCCTCGACTTCGTCGATCAGCGCCTGGGCGCCCGCGGCAATGCGGTCGGTTAGCCACTCGACGTAGTAGGAGCCGCCCAGCGGATCGACCACGCGCGGGATGCCGGTCTCCTCGGCCAGGATCAGCTGGGTATTGCGGGCGATGCGGGCCGAAAACTCGGACGGCAGCGCGATCGCCTCGTCGAAGGAATTGGTGTGCAGCGATTGCGTGCCGCCCAGCACCGCCGCCAGCGCCTCGTAGGCGGTGCGGACGACGTTGTTGTAGGGATCCTGCTCGGTCAGCGACCAGCCCGAGGTCTGGCAATGCGTGCGCAGCATGGCCGAACGCGCATCCTTGGGCGCGAACGGCCGCATCAGCCTGGCCCACAGCAGCCGCGCCGCCCGCAGCTTGGCGATCTCGACGAAGAAATCCATGCCGATGCCGAAGAAAAACGACAGCCGCGGCGCGAAATCGTCGATCGCCAGCCCGCGGGCCTGCGCCGCGCGCACGTATTCGAGCCCGTCGGCCAGGGTGAAACCGAGTTCCTGGACCGCGGTCGCGCCGGCCTCCTGGATGTGATAGCCCGAGATCGAGATCGAGTTGAACTTGGGCATGTGGCGCGCGGTGTGGGCGACGATGTCGGCCACGATCCGCATCGAGGGCGCCGGCGGATAGATGTAGGTGTTGCGGACCATGAACTCCTTGAGGATGTCGTTCTGGATGGTCCCGGCAAGCTTGCCTTGCGCCACGCCCTGTTCCTCGCCGGCGACGATGTAGCAGGCCATCACCGGCAGCACGGCGCCGTTCATGGTCATCGATACCGTCATCCGATCCAGCGGGATGCCGTCGAACAGGATCTTCATGTCCTCGACCGAGTCGATCGCCACCCCGGCCTTGCCGACATCGCCGACCACGCGCGGATGGTCCGAATCGTAGCCGCGATGGGTCGGCAGATCGAAGGCGATCGACAATCCGTTCTGGCCGGCCGCCAGATTGCGGCGGTAGAAGGCGTTGGATTCCTCGGCGGTCGAGAAGCCGGCGTATTGGCGGATGGTCCACGGCCGGTGGCTGTACATGGTGGCGCGGACGCCGCGCAGGAAGGGCGCGAATCCGGGCAGCTGCCCGTCCAGTTCCAGGCCCTCGATGTCGGCCGCGGTATAAAGCGGCTTGATTGGAATCCCCTCCGGGCTCGGCCGCGTCAGTTCGTCGACCGATTTGCCGTCGAGTTCCTTGGCCGCCAGTTTGGCCCATTCTTCCAAGGACTTGCGATCAAGCCCGCTCATGAATCGCCCGTTCGGTGTCAATCTGCCCCTATTTTCGCCAAAGCCCGGAGCGCGGTCAACGCGGGCAAATACCGACCGCCTGACTGGCTGCGTCACCTTGTCCCTGGGCGAAGGGCGAGCGAATGCCCAGGTGTCGAGCATGATTCATGGTCGCGTCACGCGCTGGCTGCATTTCGGCTTGGCGGCGGCATGCCTCTTGGCCATGGTGGTGGGATTGGCGGTCGAAGAGCCGGAAAAGGCGCGCAGCGGATTCCAGCGCCTGACCTTCGGCGCGCATCAATATTTGGGCTATGCCGTGGCGGCGCTGGCGACGCTGCTTTGGCTGTGGAGCGTCCATACCGGCCGGTTGGGCGCGCTGGTGCCGTGGTTCGCGGCGGCGCGCCGCGCCGAGTTGGCGAATTCGGCAAGAACCAGTGTGGCGTCGCTTCTGCGCCTCGAATTGCCGCGGCCCGAAGGGGATGCTGTGGCGGCGGCGGTCCAGGGCATCGGCCTGCTGCTGGCGACCGCTTTGGCCGCGAGCGGCATCGCCATCGCCGCCACCGCGGGCCGGCTTTCGCATCTGCTGTCCGAATTCCACGAAGCCCTGGCGCCGGCGATGTGGACCTATCTCGGCCTGCACACGGTCATGGCCATCCTGCATCATTTGGCCGGCCACGGCAGTCTCGACCGCATTTCGCCTCGGCCGCGGGATTCGCGGGCTTAGGGCATGATCGATCTGTATTGAACCATAGAGTTCAAGACAGATCGTGAATCATGCCCTCGTATCCTGTTCTGGACCGCGATTCACGGTTCATAGGGAATCGCAGCCGTGATTCCCTATGAACCGATCACGGTCTAGCCGAGCGGGTAAGTGGCCTCGGCGGTGTAGATCGCGCCTTCGCCCGAGAGATAGCTCGAATAGAGCGAGAATTCGGTCACGGCGAAGGGTCCGGCGGCGAACAGATTGTAATGCGCCTCGAACGCCTTGAGCCGGTCCATTGGCGCGCCCTTAAGTCGAGCCAGCGTGACATGGGGTTGGAATTTGCGGCCCTCGGCCGGAAGGCCGGCTCGGCCCAGCGCGGCCTCGACCGAATTGCGCAATTGACTGAGCGCGGGGTTCGATACCACGCGGGCGATGATCTGGCGCGGCTGGTCGCCGCCGAAATGATCGACGCCGCGCAAGGTCAATTCGAACCGCGCGCCGCGCACCCCCGCCAACAGGTCCTGGATGTCGCGGAACAGGCCGCCGTCGACCTCGCCGATGAAACGCAAGGTGACGTGGTGGTTCTCGGCCGGAACCCAGCGCGCGCCCGGAACGCCGCCGCCCAGCGCGGCCAGCGCGCGGCGGACGTCCTCGGGCAGACCCAAGGCGACGAACAGGCGCTTCATCTCAGCCGCAGACGTTGCCGTGGCGGGCGTGCACCGCCTGGATCTCGGCTTCGACCTCGGGCTTCAAGGCCAGGTCGATCGAATCGATGTCGGCCTTGAGCTGGGCCATGGTGGTGGCGCCAATAAGATTTGAAGCGACGAAGGGTCGGCTGTTGACGAAAGACAGCGCCATCTGCGCCGGGTCGAGCCCGTGCTTGCGGGCGATGGCGACATAAAGGTCCGTGGTCTCGAGTCCGATTGGAGTGGTGTAGCGCTTGAAGCGCTCGAACAGCGTCATGCGCGCGCCGGCCGGCTTGGCGCCGCCGGCGTACTTGCCGCTCAGCACGCCCATGCCCAGCGGCGAATAGGCCAGCAGCGAGACGTTTTCGCGATGGGCGATCTCGGCCGCCCCGATCTCGAAGGCGCGATTGAGCAGGTTGTAGGGATTCTGGATCGAGACGATGCGCGGCAGTCCCGACCGTTCCGCCGCCGCCAACAGGCGCATGGTCCCCCACGGCGTCTCGTTGGAGATGCCGAGCGCGCGCACCTTGCCGGCCTTGACCAAATCGGCCAGCACCCCAAGCGTCTCCTCCAACGGCGCTGCCTCGTCCCAATCGGCATGGACATAGTCGCGCTTGCCGAAATTGTTGACCGGCCGGTCCGGCCAATGGGTCTGGTAAAGATCGACATAGTCAGTCTGCAGGCGCTTGAGGCTGGCGTCGATCGCAGCCGTGATATTGCGGCGGTCGAGCCGCTGCGGCTTGGGCCGCAGCCAATCGACGTCGCGGCTGCCGCCGGCGACCTTGGTCGCCAGCACGATCTTGTCGCGGCATTTGCGCGCCTTGAGCCAGGTGCCGATGTAGCTCTCGGTGCGGCCCTGGGTCTCCTTGCGCGGCGGCACCGGGTACATCTCGGCGGTGTCGATCAGGGTGATGCCGCGTTCCAGCGCGTAGTCGAGCTGGGCATGGGCCTCGGCCTCGCTGTTCTGCTGGCCCCAGGTCATGGTGCCGAGGCCGATGACGCTGACCGAAATGCCGCTTTTGCCGAGCGGCCGATACTGCATGGGCATGTTCAAGGAACTCCGCGGATTAGGCGTTCGACCGAAGGCAGGATGCGCTCGACGATGCGGGCCACGCCGGCGGCGGTGGGATGGATGCCGTCGGGCTGGTTCAGCGTCGGATCGCCGGCCACGCCGTCGAGGAAGAAGGGATATAGCAGGACGCCGTGCCGCGTCGCCAGTTCGGGATAGACCGCCTCGAAGGCGCGGGCATAGTCGGCACCGAGATTGGCCGGCGCCTTCATGCCGGCCAGCAGCACGCCGATGCCGCGACTCTTGAGTTCGGTCAGGATGGCGTCGAGATTGGCGCGCATGGCTTCGACCGGCAGCGCGCGCAGGCCGTCATTGGCGCCCAGCTCGACGATGGCGAAATCCGGCCGGTCCGCCAGCACCCAGCCCAGGCGCTGGCGTCCGGCGGCCGAGGTATCGCCCGAGACGCCGGCATCGATCACCCGCACCGCATGGCCGCGGGCAAGAAGGGCGCGCTCGAGCACGGCGGGAAAGGCTTCGTCGGCGCGCAGGCCATAGCCGGCGGTCAGGCTGTCGCCCAAGGCCAGGATTCGGCGCGGCGGATCGGCCGCTAGCGCAGGTATTGCGGCCAGCAGCCACAGCGCCACCAGCAGTTCCAAAACCCGGCCGACAAGGCCATAGTGCGCGCGGATCGGAATCATGACGGACCACAAGGCGGCGATGATCGAACTCGATGCGGTGGCGCTCACTCTGCGGGGCGCGGCCGGTCCCGTCAACGTGCTGCGCGGCATCGACCTGTCGATCGGCCGCGATCGGGCGGTGGCGGTGGTCGGGCCGTCGGGCTCGGGCAAGTCGACGCTGTTGGCGGTGATCGCCGGCCTGGAACGGCCCAGCGCCGGCCGAGTCCGGGTCGACGGCCAGGACCTGACCGATCGCGACGAGGATGCGCTGGCGTTGTTCCGGCGTCGGACCATCGGTATCGTCTTCCAGGCCTTTCACCTGATCCCGACCATGACCGCGCTGGAGAACGTCGCCATCCCGCTGGAATTCGCCGGGCGCGAGGACGCCCTCGACCGCGCGCGGGCAGGACTGGCGGCGGTCGGGCTCGGCCATCGCATCGGCCATTACCCCTCGCAGCTCTCGGGCGGCGAGCAGCAGCGCGTGGCCTTGGCCCGCGCCTTCGCCGCCGATGCGCCCTTGATCCTGGCCGACGAGCCGACCGGCAATCTCGATTCCCAGACTGGGCTGGCGATCGCCGACCTCCTGTTCGAGACCCGCCGCAAGCGTGGCGCCACGCTGGTGCTGATCACCCATGAGGAGGCTATGGCGCGGCGCTGCGATCGCGTGCTGCGCCTGGCCGACGGCCGGATCGTCGACGACCGCGCGCTCGATTCCCCCTTGGCCGCGGCCGCGGGCGGCTAGGGACGGACGATCGTCCAGCCGTGTTCGCCCAGTTCGATCAGCGTCACCACGCCCGCCGGAACCTTCTTGGCGAAGGAAAGCAACGGCACCGGCTTGCCTTCGATCTTGGTCATGTTCTCGACCGTATTCATGCAAGCGTCGAACGTGACGTTGGACATGCTCTTGGTGAAGTTTGCCAAACGCTCCTTCACCGGCGAGGTGTCCTCGCGCAGCATGTGCAGGCCGGCGTTGAAGGCCACGATCTCGATCTCGACCTCGTGGCCGAGGTTGGAATAGTGCTTGGAAACGTTGGCGGCGACGTTGAGCACCGCGTTCATCTTGGCAGGATCGTTGTCGCTGACTTGCAATGCCAGCTTGTGCGATTTTCCGGCATGCTCGGCGGCGGCCGGAAAGGCCACGGCCAATGCCGCCAAAACGGCCAGGATAGCGAAATGTCGCATAGCTTCTCTCCCTCGATCGATGCGTCATCGCTTATCACGAGGATGGCGTCGCCGGCCACAATGAAAATAGGGGATACCGCGCCGTGATGGCGTTGCGCTTGGCGTGGCGCGAATTGCGCGGCGGCCTGTCCGGATTTCGGGTCTTCTTGGCCTGCCTTGCCCTGGGCGTGGGGGCGATCGCCGGCGTCGGTGCATTTCGTGCGGCCCTGGTAAGCGGCATCCAGGACAATGCCCGCGCGCTGCTGGGCGGCGAGGTCGAACTGCGCGTGGTCGGACGCGATCTCGACGCGGCGACGCGCGATGCGTTGACGGCGCGCACGGCACGCATGTCGAGAGTCCAGGAGCTTCGCGCCATGGCCTTCGCGCCCTCGGGGGCGCGGACTCTGGTCGAACTCAAGGGCGTCGATGCCGGCTATCCGATGTATGGCGGTCTCCGGCTCGAGCCTGCCCAATCTCTCGATCTCCTCTTGGCCGATGGTGGCGCGGTAGTCGAACCGACGCTGCTGACGCGGCTCGGCGTCGGGTTGGGCGATCGCCTGACCATCGGCGCCACCGATGTGACGATCCGCGCGCTGCTGCATCGCGAACCCGACCGCGTCGCCAATGTCGTCAGCCTGGGACCGCGGCTGATGATTGACCGGCGCAGCCTGGCCGCCAGCGGTTTGGTCCAGGAGGGCAGTCTGGTCCGCCATGCTTATCGGCTGGCCTTGCCGCCGGACGAGGCCTTGGAGGCTTGGTTGGCGCGGCTGGCGGCCGACTTCCCGACCGCGCATTGGCAGCGCCGCGACATCCGCAATGCCCAACCGGCCTTGCGGCGGACGGTCGACCGACTGGCGGTGTTCTTGACCCTGGTCGGCATGGCGACCCTGCTGATCGGCGGCATCGGCGTCGCCAACGCCGTCCGCCATCACATGGAACGCAAGACCACCGTGATCGCGGTGTTGAAAAGTCTGGGCGCGGGATCCGGCCTGGTGTTCCAAAGCTATCTCGGCCAAGTGCTGATGCTGGCCGCGGTCGGGATCGTGCTGGGTCTTGCCATCGGCCTGTTCATTCCGCCGATCGCCATCGTCCTGTTGGGCGACAAGTTGCCGCTTGCGCCGTTGGTGCTGGCGCCGGCGGCGATGGCACGGGCGGCGTTGTTCGGCCTGCTGGTAGCACTGGTTTTCACGCTGTGGCCCTTGGCCAAGGCACGCGAGACCTCGGCCGCCGGGCTGTTTCGCGCCGTCGTCGCGCCGCCCGAGGCGCGGCCCGGCGCCAAAGACCTGGCGGTGCTGGCACTGCTGATCGTCGCGCTGTCGGCGCTGGCGATCGCGACCAGCGATCGACCGAGCTTTGCCGCTTGGTTTGTGGCCGGCGCGATGGTGACGCTTTCGGTGCTGGGTGCCCTGGCACGTGTCATCGGTGCCCTGGCCCGGCGCGTGCCGCGGCCCTCAAGCGCGCCTTGGCGGTTGGCGCTATCTTCGCTCGCGCGCCCGGGCGCGCCGACGGCCTCGATCCTGGTGTCGCTAGGCTCGGGCTTGACCGCGCTGGTCGCGGTCACCGCCATCGAAGCCAATTTCAGCCGCGAAATCCGCGATCGCGTGCCCGATCGCGCGCCGACCTTCTTCTTCATCGACATCCCGCCGGAACGTGCCGCCGAGTTCGATGCCGCCATCGGCGGTCACGCCCACGCCTCGGATCTCAACCGCCAGCCAATGATGCGCGGACGCATCGTCCGGGTCGGCGAGCGGAGGATCGCCGATCTTCGGGTTCCGCCCTCGAGCGAATGGGTAACGCGCGGCGATTTCGGCCTCAGCTTCCGATCCGATCCGCTGCCGGGGGCGCGGCTGGTGTCGGGTGCGTGGTGGCCCAAGGACTATGCCGGCCCGCCCTTGCTGTCGCTGTCGGGCGATGTCGGCCGCGACCTCGGCCTCGCCGTCGGCGATCGGGTGACCATCGCCGTGCTGGGCCGCGAGATCGAGGCGCGCATCGCCAACCTGCGCGAACTCGACTGGACCGAGTTCGGCATCAATTTCGTCGCCATCTTCGCGCCCGGGACCTTCGAGGGCGCGCCCCATGTCCATATCGCTTCGGTGCGGGTCGAGGCCGCGGGCGAGGAGGCGCTGTTCCGCTCGATTTCGGATCGGTTCTCCGGGGTGTCGATCGTACGCGTGCGGGAGGTGATCGAAACCGTGGCCGAGAATCTGGCTGCGATCGGCTGGGGGGTGCGGGTCTGCGCCGCCATCGCCATCCTGGCCGGGTTGTTGGTGCTGGCAGGAGCGGTCTCGGCCGGGCACCATCGGCGGGTCTACGATGCCGTGGTGCTGAAGACCGTCGGTGCGACCCGGCGCGACCTGACGCTGGCGCTGGCGCTGGAATTCGCGTTGCTGGGCGCGCTGGCTGGCGCGGTCGCGCTGCTGTTCGGCCTGATCGCGGCCTGGGCGGTGGTCGAGTGGCTGCTGGAGATTTCCTTCGTCCTGCCGCTGGCCGGGTCGGCGGCAGCGGCTGCAACCGGCATCGTCCTGACCTTGGGCCTGGGCCTGGCGGCGACTTGGCGGATTCTCGGCCGGCGGCCGATGTCGCTGTTGCGGACGGGCTGAGATGAACCGGGCGGACTGTCTGGAGCGCGATCGCGACGACCCCTTGCGGGCGGTGCGGGACCGGTTCCGCATCCCCGAGAACTTGATCTATCTCGACGGCAATTCGCTGGGACCGATGCCAGCGGCGGCGCCCGAATTGTTGGCGCGCGCGGTCGAAGGCGAATGGGGCGAAGGACTGATCGGTTCCTGGAACAAGGCGGGGTGGATCGATCTGCCGGCGCGGCTGGGCGCCAAGGTGGCGCGGTTGATCGGCGCCGCGCCCGATCAGGTCATTGTCGCCGACAGCACTTCGGTCGATCTGTTCAAACTTCTGGCCGGCGCCTTGTCGCTGCGTCCCAGGCGCCGGACCATCCTGACCGAAGGTCGCAACTTCCCGACCGATCTCTATATCGCCGAAGGGCTGGCGCGGCTGGTGCCGGGCGTGGTCGTGCGGACGGTCGAGGACCCGCTCGCGGCCCTCGATGCCGATACCGCGATCCTGACCCTGACCCATGTCGACTATCGCAGCGGAAGGCGCCACGATATGGCGGCGGCGACCGAGGCGGCGCATCGCGCCGGCGCGCTGGTGCTGTGGGATCTGTCGCATTCGACCGGGGCAATGGACCTGGAACTCGACAGGCTCGACGTCGATCTGGCGGTGGGCTGCGGCTACAAGTTCCTCAACGGCGGCCCGGGCGCGCCGGCCTATGTCTACGTCGCTCGCCGCCATCACGCCGCGATCGCCCAGCCGATCGCCGGCTGGATGGGACATGCCCGGCCGTTCGATTTCGATCCGCAATACCGGCCCGCGCCTGGGATCGCGCGGCAACTCAGCGGCACGCCGCCGATCCTGTCCATGCGCGGCCTCGAAGCCGGGCTGGCCACGTTCGATGGCGTCGACCCTGCCGCCCTACGGGCCAAGAGCGAGGCATTGGTGGCCCTGTTCCTCGCCTTGACCGAGCGGCGCCTGGCGGGCCACGGCTTCGAGCCGGTCACGCCGCGCGATCCGAATGCGCGCGGCAGCCAGGCCAGCTTTCGCCATCGCGAAGCCTATGCCGTCATGCAGGCCCTGATCGCGCGCAAGGTGGTGGGCGATTTCCGCCCGCCGGACATTGTGCGCTTCGGCCTGCCGCCGCTCTATTTGCGCTTTGTCGATGTCTGGGACGCGGTCGAGCGCTGGGGCGAAGTCATGGCCGGGCGCGAATGGGACCGGCCCGAATTCAAGATCAAGCAGCCCGTGACCTGACTACCAAGCCAAGCCCGGCAGGACAAAATCGGGCTTGGCGTCGGCCTTGGCGACCACCGCCGACAGCCGCGCCGCATCGGCCGGCACGCCATAGCCGACACCCAGTTCCGCCGCCAGCACGCCGCCGGTGACCAAGGCCGCCGCCAGCCCGACCCGTTTGGCGCCGGCGATGTCGGTGTCGAGCCGATCGCCGACCGCCAGGATGCGCCCGGTATCGACCTTGGTCAGTTTCTCCTCGGCCAGGCGGTAGATGCCGGGAAACGGCTTGCCGTGCATCACCACTTTGCCGCCGATGCGCGCATAGGCCTCGGCCAGCGCGCCGGCGCAGGGAATCTCGCGCTCGCCCCGGATGACGCTGAGATCGGGGTTGAGGCACAACAGCGGCGTGGCGCGCCGCAGCATCCCCGCAAGCGTGTCGCGATAGTCGGCGGCGGTCTCGCGCTCGTCGTCGAACAGGCCGGTGCACAGCACGTAATCCGCCGCCTCGGCGCTTTGGACTTCTTCGCCCGCGATCAAGGCCAGGACCGGACGATCGCGTTCCGGCCCCAACATATAAAAGCGGCGGCCTAAATCGGCATGATCGGGATCGCTGCGCCTGGTAAGCGCGACCACGGCGGCATCGCCCGAAGTGACGACGGATTCGTAAAGCGGTCGCGGGATGCCGATGGTCGCCAGCTGGCCGTAAATCTCGGTATGCGGTCGCGGCGCGTTGGAAAGGAAGATCACGCGCTTGCCCTGCTTCGATAGCGCCGCGAGGCAGTCGACCACGCCGGGATAAGGACGCCGGCCGTTATGCACCACGCCCCAAAGGTCGAGCAGCAAGGCGTCGAACGAATCCGCGATTTCCGACAGGCCGGCAAGAAACCTCATCGCACATCGACTCCGATGGCATCCGACAGCCGGACAAACCCGTCCCGCCGCAACAGCGCCGCCAGCTCCGACTTGATGCCGGCGGCGATGCCCGGTCCCTGGTAGATCATCGCGGTATAAAGCTGCACCAAGCTCGCCCCGGCACGGATCTTGGCGTAGGCATCGGCGCCCGAGGACACGCCGCCGACCCCGATCAAAAGCAACCGGCCGGCGGTCAGGCGCCGGATGCGCGCCAACAGCGCGGTCGAGGCGGCGAACAAGGGCGGCCCTGACAGCCCACCGCTTTCGGCCGCCAAGGGGCTGAGCAATCCGGGTGGCCGGGCAAGCGTCGTGTTCGACACCACCAGGCCGTCGATGCCGCGCGCCAACGCCACTTCGGCCAGAGCCTCGCTCTCGCTTTGGTCCAAGTCGGGCGCGATCTTGACCAAAAGCGGCACTGGCCGGGCGCGTGCCGCCTGAGCGGCACGGACGATGGCGTCCAGCGCCTCGCGCCGCTGCAGCGCCCGAAGGCCAGGCGTGTTGGGCGAGGACACGTTGACGGTCAGGAAATCGGCGACCGAAGACAGCTTGGCGACGCAGGCGGCGTAATCCGCCTCGGGCGCGGTCGAGTCCTTGTTGAGGCCGATATTGACTCCGACCATGCCGCCGCCGCGCCTGGCCGCCAAGCGCGCCGCCACCACATCGAGCCCCGGATTGTTGAAACCCATGCGATTGATCAGTGCCCGGTCCTCGACCAGGCGGAACAGGCGCGGGCGTGGATTGCCGGCCTGCTGGCGCAAGGTGACGCCGCCGACCTCGATCAGGGCAAAGCCCAAGGCCGATAGGCTTTCGATCGCCTCGGCGCCCTTGTCGATGCCGGGCGCCAGCCCGAGCGGGTTGGACAGGGTCCGCCCTAAGGCCTGAACGGATAGGATCGGATCGTCTTGTCCGCGGTCCGCCGGCACCAGGCCCCAGCGCAGGGCCGCGAGCGCCAATCTATGGGCGCGCTCGGGCTCGAGCGCGAACAGCAGCGGTCGCGCCAACCGATAGAACGTCATAGCGGCGGGAAGGCGTGACGGCCGTCGGCGCCCAGCGGCAAGCGCTTGCTCCAGGTCACTGCAGTCAGCGGAATCGGGCCATAGACATGGGGAAACAACGCGCCGCCGCGCGACTTCTCCCACTTGACCGACCCGCCCAGCGCGGCCTCGTCTGCTGCCAGCAAGATCAAATCCTCCTTGCCGGCCCAATGCTTGGCGGCGGATTCGACGATCTGGCTTGCGGTCGAGAAATGCAGGAACCCGTCTCTCAAGGATGCGGCGCTGCCGACATAGCGACCGGCGCGCTGGGCTTCCTCCCACTCCGCCCGCGGGCAGATGTGGAAGATCACGTCACAGCCCCACCTTGCCCAGGTCGAGGAACTTGTGGCGCCGCCGCGCCTTGAGCGAAGACCGGCTCTGGCCATCCAGTTCGGTCAGGTTCCGCTCGATGGCGTCGGCCAGGGACCGGATCGCCGCCTTGGGATCGCGATGCGCACCGCCGATCGGCTCGGGGATCACGGCATCGACCACCTTGAGTTGGAACAAGTCCTGCGCCGTCAGCCGCAGCGCCTCGGCGGCTAGTTCGGCCTTGTCGGTGCCGCGCCACAGGATCGAGGAACAGGCCTCTGGCGAGATTACCGAATAGACCGCGTGCTCGAACATCAAGACGCGATTGGCCGCAGCCAGGGCGATCGCGCCTCCCGAGCCGCCCTCGCCGATCACGCAGGCCACCACCGGCACGCCGAGACCGAGCGTGGCCTCGGTCGAACGCGCAATGGCTTCGGCCTGGCCGCGCGCCTCGGCATCGATGCCGGGGAACGCGCCCGGCGTATCGACCAGCGTCACAACCGGCAGGCCGAAACGGTCGGCGAGGCCCATCAACCGGATCGCCTTGCGATAGCCCTCGGGCCGGGCCATGCCGAAATTGTGCTTGAGGCGGCTGGCGGTATCGCTGCCCTTCTCGTGGCCGATGATCATGACGGCGCGGCCGCGGATGCGGCCGATGCCGCCTTGGATCGCCTTGTCGTCGGCGAAGGCGCGATCGCCCGCCAGGGGCGTGAAGCCTTCGACCATGCCGGCGACGATGGCCGAGAATTGCGGCCGGTCCTGGTGCCGCGCCACCTGGGTCTTCTGCCAGGGCGTCAGCTTGGCGTAGGTCTGGCGCAGCAGCTTCTCGACCTTGGATTCGAGATTGGCCAGTTCCTCGCCGATGCCGGCGCCGCCGGCGTCTCCCAGCTGGCGCAATTCGGCCAGCTTGCCTTCCAGCTCGGCGATCGGCTTTTCGAAGTCGAGGAAGCGGTTCATGCCCTCAGCCGCCGCGCGCGATCGCCTCGGCCTGCGCCACCATCGACTGCGCCTGGCGGATCGACGCCAGGTCGATCAGCTTGCCGTCGAGCTGCACCGCGCCTTTGCCCTCGCGTCCGGCCTGATCCATCGCCGCCAGGATGCGGCGCGCTTTCTCTATCTCGGAAGCCGGCGGGGTGAAGACCTCGTTGGCGATCTCGATCTGGCTGGGATGGATCGCCCACTTGCCTTCGCAGCCCAGCGCCACCGAGCGCCGGGCCGCGGCGCGATAGCCTTCGCCGTCGCGGAAGTCGCCATAGGGACCGTCGATCGGCCGCAGGCCGTTGGCGCGCGCCGCCACCACTAGCCGGGCGACGGCATAATGCCAGGGATCGGCCCAGGACACGGCGCGATTGCCGGCGACGTCGGCGTCGGCCATGACGACGTAAAGCGGGTTGGGGCCGCCGATGTTGACGGTGCGGGCGCGGGTCGAGGCCGAAAAATCGGCCACTCCGAAATGCAGCGATTCCAACCGCCGCGAGGCGCCGGCGATGGCTTCGACATTGGCCAGCCCCAGCGCGGTCTCGACGATCACTTCGATGCCGATGCGCTTCTTCAGCCCCATCGCCGCTTCAATCTGGGTCAACAGCATGTCGACCGCGTAGACATCGGCGGCGGTGCCGATCTTGGGAATCATCACCAGGTCGAGGCGCTTGCCGGCCTGCTCGACCACGTCGATGATGTCGCGATAGGCGTAGTGGGTGTCGAGGCCGTTGATGCGCACCGACAGCGTCTTGCGGCCCCAATCGACCTCGTTCAGCGCCTGGACGACGTTGCGCCGGGCCTTGGGCTTTTCGTCGGGCGCGACCGCATCCTCGAGGTCGAGGAAGACGACATCGGCCTTGGAGCGCGCCGCCTTCTCGAACATCTGCGGCGAGGAACCGGGCACCGCCAATTCGCAGCGATTGAGGCGCGGCGTGCAGGGTTCGACGACCTTGAAACTCATCGCGTCCGGCTCCCGGGGTCTTGGCGGCGGCGCAAATTGGCGCCTCGCCCGCGGCCTGTCAATTGCGCCAGGGGATGGCCTTCGGCGACCAGTCGCCGCAGGCGCTCGTCGGCCAGATGGGTGTAGATCTGCGTGGTCGAGATGTCGGCATGGCCCAGCAGCCGCTGCACCGCGCGCAGATCGGCGCCATGGGCGAGCAGATGGCTGGCGAAGGCATGGCGCAGGACATGAGGCGAGACTTTACGGACCGGCACGCCCGCCGCCGCCGCCAGGCGCTTCAGCATCTGGCCGAGATGCTGGCGCGTCATGTGACCCGATGCGGCGTGCGAGGGGAACAGCCATTTCGATTGCGCCTTGCCGCGCCCCGAAAGCCATGCCGCGAGCGCGGCCCGCGCCGGCTCCGACAACGGCACCAGGCGCTCGCGCCCGCCCTTTCCCTTGACCAGGATCAGGCGCCGTTCGCCGGCAACGGCCGTGGCCGGCAGCGCGATCAGTTCGCTGGCCCGCAGGCCGGTGGCGTAAAGCAGTTCGATCAGGGCGCGCAGGCGCGGGCCGTCCTTGGCCGGCCAATCGCGCGCTGTCGTCAGCAGCCGCCCAACCTCTTTTTCGCCCAGGATCTTGGGCAAGGCGCGGCCGCGCTTGGGCGCATCCAGCGCCGCCGAAGGATCGTCGCCGCGCCGGCCGTCGGCATAGGCCTGGCGGAAGAACTGCTTGACGCAGGACAGCCGCCGCGCCGCCGTCGACGGCGACAGGCCGGCCACGGTCAGTCCGGCCAGATAGGCCCGAAGATCTTCGCCGGTAACGCGCGCCAGATCCTGGCCCCGCGCCCGCAACCACAAGGCCAGATCGGTCAGGTCGCGCCGATAGGCTTCCAGCGTGTTGCGGGCGGCGCCGCGCTCGGCGCTGAGCTGTTCGAGAAAGGCCTCGATCAACGCCTGATCGGTCGCATTCACAGGCCCGCGGCCAGACCCAGTTCGACCGCCATGGTGTGGGCCTCTTTGTCAAGCTTGAGGCCGCGCAGGGTCTCGATCATCGCCGCCCAGGCCGCGGGATGAAGCTTGGCGGCCTGCTTGTCGGCGGCCAGAGCGACGATTGCGGCGATGGTCTCGCCGCGCGGTTGATGCGATCCGCCTTGGACGATCTGCCACAGCCAGGGGCTGGGCATGGGCGACTGCACCACCGCCGGGCCCGGCGGCAGGTCGGCCCCGGCCTCGCCGTCGACCGACAGCCCGAGGCCGTGCAGCAGATTGACCAGCAGGCCGAAACGCGGCGCACGGTCGGGTTCGGGCTGGCCAGCCACCCAAAGCCGCAGCTTGGCGCCGGAGGGCGACTGCAGCTTGGCGTCGGCCAGAACCATCAGCGGGCCGATCGCCGTCAGCGCGGTCTCGCCCTCGCCCGCGCCGCCGACCCGGGTGAGGAATTCGAACCAGTTGCGCGCGCCCTCGAGATCGCCCGATGCCAGCAGCGAGCGGACGATGTCGGGCGCGGCAATGACATGCTCGCCGCCAGGAGCGATGTCGCGGGTCAGCGAACGGTTGACCCGCGCCATGGTCGGCAACTGGCCCAAATGCCGGCCATGTGCAATCGCCAAGCGCAGCGCGCGCAGCCGATCGCGCGGATTGGCCTTGAGTTCACCTGCGCGATGGAACAGCGCGCCGACATTGGCGCCGGCCGCGGGGCTGACTTCGCTCAGCGCGGCTTCAAGCTGCTCCGGCTTGAACTCGATCGCGGCATAGACTTGCGCCAGGCCTTCGGCCGAAAGCACGCCCAGCGCCTCGGCACGCTCGGCCGCGCGCAGGCGCTGGTCGGGCGCGCGCTGCAGCACCGGCAGGCGCAACACCGCCGCCAGCACGCCGGGCCCGGCATTGGCGACGAAGTCGTTGGGAATCGGCTGGCGCAATTGGCGCAGGATCGCCAATTGCAGCGGGCTGGGTTTGGGCAGGCTGTCGATGCGCCCGCTCGCTTCGCCGACCAGGATCGCCAACAGCCGCAGCGTGCCGTCGTCGGCGACTTTCTGTTCGCGCAGGATGCCGAGCGAGGTCTGCGCCGCCGCCTTGTTGCCGGACTGCGCTTGGCAATAGGCCAACGCCTTGACGATGTCGGCACCGTCGGTCTCGCGCACCAGGGCCTGGATGCGTTGGCAGGCGCCGGCATCGTCCTCCAGCAGCAAGAGAAGATCGATCTCGGCCGTTCCGGCCACGTGATCGCCGGCCGCAGGCCGCGCCCGCCGCAACAATTCGGCTGCCTCGATCAGCATTCCCCCGGCCACCAGGCGCGAAATACGAAGGCCGTAGATCGAGGGCAGCCCCGGCTTGGCGGCGGGCGGCGTGGCCGCGGTCAACAACAGCCGCCGCGTCAAAGCGCGCGCGGTGCCGGTCGCGGTCTCGACCGGCAACTGGTCGAGAAAACGCACCACCGCCTCGTGGCTCGAGCCCTGCCACAAATCGGCGCCTAGACCGCCTTCGGCGTCGCTCATGCCGACGCCGGCCGGGTCCATCGCCGAAAGCGTGCTGACGTCGATGCCGCCGGGCGAAGCCGTCACGGCGGGGGGCGGCGCCGAAGCCGGCGGCAGGGAGGGATCGCGCGCGCCCTCCTGGGTCGGTTGGCTCGAGGCGGGCGGATCGGAATCGGGCTTGAACAACTGCACGGGACCGCGGCCTTGCGCCGCGGCGCCTTCGGCCAGGGCCAGCAACAGACATGCCGTCAGCCAGCGCTTCATTTGCGTTCGAACCGCTCGTTGGGGATGACGCGTTCGATCCGCCCCGACGGGGCCGGAATATCCCAGGTCGCCAGGAACACCACGAAGCCCGCGATGGCGATCAGGCCGACGGCTATGATGATGGTGGACAATCGCGGCATCACCCGATCGCTTCCTGGCGCCCCGCGCCGATCGACCTCTGTGGTAGGTTGTGATTATGGCAGAATGGCGGCAAGCTCAAGTCTCTCGCGCGGACGGTCGATGACCCCTGCCGCGGATCGCAGCCTCGTTCTGGTGGGCTTGATGGGCGCCGGCAAGACCAGCATCGGCAAGCGGCTGGCGGCGCGCCTGGAGCTGCCGTTCGTCGATGCCGACGCCGAGATCGAGAAAGCCGCCGGCATGACCGTGTCCGAGATCTTCGCCCAGCATGGCGAGCCCTATTTCCGCGACGGCGAGCGGCGGGTGATCGCACGGCTGTTGGAAGGCCCGCGCCAGGTACTGGCCACCGGCGGCGGCGCCTTCGTCGATCCCGAGAACCGCGCCCGCATCAAGGCGGCCGGATGGTCGATCTGGTTGCGGGCGACGATCGACACGCTGCTCAAGCGGGTCAAACGGCGCGGCACGCGGCCGCTGCTCAGCCAGGGCGATCCGCGGGCGGTGCTCGAACGGCTGATGGCCGAGCGCCATCCCTTCTATGCCGAGGCCGATATCGTGATCGATTCCGGCGACGGACCGCACGAGACGGTGGTCGAGTCGATCGTGCAGGAACTGAACCGGCGGGCGACCGACCATGCCTGAAACCACCGTGGTCAAGGTCGGGCTGGGCGCGCGCGCCTACGACATCCATGTCGGTGTCGGCGCGATCGACCGCGCCGGCGCGCTGATCGCGCCTTTGGCCGGGCGCGGCCGGGTGGTGGCGGTCAGCGACCGCAATGTCTGGCCGCTGCATGGCGAAAGGCTGACCGCGGCACTGCGCGCGGCCGGGCTGGGATGCGAGTCGATCGTGCTGCCGGCGGGCGAGTCGACCAAGAGTTTCGAGGGACTGGCCGGGTTGCTCGATCGGCTGCTCGACCTAGGGGTCGAGCGGCGCGATCTGATCCTGGCCTTCGGCGGCGGCGTGATCGGCGACCTGGCCGGGTTCGCCGCCGCGATCCTCAAGCGCGGGGTCGACTACGCGCAGATTCCGACCACGCTTCTGGCCCAGGTCGATTCCTCGGTCGGCGGCAAGACCGCGATCGACGTCCGCCAAGGCAAGAACCTGGTCGGCGCCTTCCACCAGCCGCGGCTGGTGATCGCCGACGTGGGATTGTTGCATAGTCTGCCCGAGCGCGAACGTCGCGCCGGCTACGCCGAAATCGTCAAATACGGTCTGATCGACGATACCCCCTTCTTCGCCCAGCTCGAACGCGAGCACGGCGCGCTGGAAACGCTCGATCTCGGTCGCATCGCCGGCTGGGTGACGCATAGCTGCCGCGCCAAGGCGCGCGTGGTCGAGGCCGACGAGCGCGAACAGGGCATGCGCGAACTGCTCAATCTCGGCCACACCTTCGGCCACGCGCTCGAAGCGGCACTGGGCTACGACGAAGCGCTGCGCCACGGCGAGGCGGTGGCGCTTGGCATGGCGATGGCGTTTCGGCTGTCCGAGCGTCTTGGCCTCTGCCGGGCCGAGGATCGGGCGCGGGTCGAAGCGCATCTGGCCGCGGTCGGCCTGCCGACGCGACGCGCGCAGATCAATGGGCTAAAGTCCGACGCCGCCGCGTTGTATGCGCTGATGCGCCAGGACAAGAAGACCCGCGACGGCCGTCCGCGCTTCGTCTTGGCGCGCGGCATCGGCAAGGCCTTTCCCGGCGCCGACGCGCCCGAATCCGACGTGCTCGCCGTCCTGTCCTGATCGCGGCCTATCGCCGCATTCGCTTTGCGGCGGGGCGGCTTTGCTTTACACCTACCTCCCGGATCGCATGCCGATGGAACAGGGTTTTCCGCAATTGATCGACCCGGCGCGGCTCGCGCGCGCGCTCGAACGCCATGCCGCCGGCTATGCCGGCGCCGATCCCTTTCCGCATTGCGCGATCGACGACCCGTTCGACCCCGCGGTGCTGGACCTTGTGCTGTCGGAGTTCCCCACTCCCGAGGAAATCCGCTGGCGGCGGTTTGACAATGCGCGCGAGATCAAATACGCCGCCAGCGACCTGAGCGAAATGAAGCCGGCCACGCGAGCCATGTTCCATGCCCTCAACGGTCCGGAATTCGTTGGCTTTCTCGAGCGCCTGTCCGGCATCCAAGGACTGATTCCCGATCCCCGACTGGAAGGCGGCGGGCTGCACATGATCCCGCGCGGCGGCAAGCTCGGCATCCATGCCGACTTCAACCGCCATTCGGTCACCAAGCTCGACCGCCGGCTCAACGTGCTGATCTACCTCAATCGCGATTGGCGCGAGGAATACGGCGGCCATCTCGAATTGTGGGACCAAGGCATGACCGCGTGCCGGCGGCGCGTCCTGCCCGGCTTCAACCGCATGGTGGTGTTCTCCACCACCTCGCAAAGCTATCACGGCCATCCCGATCCGTTGACCTGCCCCGAGGGATGGTTCCGCCGTTCGCTGGCGCTCTACTATTACAGCAACGGCCGGCCCGAGGCGGAACGCGGCGGCGGCCACGACACGCTGTTTCGCGACCGGCCGGACGAAAAAACCGCCGATCGCGGACTATTGAAAAAATTGATGCCATGGCTGAAGCGTCGCGGGTGATCGACCATGTTTCGCTTGGCGTCTCGGACGAGGCGCGAGCGTGGGCATTTTACGACGCAGTCATGGGCGCGCTCGGTTTCGGCCGCGCCTACGACAAGCCACCTCATGTCGGTTACGGCCGAAAGCATCCCGTGCTGTGGATCGGCAAGCCCCATGACGCCTCGCGGCCGGCTTCGCCCGGCCACGGCGTGCATGTCTGCCTGCGTGCCGAAAGCCGCGAACAGGTCGACCGCTTTCATGCCGCAGGCCTGACCGGCGGCGGACGCGATGCCGGCCCGCCCGGCCTGCGACCGGAATACGCCGCCAATTACTACGCCGCCTTCCTGTTCGATCCCGACGGCAACAAGATCGAGGCGGTCTGCTACCTGCCGACTTGACCAGACTTGAAGCCGGTCAAGAGCTGCTTGTCTTCGAGCTCGACGTCGAAGGTCTCCAGCAGCCGCGACACCATCATGTAGAAGCCGACGCACAGCGTCAGTTCGACCATTTGGCGATGGTCGAGGAACTCGGCCACGGCGGCGAAGATCGGTTCGCCGGCGCGCACGTTGACGGCGACATCGTCGGCGAAACGCAGCACCGCCTTCTCGCGCGGACCGAAGGCGGGGTCGTCCGCGCCCCGCGCCAGGCCGGCGATCTCGGCCTCGCTCAGGCCGACGTCGCGGCCGATCGCCTCGTGCTGGGCGATCTCATAGCGCGCCTTGGCCAGATGCCCGACGCGAAGGATGGCAAGCTCGCGCAGCCGCGGATCCAGCGTGCCGCGCCTGAGCAGCGCGCCGCCCATGCGGTTGAACGGGTCGAGCACCGTTTCGGCATGGGCGATGATGCGAAAGATGTTGCCGGGCGGCAGCGATTCCAGCACGGCGCGCGCCTTGGGATGGATGCGCGCGGGATCGGCGTAGGGGATGCGGGCCATGGTCTCTGTCTCGCTATCGGGAACGCGAGCCTTGCCAGGACGGCCATCGACGCGTCAAGCTCGGACATCGCCACGAGGACACAATGACCCCATCGATCGTCGCCGCCATCGCCACCGCCAACCGCATCGAATTGCCGACCCAAGCGACCGAGGCCATCGCCAGCGCGCTGGGCGCAACCGCGGCGCGGTTCGCGCCGGGCGCCGAGTCGCATCCGTTCGAGCGCGAGCCTTCGGACTTCGATGCCGCACTGGCCGAAGGAGCCAAGCGATGAGCGATCCGACCCAGTTGTCGCTGACGGCGCTGGCCCAGGCCATCGCCAAGTGCAAGATCTCGTCGGTCGAGGCGGTGCAGGCCTGCCTCGACCGCATCGCCGAATGGCAACCCAAGCTGAACTGCTTCATCCGGGTCGAGCCCGAGGCGGCGTTCAAATCAGCCAAGGCGGTCGATCAGGCGCTGGCCAAGCGCCGCAAGCTCGGCCCGCTGGCGGGTGTGCCGTTGGCGCACAAGGACATGTATTACCGCTTCGGCAAGGTGGCGACCTGCGGCTCCGCCATCCGCCGCGACTGGGTGGCCGATACTACGGCCACCGCGCTCGAACGCCTCGGCGCGGCGGGCGCGGTCAATCTCGGCACGCTCAACATGGCCGAATTCGCCTTCGGACCCAGCGGCCACAACTGGCATTTCGGCCATTGCCGCAATCCCTGGGACCCGAGCCGGGTCACCGGCGGCTCGTCCAGTGGTTCGGGTTCGGCGGTGGCGGCGCGACTGGCCTTCGGCGCGCTCGGCTCGGACACCGGCGGCTCGATCCGCATGCCGGCGCATTTCTGCGGCCTGGCCGGGATCAAGCCGACCACGACGCGGGTCAGCCGAGCCGGCGCCATGCCGCTGTCCTTCACCCTCGACACGGTCGGGACGCTGACCCGCACGGTCGAGGACAGCGCGCTGATGCTGCGTATCGTCGCCGGAGCGGACTCGGCCGATCCCACCGCCAGCACGCGGCGCGTGCCGGACTACCTGGCCGAATGCCGCAAGCCGGCCAAGGGCTTGCGGCTGGCCATCCCGCGCAAGTTCTTCTTCGACGATCTCGATCCCGCAGTCGCGAAGGTGATGGACGCGGCTTTGGCCGAATTCAAGCGACTTGGAGTCAAGCTGGTCGAAGTCGAGACCCCCGACATGGAACGGGTCAACGCCGCCGCCATGCTGGTGATCAACGCCGAGGCGGCGACCTATCACCGCAATTGGATGGCCAAGACCCCGCAGCTCTACAGCGACCAGGTACGGGCGCGGCTGCAGACCGGTATGGCGGTGACGGCGGTGCAGTATCTCGACGCCATGCGCTGGCGCGGCCAGGCGCTGCGCGAATTCCTCGCCCTGTTCGCCAAGGCCGACGCGGTGTTAGCGCCGGTCTACGTCAAGCCGACGCCAACCATCGCCGAGACCGATGTCGGCGGCTCGCCCAACGCCACCGCCATCATCGCCGCCTTCACCCGGCTATGCCGGCCGATCAACTATCTCGGCCTGCCGGCGCTGTCGGTGCCGGGCGGCTTCGCCCATGACATGCCGATCGGCTTCCAGTTGATCGGCCGTCCGTTCGACGAAAGCACGCTGTTCCGCCTGGGCGCGGCCTATCAGCGCGCCACCGACTGGCACACACGCGCGCCCAAGGCGAACTGATCAGGCTGGATCGGTCGCGGCCATTTTGGCGAAGGCGCAGTAGCTGTCCTCGATCATCGCTCGCGTGATGTCGCGGGTGATGAACACCAGCCGCGAACGCCGGTCGGCGCTGGGCCACGAACCCAGCCGCACCGGCGGATGGAAGATGTGGTGCACGCCGTGCAGCACCACCGGCTGGTCCTCGCCCTTGAGATTGAGCAGGCCCTTCATGCGCAGCAGGTTGTCGCCCGCGCCGCCGACCAGCGCTTCCAACCAGGTGGCGACCACGTTCCAATCCAAGGGCTGATCGAAGCTCAGCGAAAAATGCCGGATGCGGGCATCGTGGTTGAGGACCTCGTGGTCATGTCCATGGTCATGCCCATGGTGATGAGGTGCGCGGTCGTGATGATGACGGTCGTCCTTGCCGGTCTCTTCCGCCAACCAGGCCCGAACGTCGCCGGTCTTGTTGCGGATTTCCCACCAGCCGCAGCCGAACAGGAGGTCGGGGTCGATCTCGCCCTGGATCGCGCGCAGGCGCTGCGCCGCCGGGTTGAGGCGGGCAAGCCGCGCCTCCAGCGATTCGATCGCATCCGCCGATGCCAGATCGGTCTTGGTGATCAGCAGGCGATCGGCGATCGCCGCCTGCTTGACCGATTCGGCGTTTTGGTCGAGCTGGCGGGCGCCGTTGACGGCATCGACCGTGGTCACCACCGCATCCAGCCGGAAGTAATGCGACACCATCGGATTGTTCAGCACCGTGGCGACGATCGGCGCCGGATCGGCCAGCCCGGTGGTCTCGACCAGCACGCGCTTGAATTCGGGCAGTTCGGCCCGCTGGCGCTTGATGAACAGCGCCCGCAGCGCCTCTTCCAACTCGCCGCGCAGCGTGCAACAGACGCAGCCCGAGGACAGCACCGCCACGTCGCCGTCGACCCGCTCGACCAGAAGATGGTCGAGCCCGATCTCGCCCAACTCGTTGATGATCACCGCCGAATCGGCCATCTCCTTCCGCTTGAGCACGCGGTTGAGGAGCGTGGTCTTGCCGCTGCCGAGGAATCCCGTGATCAGCGACAGCGGCAGGCGCAAGCCCGAACGGTCGAGTTCGAACAGGCTCACGCCGGCCCCGGTTTCAGTTGGCCGAGGCGGTCTGCCGGCGATGGCCCGCGGGCGAAGCGATCACCGCCTGATAAACCAGTTCGCGCATCAGATAGCGATAGGGCAGGCGCTGGGCGGGCGCCTGCATCATCAGGATGGCGAACATCCGCTCCTTGGGGTCGATCCAGAAATAGGTGCCGTGGGCGCCGCCCCAATAGTAGTCGCCGGCCGAGCCGTGCAGCGGATTGCGACCGGCCTCGGTCCGCACCGCGAAGCCGAGACCGAAGCCCTGCCCGAACTCGGGCGTCGGCGCCAGCGCCTCGAACCCGATCGCGGTCAGCGGACCGTACGAGACGCCGGGCGGCAGGTGATTGGCGGTCATCAGTTCGATGGTCTTGTGCGAGACCAGGCGGGCGCCGTCCAGCGTGCCGCCATTGAGGAACATCTGGCAGAGCCTGGCATAATCGGCCGCGGTCGAAACCATGCCGCCGCCGCCCGAATACCATTTGGGTCGCGTCGTGACGTTCGGCAGGGGCGGCCGCTTGCCGTCGGGACCATTCTGCGCCTCGGCCAAGCGGCCCTGCTTGGCCGCCTCGACCCAAAACCCGCTGTCGTCCATCTTCAGGCGGCCAGTGATGCGCTCGGCCAGGAAAGCGTCGAAATCCTTGCCCGAGACCACCTCGACCACGCGCGCCAGCACGTCGGTCGCCATCGAATATTCCCAGGTCGTGCCGGGTTGGAACACCAGCGGCAGCTTGGCCAGCTTGGCCGACATCTCGGCATTGGTCTGATCGCGGCTCATCACGCCCGCGGCGACGTATTGTTTCCTGATCTCGGACGTCTGGTTGCCGTAAGTCAGACCGGAGGTGTGGCGCAGCAGGTCCTGCACCGTCATCGGCCGCCTTGGCGCGGCGGTCTCGATCGTGACCTTGCCGTCGGCGTCCTTCTTTTCGATTCCGACCATGACGTCCTTGAACTCGGGCAGATAGCGCGCCACCGGCGAGGCCAAGTGCAGTTTGCCTTCCTCGGCCAGCATCAGCGCCGCCAGCGAGGTCATCGGCTTGGTCATCGAGGCGATGCGGAAGATGACATCGGTGGTCATCGGCGCCTTGGCCTCGCGGTCGCGAAAGCCGAAGGCTTCGAGATAGGCGATCTTGCCGCCGCGGCCGATCAGCACCACCGCGCCCGGGATTTCGCCCTTGTCGACCCCGGCCTTCATGACATCGGTCAGGCGCTTGAGCCGGTCCGACGACAGACCGACGCTTTCCGGACGATCGGCGCGCGGCAATCCATTGGCCAGGACAGGCACGGCGCCGAGCACGACCAGCGCTGCAGCAAGACGGACGATCATGGCTTCTCCCCTGGGGCGGTTCGAGGGGTCGAGTATGGCCATCGGGTCGGATGTCGGCAAGCCGGCGTGTTAGGATCGCGGCATGACCCCATCCTCAGACTCTCCTCCGCCGCCCGAAGGCCGCGTCACCGTCGAAGCCGATGGCCATGTGCTGCTGATCGGCCTCGACCGGCCGGCCAAGCTCAACGGCATCACGCCGGAAATGCTGACCCAATTGGCCGCGGCCTATACCCGACTCGAACGCGAGCGGGATTTGCGCGCCGGCGTGCTGTTCGCGCATGGCCGCAATTTCACCGCCGGCATCGAATTGCCGCGCTTCGCCGCCCTGATGCGCGCGGGCGAGGCGCGCTTCGATCCGGCGCTGGTCGATCCGCTGGGCGTGCGCGGCGCGGCGCGCACCAAGCCGCTGGTGGTGGGCGTGCGCGGCATCTGCTTCACCATCGGCATCGAGCTGATGCTGGCCGGTGACATCGTCGTCGCCGGGCACGACAGCCGCTTCGCCCAGATCGAGGTCAAGCGCGGCATCATGCCGACCGGCGGCGCCACCTTCCGCATGGTCGAGCGCGCCGGCTGGGGCAATGCCCAGCGCTGGTTGTTGACCGGCGACGAGTTCGGCGCCGACGAGGCGCGGCGCATCGGCTTCGTGCAGGAGATCGTGCCGCCCGACCAAGTTCTGGCGCGCTGCCGCGAACTGGCGGCGACCATCGCCCGCCAGGCGCCGCTGGCGGTGCAGGCTTCGCTTGCCAGTTCGCGTCGCTTCGTCGAAGAAGGGCCGGCGGCGGCGATCGGCGAATTCGTCCAGGTGCAAAGCCGCCTCGCCCGCAGCGAGGATGCGGCCGAGGGCGTGCGTTCCTTCGTCGAACGCCGCGAAGGCCGCTTCCAGGGTGGTTAGTCGAACACGAACTAGTGGTGGAACTCGGCGAACACCACCCGGTTTTCCGCCGCCGGCCAGCTCAGGACCGTCAGGCGCTCGTCGTTGAATTCAGCCTTGAGGCCGCGTAGCGGCCCCGAGGGCAAACGCACCGTGCCGGTCGAAGCGCCGGGCACGCCTTCGTTGATCCCGGGCGGGACCTGGCCGTCGAGCGTGAAGCGATCGCGGCCGTGGCCGAAATAGCCGCGCGGGCGGGTGATGGTGACGACGCTGCCGGCGCTCTTGTCGGCCTCGGCCAGCCGGCCCGGCCGCAGATTGACGTAAAGCGCCGAGCGCGGAAACGGCGTGCGGTAGATATGGGTCACCGCCTCGCCCGGCGCCGCCACCACGAATTCATAATAGGCGTCGGACCGTGCCGCGAACGGGCCCCAGCGGCCGTCGGCGGCGGTGGTCTTGGCGTGGACGGCAGGGCCGAGGCGCTGGCCTGTGGCCGGGTCGACCGCAAAGACCGCGACCTGCGCCCCCGCCAGCGGCAGGTTGCTGGGCTGACCGCCCGGCATGCCCTGGACCATGCCGTCGAGGATCGGCCGCTCGACATCGGGAATGTCGAGGCGCTCGGGGGCGCGGCCGACGATGAAGCGATAGCTGCGCTCGAAGGCCAGCCAATGATAGGCCACTTCGCGATGATCGAGCCCGGGCAGCACCTCGTTCGTCGCGCCCTTCAGCGCCGGCGCATCATAGGAAATCCCGGTCGGCCGGCCGGCCTGGCCGATGAAGCGGCCTTCGGGTTGGGCGTACTTGTCGTTGCTGTCCGAGCGCAGGGTGAGAAAGGCGACGCCCGCCGCCACCTCGTCCGGCCCGGCGTTGAGCCGGGTCATGAATTCGCCCGCGCCGTTGAACTCGGAGCCGGTGTTGGCCGAGGCCGCGAACACGCCGTGATTGACCGCGCCGCCCAGCACGACATGCGAGACATGGGCCGCGCCGCCGTTCTTGACGTAGTTGCGGATCGAATTGCCGCCGCGCGAATTGCCGACCAGCGCCACCTTGTCGGCGCCGGTGCGGCGCTTGACCTCGGCTACGAAGGCGGCGAGCTGGCCGCGCTGCTCCTCGGTCGAACTGCGCCCGGGTTGGGGCTTGGTGTCGTCGCTGCGGGCCAGCGGATGCGGGAAGTCGATGGCGAACAGCCGGCCGGGATCGTAGCCATTGGCTTCGAAGCGCCAGATCACGGTCTGCCACAATCCAGCATGATCGCCGTTGCCATGGACGAACACGATCGGCGTCTCGGCCGCGGCCGCCAATCCCGCCCACAGCCAGCCGGCGAAGGCGCATAGTCTCGCAAATCGCATGGCATTCCCCCCGATTGCCCCCTAGTTTAACCAGCCGTGACCCGGCCGCGCTATCGCATCCTATGGCAAGGCGACATGCCGCTCGAGCGCATCGGCTGGGAGGATCGGCCCGAGGCCGGCGTGGCCTATTCGCCCAGTCAGTTGCGCGACATCGAATCCTGGTGGCGCCGGCAGGGCAAGACCGGGGTCGCACTCGAGGACCTGCCGCTCTA
Organism: Alphaproteobacteria bacterium; assembly: GCA_016869515.1. Lineage (GTDB taxonomy): Bacteria > Pseudomonadota > Alphaproteobacteria > VGDZ01 > VGDZ01 > VGDZ01. Next base: position 208 of record VGDZ01000001.1, on the reverse strand, counting down.
TCGCGTACTTGCCGTGGCGCGACGCGGCAAAGCGGTCTCGCTGCGGCTGGGCCGCACCAGCTACAAGCTCTATCAAGGCACCAATGTCGCCAAGCCGGCCTGGGCCTTGGCCGCACCGCGGCGATGGATGGGCAATCCTTTGTCGCTGTCGGCGGTGCTGGTGACATCCGATGGCCATGTGCCGATGAATTTCCGCTCGCGGCGCGTG